>NZ_JAAORL010000001.1:711020-1066530 GCF_017696015.1 Prochlorococcus marinus CUG1415 | reverse complement strand
GAGTTCTTAATGTATGAGGCATTCTACACTTACCCAATTAATGATGGAATGACAGTTACTCCACTCGTTTTTGTAAAAGAGACAAACGGAGACGACCAAACAGGCATTATGGTCAAGACATCATTCAGTTTCTAAGTTTATTAATTTAATTTAGAAAAATCTTACACACTTTAAAAGACCTGCCATATGGCGGGTCTTTTTCATGAATTGACATAAAGGTATTATTTATAGATTTTTATCATATAAAAATAATTTTTACTCAAATTTATAATCGTAATTAAAATAAAATGTTATGAATTTGGGATCCGTAATGACACCTATATTTAAATGTTTAGTTTGTCGAAAAGATATAGAGAGATCGACTAAAACATTTTGGAGTAAGAAAGGACATTTATTATGCTCTACATGTTTAGATAATATCGAAAAAATTTCATCAAAAAAGTTATAGAGATTGACTCATGTATTTCTTGTAAATTGTTAAAATTAAGTAATAGCCAGCTATCAAAAAAAAACCTGGTAAACCAGGGATGAGAGTTTAATTTTATTAAAAGTAAAAGGATTTCAGGGATTATTTAATTAAATAGATCATAATCTGTTATTACTAAAGAAAATTAAATCATTAAATAATAAAATGGTAAGTTCTTCGAGCAATAATCCTGTAATCCTTTTCATTAAGTACTCTTAAATTAATGAATATTGTGAAGATGTTGCTTTTTTAAAAGTCTAAATTTGTCTAGAAAGTTTGAGGAATTGAAGAAATTTAATAAGATTTGATTAAAATATATAATTTCAAAATTCCTCAACTGATTAAGTTAAATTTAGAGTTAATTAGAACCAACCTGGAATAATTTGCCCAGTAGTTACATAAGCACCAACAGCTGCAACGAAACCTAACATTGCGGCCCAACCATTAAAACGTTCTGCTTCAGGAGTCATAGAAAAAAATAATTTATGTAAACGATTGTAACAGGTATTATGAAGCTTTGTAAAGCATTTTTAAACTTTTCTGGATAAATTATCCTTATATTTTATATAAATTATCTTAATATTATAAAAATGCAAAACATGTCACAAAAATACTTCATTAGTGTGTATGTATGTGGGATTTTAAAAATTAACAGTAAATTGTTTTCCAATTAACTCTTAATTCGTTATTGAAGGGTTAATACAAAATGTGATGTAATATGTTTCTCTCCGCGTCTATAGAAGACTTAAAACGATGAATGAATATTTAAACTTTACAATTTATTTTCCAGATACATCTTACTGGGTATGGTCCATTAATTTCAATTAGAAAACTTTAATGATGTTTTTTAGCTTTTTTTATTTTAAAATTTCGCTAAATAATTTTTTTAACAAAGCACTTAATATTCAGCATTCTAGAAAAAACAATTTATAACTTATGTAGGAGCATAATCAATGAAAATTTAACTTTAAAAGTTTGGGTTCGTTTAAAAAAGGAAATTGCAATTTAATGAACTCAATTGAAGAAAATGTGGGTCGCCTGAGATTCGAACTCAGGACCAGCCGGTTAAAAGCCGGATGCTCTACCACTGAGCTAGCGACCCATTTTGTAAAACTGAGTACATATGAAATTATCCCTTTTTAAGGCAAAAAAAACAACTTATTATCTAAAGTTGAACAATACAAATACAAATCTTAACTTATGAAGTAATAATTTAAAAACGCGCTCTTTGTTCTCATATAAAAGGTAAGATATTAATAAATAACAGATTTTTTAAAATGTTAAGAGCTATTGTCGTTTTTGCCCCAATAATTGCAGCAGTTGCATGGGTTATTTTTAATATTCAAAAACCTGCAAGAGAGCAATTTAGTAGACAATTTAGAAATAAATAAAAAATTAAAAATTCTCTCATTTTTTGGAGTTAAAAGGTATTATTTTGCATTTAAAAGTTATTATGTTTATTAAATAACACTATTAAAAAAAATGTTAAGACTTTCTATCGTTTTATTGCCAATATTCGCTGCCGCTATATGGGCTCTGTTTATTGGGCTGGATATAAATAAAAGGGCTGGATTAAAATAAAAAATTTAAATAATAAATTAATTATTTAATTGATTAAAAAAGAGGTAAATGTAATAGGAGCTGGCCTTGCTGGTAGCGAAGCTGCTTGGCAAATAGCTAATGCTGGAATACCTGTTAAGTTAATTGAAATGCGCCCTTTTCAATCAACTCCAGCACATCACACTGGAGAATTTGGTGAATTGGTTTGCAGTAACAGTTTTGGGGCTATAAGTCCTGATAGGGCTGCTGGTTTATTGCAAAAGGAATTAAGAATTTTTAATTCATTGATAGTACAAACGGCAGATAAATTTTCTGTTCCAGCTGGAGGTGCTTTGGCTGTTGATAGATCTAAATTTAGTAATGCTTTGACTGAGGTTTTATCTAATCATCCTTTAGTTGAAATCAAGAGATTTGAACAATTGGATCTCCCCAGCGAAGAAAATATAACTATCCTTGCTACCGGCCCATTAACTTCTGATGCATTGGCTAGCAAAATAAAATGTTTTACAGGTATTGATACCTGTCATTTTTTTGATGCCGCTAGTCCAATTATCTATGGTGATACTATTGATCAAGAGATTGTCTTTAAAGCTAGTAGATACGATAAAGGAGATCCGGCATATTTAAATTGCCCTATGGATAAAAATGATTACATCAATTTTAGGAACGAACTAGTAGAAGGAGATCAAGCTAATTTAAAAGACTTTGAAAAAGAATCTGCTAATTTCTTTGAAGCTTGTTTGCCAATAGAAGAAATCGCCAGAAGAGGAGTAGACACTATGAGATACGGTCCTTTGAAATCTATAGGGTTGTGGAATCCTAAATGGGGAGATTTATTTGATAGGGAAAATAGATTAAAAAATCGACCTCATGCAATTGTTCAATTAAGGATGGAAGATCTCGAGGGGAAATTACTTAATATGGTTGGTTTTCAAACCAACCTCAAATGGTCAGAGCAAAAAAGAATATTTAGGATGATTCCCGGTCTAGAAAAAGCTGAGTTTGTACGTTTTGGAGTAATGCATAGAAATACCTTTCTAGAATCTCCAAAATTACTTTTACCAACCCTGCAATTTATGAAAAGAGAAACTCTTTTAGCCGCTGGTCAGATAACTGGTACGGAAGGATATGTTGCGGCTGCTGCTGGGGGGTTGCTCGCAGGAATAAATGCATCTTTATTAGCTAAGGGCAAAAAAACAGTAACTTTCCCTAGTGAATCAATGATTGGTTCTCTAATAAATTTCATAAGCAATAGAAATCAAATATTGTCAAATCAGAAAAAAAATAAATTTCAGCCAATGCCAGCTTCATTTGGTTTAGTTCCAGAACTGACTAAAAGAATAAAAGACAAAAGATCAAGGTACAAAGCTTATCAAGAAAGATCTATAGAGGCTTTAAATGGGTTCAGAAAGAAATTAGATTCTCGTTTTGCAAATGATCAATTACTTATCAAAATTAAGTAAAATAAATTATTTAAAGAATCAAAAATGAAATTTAATAAGGGTAATTTCGATGCGATTATTATTGGCTCTGGAATAGGAGGGTTAGTAACAGCATCACAATTAGCTGCCAAGGGAGCTCGAGTTTTAGTTCTTGAGAAATATATTATCCCTGGAGGAAGTGGTGGCTCTTTCAAGAGAAAAGGTTATACCTTTGATGTTGGTGCTTCGATGATATTTGGATTTGGAGAAAAAGGTTATACCAATTTATTAACTCGTGCTTTAAAAGATGTAAATGAAAAATGCGAAACCATACCTGATCCTGTTCAGTTGGAATATCATCTTCCAAATAACTTTAGTATCTCTGTAGATAAAGACTATGAAAAATTTATTAGTAAATTATCAGCTACTTTTCCTAAGGAAAAAGAAGGCATAAGGAAATTTTACGATACTTGCGCAAATGTTTTTAAATGTTTAGATTCAATGCCTCTTTTATCAATAGAGGATCCAAGTTATCTTTTTAAAGTTTTCTTTAAATCTCCATTTTCTTGTTTAGGTTTAGCTAGATGGCTACCTGTAAACGCTGGAGATGTTGCGAGAAAGTTTATAAAAGATCCTGAACTTTTAAAATTTATTGATATCGAATGTTTTTGTTGGTCTGTAATGCCAGCTCTTAAAACACCAATGATTAATGCAGGAATGGTTTTTACAGATAGGCATGCTGGCGGTATAAACTATCCTAAAGGCGGCGTAGGTATAATTGCAGAAAAGTTGGTTTCTGGAATTGAAAAATTAGGAAGTAAGATTCGTTACAAAGCTAATGTCAATGAAATAATTTTAGAAGATGGAAAAGCAGTAGGCGTAAAACTTTCAAATGGGGAAGAAATTTACTCAAATATTATTGTATCTAATTCCACTAGATGGGATACTTTTGGACTTAAAAATAAAAAGAAAGGGTTAATTCCAAGTAAAAGCGTCCCAAAAAGTGAATATAAGTGGTCAGAAACCTATAAACCTTCTCCCTCTTTTGTTTCTATACACCTTGGAGTAGAGAAAAGCATATTAAGGGATGATCTTAATTGTCATCATATTATTGTTGAGGATTGGAATGAACTAGAAAATGAAAAAGGAGTAATATTTGTCTCTATCCCTACCTTACTTGACTCATCATTGGCTCCTGAAGGCAAGCATATTGTTCATGCCTTTACCCCTTCTTCAATTAATGAATGGGAGGGATTATCCAGAAAAGAATATCTTGCGAAAAAAGAAGAATACTTTTCATTTCTTGTTCAAAAGATTTCGACTATTTTACCTAATCTTGAAGAGAACATTGATCACAAAGAAATTGGGACTCCAAAAACCCATAAAAAGTTTCTTGGAAGATATGAAGGCAGCTATGGGCCAATTCCTAGCAAAAAGTTGCTAGGCCTTCTTCCAATGCCATTTAACACTACAAAAATTAAAAATCTTTATTGCGTAGGGGATTCATGTTTCCCTGGTCAAGGTTTAAATGCAGTAGCTTTTAGTGGCTATGCTTGCGCTCATAAAATAGGTTCAAAATTAAATATAAATAGTTTCAAATTACCAGATTAAATGTATTTATAAAAAATGAAAGAAAAATTCATAACTCTTTTTTCAGTAAAAAGTTCATTAATTTCTTTGTACTTAGCACTCACAATTCCTATCCCATTCATTTCAATTGAAAAGTTGAAAATCCCCTCAATTATTACATTTATCTTAGGTCTATATTTAATTATTAATATCACAAGTGACTATGTAGAAACTTGCAATAATAAAATTTCCTATAAAACGAGCTTGATTTCCAGATATTTTGGTAAAGAAAATTGGGAGATTTATTGGAAAGATATTAAGTTAATCAAATCTTTGCCTACCAGTCAGGGTAGTAAGGTTTATTATTTCAATACTAAAAAAGGTGATAATTTCCTTATCCCGCAAAGGGTAGAAAATTACGATAAATTCTTATTACTTGTTTCAAAAAATACTGGTATTGCTATAAATGAAATATCTTATATATCACCTCTTTGGACTTATAAATTATTGACGATAATTTCGGTTTTAATGATTATTGGTGAAATTTTTGCTTTTCTAAATTAAATATTATCAATACTGAATCGATAACCTTGTTGTCTTACAGTAGTTATGCCACCTCCTTCTCCCAATCCTGCCTGTTCTAATTTTCTTCGTAAGGTTAAGACCTGAGTATCTACAGATCTAGGACCGCCACTGAAAGGGGGCCAGGCCATTCTTAGAAGCTCTTGCCGACTTCTTACCATGCCTGGGGGCATTAAAAGTGCACAAAGGAGTGCAAACTCTCTTGGGCTTAATTCTACTGGCTTCTCACTAAGCGTTACTTGTCTTAAAAGAAGATGAACCTCTAGAGGGCCAACCTCAACTTTTTCTTGTAGTCCTATTCTTCCCCTTTTCAAGAGGGTTCTGCATCTTGCTGCGAGCTCTTCTAATCCAAATGGTTTTCTTAGAACATCATCAGCTCCTTCATCTAATAAATTAACTAATGCTTCAACTCCTGATCTGGCAGTCAAAACAATAACGGCAGCACCTAACTGTTGAGCTAGTCTCATTGCAGTATTCTGTTCGAGGATTTCTGCACTTACTAATAGGTCAGGTGACTGTTCCCTACATAAGTCAACTGCTTCCGCAGCTGATCCAACTGCGGCCGCAAGATGTCCATCTTGACGAAGTCTTTGTACAAGGACAGTTCTAAGTGTGGGGTGAGGTTCAACAACAAGAACTCTCGAAGGGGTTTGAGAGCTCGTAGGCACTTGTGAACTGCCAGGAGTTGAAGCTAAGATTTGCTCAGTTGATTGCATTCTTAATTACTGTTTGGCCAGGCAATTTTTTATCATCCTTAATAAGGTATAACAAATGCTAAATAAAAATCAGAATCTATCGAATTATGACATCATTTGAAAATCCTAAAGTAATTCGTCATTTTCAATCAATTTGCGATAATTGCCAAGACTTAGTTACTCGTTTTCATACACCAGCTGACCTTAAGTTATATAGTGATGGTTATCTCCAAGCCTTAAGGAATTGCAGTAGTTTAGAGCAAGGCGATCAAGAGAAATTAGAAAGATTAATAGAAAGATGGATTTTAGATCCATCGAGTTTTATTGCGCCAGAGGGAGACGAAAATAAAGGTTTTTTTGATAAAAAAAGGATTTAAAATATTAATTTTTATTAACTAAATCAGTATTTATACTTACTAATTGTCTTAAGACGCTAATTCAATTTCTATTTTTTCTTTTAAGGATCCTGAATTGTACATTTCTATAAGAATGTCTGATCCGCCAAGAAACTCTCCTTTTAAATAAACTTGGGGAATTGTTGGCCAATCTGAATATTCTTTAATACCTTCTCTTACTTCGAAATCGCTTAAAACATCAAAAGTACCAAATTCTAAACCTAGGGAATTTAGTATTTGAACTACATTATTGGAAAAACCGCATTGCGGCATTAATTTGGTACCTTTCATGAATACCATTATTGGATTAGCATCAATCAGTTTTTGTATTTTATCTTTTGTGTTGTTGTCCATAATTTAATTTGGTGTTTCTGTTTTTAATGCAAGTGCATGGATAGCTTCTGAAGCTAATTCTTCCTTTAATGCAGAATAAACTAGTTGATGTTGTTTAACTAATGATAATCCATGAAATTCAGATGAAATTACAGTTACCTGCAAATGATCATTTCCCTTTATGTTTTCAACAAAAACTTGTGAGCTAGGAATTTTATTAGTGATTAGATTAATAACTTCTGTTTTCGTAATCATAATTAAGTTTAATTACCCCTTATATTTCGTATCGACAAATCCTAGTTGAATTAAGGTTTGGTAAGCTTCTTTACCTTCTGAACTATTAGGAGACATTATTCTGATTATTTCAATAAGTAGAGGGACAGCCACTTCAGGTTCTTCATCTTTTATATAAACAGCTGCTAACCTTTCATTTGATTCTGCCAGAATCCTAAGTGTTTCCTTACCTTTCCTTTGCATTTCGTTTGGTATTCTTGCATCAACTCCTTTGAAGGCTGTATTTAGATCGGAGTAAAATGATGCAAGTTGCTTTGCTAATTTCCTTGCATCTAGATAGGAATCTTTAGCTTTACCAAAATCACCATTTTTTATAAGTTTATCGCCTTCTTTTATGTAATATTCTACGTTTGAGATAGAGAGCGTTTTACTATACTTTGAAAGTACTTTAAAGTCATTTGGGTTCTTTACTTCTGCATAAACTAAATTTTTATAAGGAAAATTCCCTAAAAATATAAATAAAATTGGAATTAATTTTAAGAATTTCATATTCTCATTTAATTATTAAAATTAATACTAACTTATTGGGTATTCATCTACCGACATTTTTTAATGCAATTTCCTCTTCTTTGATAATTTGTTCATTTAGAAATTCATTAAATTCTTTAATATTAATATTTAAAAATTCATTAATTGCTATCGGTTTTCCAAAGGATAAACAAAATTCGCTCCTAAATTTTGGAGTAACCTTACTATAGGCAATTCCGATTGGTATTATAATTATTGATTTTGTTTTTTTTGTAGCTAATCGAGCTAATCTATATAATCCTTCTTTGAGGACTAATTTTTTCCCATATTTATTAATTTTCCCTTCCGGGAAAACAACTAATTGTTCACCTTTTTCTATAAGATTAACAGCGTATTTTAACGTTGAGAGGGATGGCGATAATTGATTTATCGAAAAACATCCAAGTCTTTTTAAAAACCAACCTTGTATTCCTCTCATTTCTGATTTAGTAACCATAAACCTGCAATCCTTTTTGGTTACCCTTCTACCCATTGCCATAGTGAGGACGAGACCGTCCCATCTTGATCTGTGGGTTGGAGCTAAAATAATCGAGGAATTTATGGGTATAGAAAAATCATTATTAATTATTTTCTTTTTACTAAAAAAAATTCTCAAAACAATGTCTTGAGTAAAGAACATTGCAAAGAATCCCAATACTGGGTTGATTTTATACCAAATATTTTCGGATTTTTTCTTCAAATTCAATTAACTATATATTAATAATTTAAGTGTTTGTAATTTTTTATTAGCTATTATTGGGCGGTTACTAGATTGTCTAGAAACTAAAATTTTGAAATTATGACTACTTTAGGAGTAAACATAGACCATATTGCAAATGTAAGGCAAGCAAGGAAAACTGTAGAGCCAGACCCTGTTCAATTTGCTTTTTTAGCTGAATTAGGGGGGGCAGATTCAATTACAGTTCATCTAAGAGAGGATAGAAGACATATACAAGATAGGGACGTATTCCTTTTGAAAGAAACTATAAAAACAAAACTCAATCTAGAGATGGCTGCTACAGAAGAAATGTTGGCAATTGCTAAAAAACTTCTTCCGGATTACATAACACTTGTCCCAGAGAAAAGAGAGGAAGTGACTACTGAAGGTGGCTTGGATGTAAAAAGTAATGTGAAATATCTTAAGAATTTTGTTGAAAATTTAAAAGATTCAAATATTGAAGTAAGTGCATTTATTGATCCTATTGGTGCGCAGATAAATTATTCAAAAGAAATAGGGTTTGATTTTATAGAGTTACATACTGGTAAATATGCTGAATTAACTGGAAAGGATCAGTATATAGAGCTTCAAAGGATTATAGAATCTGCTCATGAAGCAAATGACCTTGGATTAGTTGTTAATGCTGGTCATGGACTTAATTATAATAATGTTAAAAAAATTGCATCAATTAACAATATGAACGAGTTAAACATAGGTCATAGTATTGTTGCAAGGGCTTTAGCGGTAGGATTGGAAAAGTCTGTTCGTGAAATGAAGTCAATTATTAAATTAAATTAAATTTCAAAATGACAACATATTTTTTCGTTGCAGCAAGTGAAAAGTTTTTAACAGTGGAAGAACCACTTGAAGAGATTTTGAAAGAGAGGGAGAGAAACTACAAAGAAAACAACAAAGATATAGATTTTTGGCTCTTAAAAAATCCATCTTTTTTGCATACCACTCAATTTGTTGATCTAACAGCAAAGATCCCCTCCCCTCCAGCAGCTGTTTTGTCAACGGATAAAAAATTTATAACTTTCTTGAAGCTTCGTTTAGAGTTTGTTGCTGTGGGGGAATTCGAATGTCCTAAGGCAGAAATAACTGATCCATTTAAAGTTGAGTAATATAACCAATTAATAAATTGCTCCATATCTATAAGTCAAACAAAATTGAAGTAATTAGTGAGCTTTTAGTAGAAGAACTAAAAATATGTCCTCCTTTTATAACTGAGAAATTAGAAATAGCTGTTCCAAATTATTTTTTGGGTAAATGGTTAAGTGAACAAATAACTATAAAAAATCAAATAAGTGCTCTTTATGAATTAAAAACTATATCAAGTTATACAGAGTCATTATTGACAAATTTTTTCCCTGAGATTGATATGGGCTTATGGAATTTTGAGTCAATCAAATGGGGAATTATTGATTCATTAGAAGAATTAAATAGCTTTAAAGAATCATTGCCACTTAGTAATTGGATTAATAAATATTTGGAAAATAAAAAGACAATTGATGGAGACCTATATAATCTGACAAAAAAGATCACGAATAATTTTATTGATTATCTAATTTTTAGACCTGAAATGATTGCTGAATGGAATAGATATGATATTAACTCTATTCATCTATTTAAGAATTTAAATTCAGATCAATTTTGGCAACCTATTTTATATAAATTATTAGAGAAAAAGATATCTGAAAAGCCTTCTTGTTTATACATGATTGAAGTAATAAAGAATTTAAGAAGAATTAAAAACTTTCAAATTAAAATACCAAATCATATTTATATTATTTCCGATAATAACTTATCTAAACTACATATTAACTTTTATTCAGAACTTTCAAAATTTACTAAGGTAAATTTATATTTATTATCTGCAGGAGAAGATTTATGGAATAGAATAAATTGTCTTGAAGGTGAGTTGGGATTTGATGATAATGAAAGTAAATTGTATTTAAATAATACAAATATAGAGAAAATATTTGGTAAATTTGGAGCAAACTTTCAGAAATTAATTGAGGAAAATATTCTTAAGGAAGGTATAAATTTAAAAAATAATTTAATATACATTGATCCAACAACTAATTTTCATGAGAAGAAAGATATTCCTCTTCTTAATCAAATACAAAAAAAACTAATTGATAACAATAGCAATGATTTTATAGTAAATGAAAGGGATGATTCAATATTACTTTGTGAGCATGTTAATCAGAATAAACAATTAGAATATTTAAGAAGTAAAATTATAGAAATAATAAATTCTTGCGAGAATATTAAATTTAGTGATATTGCTGTTTTATCTCCTCAAACTAATCAAATTAAACCTTATCTAAGGCATATCTTTAATAATGAATTAATTAATGGGGAAAAGATACCTTATTTTTTTATTGATGAGGATAATCATGATTATCCAGACATTTATAAATTTTTAATTGACATCACTGAAATAGCAAATGAGAAAATTACACTTGAAAAAATAGATTATATTCTTTCGAAAAAAGTAACTCAGAACATTTTTGATTTTCATATTACTGAGAAGGATGAAATTATTTTCTTACTTTCTCAAGTCGGTTTTCATTGGGGATTAGATGCCAATGAAAGATTAGGTGAAGAAAAAAACACCCTAGAGTGGTGTATAAATAGAATTACTTTAGGCTTGATTTATGACAAAGAAGTCAATTTAAGTACTTTTAATTTAAAATCATTTAGCTCAAAAAATATAAGTTTGGATTTGAATAAATGGGTTAAAATATTACTTCAATTAAAAAAATATATTAATTTGCTAAGGGGATCTTTTTCTTATTCAAGTTGGGTTGAAAAGATAAAGTTTATATTAAAAAATATTCATGATTCTAATGCAAATTTTAATTTAGAAATAAGTGAAATAAATAGAATTCTTGATAATCATGCAATAACTTTAATACCTGATGATCTTATTTTGTTAAATGTTTTTAGAGAGATATTAATTTCTTGCATAAATAAAGCTAAATATCAAAGCAAATCACGTATAAATAAGATCCTAGTAAGTGATATTGAGAATTCAAGGCATATTCCACATAAGGTTATCTTCTTAATAGATATGAATAGTGTTTATTATCCAAAATTATCAAAGAATGAAAATATAAATTTATTAAATAATAAATATCATCTGGGCGATCCATCAGTTTTTGAAAGAGAGAAATATTTATTTCTAGAGTTGTTAATTGCCTGTAGAGATAAATTTATAGTTAATTGGGTAAAGAATGACAAAGACAATAAAAAATTAGATGTTTCTTTTCCTATAAAAGAGTTAATTTCTTTTTTTGATAGTTTTTTAAGCCAAGGCCAAAGAGAACTTATAATTAAAGAGTCTGATTTAAATAAAAATGAAATAATTGATCTTGATTCTTCTAAGATTATTAAAAGTAATTATTCTTTAGTAGAAGATATAGATTGGAATGAAAAAAAATCTGATATTAAAAATTACAAATTATCAGAACTGATTTATTGGTTCAAGACTCCACAAAAATATTGGCTTAATAAAAAAAATATTTCTCCCAAGGAAATATTTATTCATCATCCAGACGAGGAGTACGTAAGCAATCTGCAAAAGTCGCAACTAATTACAAAAATAATCCAGCAATTAGAGATTGATCATCATAATATTATTGATGATTTAAAAAATTTGAATATTAATGATCAATTGGTTGAAAATGGTATTATTATGCCCAAAAATAGTATTTTTACAAAAGAAAAAGAAATCAAAGATTTATTAAGGACTCTATATGAAAGTTTGAGTCAACATAATAAGATTAATAGAATTTATGTTAAATCAAATTCAAATAAAGAAGAATATTTTATCGCTGATGACACCGTAATTGAATTAATACATGCCAAACTAAGTCTAAGTCGTTTGACAGAGGCTTGGATAAAATTACTCTTCATTTCTTCTTTAAAGAAGAATATAAAAAAGACTAAAGTAATTTTTAGAATAGACAATAATTATAAATCGCAAATTATTAAATCCCCTGGAGCAATTGAATCAAATTTAATTTTGGAAGAATACATAAATATTTTTAAAAATTTTTCTGAAAACTGTTTACCTCTCCCTCCAGAAAGTACTTATAAATATGTAGAAGCAAAAATAAAATCAAAAAATGAGAAAAAAGCTTTTACAAATAGATGGATTGGGAATAAACCTTTTTCTAAAGGAGAAAGAGATAATATAGAAATGAAAATCTGTTTTGGGAATGAAAAAGAACCAGATTTCTTTTTTAGAAATAATAATTTTGACAAATTATCATTCAGATTATACGGCCCTCTTATTGAAGCATTAAGGAAATAAATAATGACTAAATTTCAGTTAAAAAATTTCTTTAAAGCTGCTTATGAAATAATCCTTGTTTTTTTACAGTTCTTTATTATAAGTCTCCATTTTTTTCAATGGGCACTTATTCCACAAAAACAAATAATTCAAGTTAGTCCATTTTCTTATTTAATGGGGATTTTAATTATCATAATCTCTTTCATAATAATGTTAGTTGCAATTAAAGACTTAGGTAGAAATTTATCCCCTTTCCCAAGACCTATAAACAATAGCAATCTTGTTACTAAAGGTATTTATCAATTTACGCGGCATCCTATGTACTATTCTTTAATATTTATTTCCCTTGGTTTTTTTATAACAAAGCTATCTATTTATTATTTATTTTTATCAATAAGTCTGGTTTTAATAATTAAATTTAAAATTGCTTTAGAAGAGCAATATTTAAAGAATAAATTTAAGAATTACTTACTTTATAAAAATGAGGTTAAATATTAGTTCAATAAATATATGGATATTAATCAAATTAAATTAGATAATAAATTTAAATTAATAGAAGCAAGTGCAGGAACAGGCAAAAGTTTTACATTGGCTCACATAGTTTTAAGAAATGTTTTGGAAAAAAAAATCAAACCAGATGAGATACTCTTATTAAGTTTTACAAAAAATACGTGTTCTGAATTACGAGATAAAATACTTTCGAGATTTAAGAATTTAAAATTATATTTGCAAAATTATAATGAAAATAAGATAGATAATACTCTTAAGGATTGGTACTTAAAATTTAAGGAGAAGGAAAAATCCAAGGATAAAATTATATCCGAAATTGATAATTTTGTTAATGAATTTTATAAGTTACAGGTAACTACATTCCATGCTTTTTGCAATTATATTATTGATGAATATAGTATTGAAATAGGTTTAACTCAAGATCCATACATTGAGAATAATATAGATAATTTGTATAAAGATGTAATAGATAATTTGTGGATCGAAGATTTCCTAACTCTTCACCCTCAAATAATTTCAGCAGTGACTAAGAAAAAAATAAGTTCTAGATTTGGAAGCAGTATAAATAAGTCATTTTTTGTAGAAATTTTAAAAAGTATAGATCAAGAAAATATTTGTAAATTTCAAATAAATAATAAATATAAGATTATCGATTTAAATAGCTATTTTAAGGAATTTTTGTATTTTAATTGGAATGAGTTTTGTGTTGAATGGAATAAGAAAGGTAAGGAATTATTTTTAAATCTTATAGAGTTGGGAAAATTAATTAAGGACTGTGGTGGTAAAAGTCAAATATATGCACCAAAGCCGAGAAATAATAAGTTTAATCAAATAATTTTTTGGATTGAAGAGATTAACAAAAGTCTTGATTCGAAAAATGTGATTGATTTTCTATATGATATTTCTAACGATGATCTTTTATTTAAATATTTTTACAAAGAAAATATTTCTAAAGAAATTAATAAACATAATCTAAAGTTAGATTTTACAAAATTTAATTCACTCCAACATAAAATTTATAAAATAAAAGAAGGGCTCTATACCGAATTTGTAAGAATATTTACCCAATTAGCTTATATAAAATTAATTGAATTAAAAAAAAGTTTGTCTATTTTTAACTTCAATGATCTTATAAAGACTGTAGAAAATAAATTTCTAGATTCAGAAATTACTAATAATAGTACTCAATCTAAAATTCAAAAAAGATTTAAATGTGTTTTAGTAGATGAGTTTCAAGATACAGATAATACTCAGTGGAATTTAATAAAAAAGTTCTTTAATACAAATAATCATTTTTTACTTTGTGTAGGTGATCCAAAACAAGCGATCTACAAATTTAGGGGCGGAGATATTGAAACTTACTTAGATGCAAGATCTAATGCAATCGAAGTTTTTAGTCTTACAGATAACTATAGATCCTCTAAAAAGTTAATGGATGTTATTAATAAACTTTATAAGAATGGACTTAAACAATCAAAACTAAACTATAGGAAATTAACCTCTAGAATTAATGAAAATATTAATTCTGAATTTAAATTTAAGAATGTATTTGAAATTGTAGAATTTTCAAAAAAAGAGACAGATGTAGATGATATTGTAACCAATTACATAGTTAATTTTATTTTAAATAATAAAGAAATTGATATTAATAAAATTGCGATTCTTACATTAAATAATTCTCAATGCTTAGATTTGAAAAACAAATTAAATCAGTTTAACCTCCCTTGCAAAATTCAAAATAAACAAAATATTTTTGATACAGAAGCAAGTTCTCTATTATTTTTATTCATTGACTGTTTATTAAATCCTAGGCTTTTTAAAAATATAACTTTACTTGCTGCTTCAAAATTTATAGAAATTGAATTAGAAGAATTACTTGATGATGGAATTAGTAATAATTTAGAAATTTTGATTAATAAATGTATTACTTGGTCCCAGGAACTAAGAGAAAAAGGGTTTTTAAATATTGTTAATGAACTTCTTATAAATTACAAGTCATCATCGATTATTCAAGATTCAGATTTAAATTCGAATTTATTTCAACTTGCAGAAATTGTTGAAATAGAATTAATCAATAATGATTTTAATATCAATAAAGTTTTCAACTGGTATAAAAATCAGTTAGATCATTCTTTAAGAATTTGTACCGGAGAAGATTTTTTGACGAAAGATTATAATCTTCAAAATGGAATTAATCTTTGTACTATCCATAGTAGTAAGGGACTCGAATTTGACATGGTCCTTTGTCCATATCTCTCAATTATTTCTAATAACTCAAATAAAATTAAAGGACCTATTTGGAAATCAAATATTGATAGAAACATATATATTAATATTTCTAATAATTACTCGAAGGTTGAAAAATTTAAATTAATAGAAGAAGAAGATTTATTTAAAGAGAGTGAGAGATTAATTTATGTAGCCCTCACAAGGAGCAAATATAAACTTATAGTTTTTAATGATTTAGAAGATACAAATAATATTTTAAATAATGATTTATTTAATAATTTGGAAAATATAAATATTTATAAGTCTACTTTTGAAAATATGATAGAAAAAGAGAAAATTAAAGAATTTCTTCCTAAGTTTCAAACTAACCGATTGAATAATAATCTTTGGAAAATAGATAACGTTAATAAAAAAATATCTAAAGAATTTAATTCTGATAAATTCATTTCTTATTCAAGCTATTCTTCTTGGATTCGTAAAGATAAAAATATTGATGAAGTCATTAATCAATATAAGGATTATGAAGATAATATATCAATTATCAAAGATTCTAATTTTAATAAATCAAAGAATTTTCCTAATTATTTTTCTTATCCAAATCCCTTAAGTGAATTTCCTAGAGGAACTATTGCTGGGACTTGCTTGCATAAAATAATAGAAAGATTTGAATTTAGAAACGATAATAATCAAGAATTAATTGATTTAATTATTGAGGAATTGATCTTTCATCAAATCGATTCTTCTTTGGCTTTTAAAGTAAAAGATGCCATTTTAAGAATTATAAATATATCTTTAGGAAGTGAATTACAAAACACGAAACTAGTTGATATATCTAATCAATACTTACTTAAGGAGGTTAAATATGATTTAACTTTATCTTATGAAGGTAGAAATATAAATTCTCATGATATATCAAAATGCTTTCTTTTAGATCCGGAATATGAATTTGGTGAAGAATATTCAAACAAAATAAATGATCTTCAAATTATGAATAAAGGCTTTCATTCAGGATGTATTGATTGTGTTTTCCCTGTAGGTAATACATTAGAAGATAGTAAATGGTGGGTAATTGATTGGAAAAGTAATTTGATTTCAGGAAGCGATAATAATGATTGTTTACCAATAAACTACAACTATGAAAATATGAGAGATGAAATGATTAAACATCATTATCCCTTGCAATCTCATCTTTATTTATTAGCATTGCATAGATTATTAAAGTGGCGACTTAAAAATTATCAACCACATCAACATCTTGGCGGATATATTTATTTGTTTTTAAAGGGATTGCCAGACTTCGAATTATTTGAAAAGTCTAATTCTAAAGATATATCTCCAGGTGTTTTTATTAGTAATGCACCTTTAAAGAGAATTAATTATTTAGATAACCTTTTTTAGAATGACTAAATCAACTAGGGATATTGAAAAATTCCAATATGATCATATATTTAATTTAATCTCAAGTATTTTCAAATTCAATGAAAAAAAATATGGTAATTTCGTAAAAGATACAATAAGGATTTTATTAGAGTTTGAAAAAAACGGTGAAACTATTATTGATGTAGATAATAGTTTAATAATCTTTGAAATATTAGAAGATGGCTGGCCCAATATACATCTAGATGTTCTAAAAAATATAGGCTTGATAGGCTCTCTTAATTCACCATTTGTATTAGTAGATAGAAAATTATCCCTTTCAAAATGGTCAACAAAGATAGAAAGGGTTATTAATTCATTTTTAAAAAAAATAGATAACGATATTTTAATGAATTCGATAATTTATAAAGATGAAAATAAAATTGATCAAATTAAGAATATATTTAAATATTCAAACTTAGTTTTCCTTCAAGGAGGACCAGGCACAGGTAAAACAACTTTAATAATAAATTTAATACTAGAACTCCTTCAAATTGATAACTTTTTAAATATTGGTTTATCAGCTCCAACGGGTAAAGCTACAGCTCGTCTAAAAGAATCTCTTAATAATAAAAAAAATATTTCCTTTAGTAAATTTCTAGATCAAATAGAATTTCAAACTTTACATAGATGGATTTTAAATTCGCAAAATAAATCTCTTAAGTTGAAATTTAAACTAAAAGAACTTGATATTTTCATAATTGATGAAATGTCAATGGTTAATATTGATTTGATTGAATCAGTTTTAATTTTACTAGCAAAGGACTGTAAAATTATTTTAGTTGGAGATAAAAATCAATTGTCCCCAGTAAATAACTGTTCTATCTGGAATTATTTGTTTGAATATTGTGAAAATAGTTCAATTAAATCTTGTGTAGTAAATTTAAATAAAACTTATAGAAATATTGGAGATGTAGCATTAATTAGTAGTTTGATATTTAATAATGATTCTTCTTTACTTAATCAAAAGATAAATGAATTAGAAAAAGATAATAAATCAAAAGAAGTTACTATTACAAAAAGTAGAGATAAAGATATTCCAAAAAATCTATTTTTTTCAATTATAAGTTATCTAAATAAGTTAAATCTTTCAACTTCAAATTTAAGTAAAAAAAAATATATATTTGATGAGGGCATTCATAATTTATTGCTTAATGAAAAAGATTTAGTAAATAAGATATTTCTGGATTTGCAAAGTCACTTGATTTTATGTGAAAAAAATTCTGGTATATGGAGTGTTGAATATTTGAATGAAATTGTTTTTGGTCAAAAAAAACCTTATGACCTCAAAACTCTTAACGAGGGTGTTCCGATCATGTGCACAAAAAATAATAATCAACTTGGATTGTCAAATGGAGATATCGGCGTACTTATAGGTTTAAAAAATGAAAGAAAATATCTTTTTAGGAAATTTAATGATAATAACGAAGAAATTGTTGCATTAATTGATCCATCTAATTTAGAAAATGTTGTGCCAGCAATAGCCATTACTATTCATAAATCTCAAGGAAGTGAATCTGAGAAAGTAAGCATTTTGTGGTCCCAAAAATATAGAAGAAATCAATATAAGATGGAATTGAAAAAAGAAGATGAAAATATCTTTTGCAGAGATAATTTTGAAAGGAGGTTACTTTATACTGCTGTTACAAGAGCGAAAAATTTTCTAGATATATATTATTTAAATTAAATCAAATTTTTGAGAAATTAGTAAGATTTTAACCCCAAGATGTTAGATTAATAACTCGGCTCTGCAAGGCTAGTCAACAATTTAAGTAAATTTAGATATTTGTTGAATGCCTAATCAGAAGATCATTGGGCATTTAAAATGGCTTTAAAAAAAGATGGCAACTCATTTGATAATGGGCAGGAAAAATCTCAGAATGATACTACTTCCCTTCTTGATATAAAGAATTTAGAAAACAAAACAGAAATTAAATCTAAACCATTGGAAGTATCAAAAGGAAATGATAATGAGAATGGATTTCTCGATTTTGGGTTTAATCAGTCGATCTTAAATTCATTAAGAAATAAAGGATATAAAAATCCAACTCCTATTCAAAAAGCTGCAATTCCTGAACTAATGTTAGGCAGAGATTTATTAGGCCAAGCTCAAACTGGAACAGGTAAGACCGCAGCTTTCGCTTTACCATTAATAGAAAAACTAGCAGATAATAAAGAATTAAATGCCAAGGTTTTAGTTATGACCCCTACTAGAGAGTTGGCAACTCAAGTGGCAGAATCTTTTAAAAGTTATAGTGCTGAATCTAGTAATTTTAAGACAGTTGCAATATATGGAGGCACTGACTATCGAAATCAAATTGCAGCATTAAAAAGAAAAGTTGACGTAGTAGTTGGAACCCCTGGCCGAATAATGGATCATATAAGGCAGGGAACCTTTAAAATTAACGGCATAAATTGTCTTGTTTTAGATGAGGCCGATGAAATGTTAAATATGGGTTTCCTTGAAGATATTGAATGGATAATAGATCAACTTCCGAAAAACAAACAGATGGTATTGTTTTCAGCAACAATGCCTAATGAGATTAGAAATATAGCAAAAAAATATCTAAATGATCCTGCAGAAATATTAATCAAAAGTGTCAAAAAAGAAACCCAATTAATTTCCCAAAAATTTCTATATGTTCAAAGGCATCATAAATTAGATGCCTTAAAAAGAATATTAGAACTTAATAATGAGGGAGTAATAATTTTTGTAAGAACAAAACTACTTACTACTTCAATAGCTGAAGCTTTAGAGAATTCAGGTCATACTGTAGCAGTGCTTAATGGAGATATTCCTCAAAATCAAAGAGAAAATACTGTAGATAGATTAAAAAAAGGTTTTATTGATATTCTTGTTGCAACTGATGTCGCAGCTAGAGGATTAGATGTTGAGAGGATAAAACTGGTTGTAAATTACGATTTTCCTTTTGATAAGGAAACATATACTCATAGAATTGGAAGAACTGGAAGGGCCGGGAGATCTGGAGAGGCAATTTTATTTGTTAATCAAAGAGAAAAACATTTTCTAAGAAACTTAGAAAACTCAACAAGAACTAAGATTGAAGAAATTAATATACCAAGCAATAAAATAATAAATGAAAAAAGGATGGAGAAACTTATAGAGAATGTTAATGAGAGTTCTTTATCTAATGAAGAGAATGAAGAAAATAAAGCTTTGATTATTGATGTACTAGATAATTTAAAAGAAAAACACTACATGGATGACTCAAATATTGCAATGGCGGCGATTAATTTAGTAATAGGGAATAAAGCATTTTTTGTTAATGAAGATGATTCTTGGATTCATAATCAAAATAATACTGATCGAAATAGATCAAATAGAAATGGTAATAATCGTATGAGAAATTCAAATAGAAGAAATAATTATCAAAATGATTCTTTTGAAACCTATAAATTTAACTTTGGTAAATTTGATGGTGTTAGAGTTGCAAATATTATATCCTCAATCTGTAATTCAACTAATATAAATGGTAGATCCATAGGTAAGATCCAGATTTTTAATGATTATAGTTTGGTTGACTTACCTAGAGATCTGCATAGAGAAACTAAAAATAAATTAAAAAGAATTAAAGTAAGAAACTAATAATAGATAATGAAAGCCAGCAAATATAAATTCTTTATTTTGGTTAATTTAATTATTTTAATAAACTCTTTTAATAATTATTATTTAGCCCAAGCAAAACAAAATTCAATCATAAAATTATTTTGTCTTCAGAGTGTCAAAGAGGAGATGTTGAAAGCAGAAATGGTATATAGTGAAGAAATTGCAAATGAAACTTGTGAATGTTATTACGAAGAATTTACGCAAAATGCAAGTCATCAAGATGCAAAAACAAAATGTAAATTAGAAACTAAAGAAAGTTTAAATAATAATAGAAAAATTTAATTGCGATCTTATGAGGTCTAAGAACAATCAAATTCCAATAATTAGACTTTATTTGAATCTTATTGAAGAGAGAAGATTATTATTTTTTGCTTTTTTTAGTTCCATAATTAATAAGATATTAGATTTAGCCCCCCCTGTAATAATTGGTCTTGCAGTGGATATCGTTGTAAAGGAACAGAATTCATGGATTTCTGGTTTTGGGATAAAAGAAGTTCCAGCACAATTGATTTTTCTTGCATTTGCATCAGGAATAGTTTGGTCTGGTGAATCTTACTTTGAATATTTATATTCGGTTTTATGGAGAAATTTGGCTCAGCTATCGCAACATAAACTAAGAATAAAAGCTTATGAGCATATACAGGAATTAGATATGGATTTTTTTGAAAATGATAATACTGGAAGACTATTATCTATTTTGAATGATGATATAAATCAACTCGAGAGATTTCTAGACCAAGGGGCTAATCAGATTATTCAATTATTTATAACGGTGTTAATAATTGGGGGCACTATGATTTTTGTTGCTCCAAAAATTGCTTTATTTGCTTTCTTTCCTATCCCAATCATATTTTTAGGATCAATTAAATTTCAAAGAAAGCTTGCTCCAAAATATAGAGATGTAAGAAATAAAGCTGGACTGTTGGCATCAAGACTTAATAATAATTTAAGTGGAATTCTGACCATTAAAAGTTTTACTAAAGAAAAATGGGAACTAAATAGATTAAATAAAGAAAGTCTCGCTTATCAAAGAAGTAATAAGGCTGCAATAAAATTATCTTCAGCTTTTATCCCCCTTATAAGATTTGCAATATTATTTGCCTTTATAGCAATTCTATTAATTGGAGGTTTCCAAACATGGAATAAGACACTTAATGTAGGTACTTATAGTTTCTTAGTATTTATTACACAAAGACTATTATGGCCTCTAACTACTTTGGGACATGTTTTAGATGATTTTCAGAGATCTATGGCATCAATAGATAGAGTAATTGATCTTATAGATACTCCTATAAAAATAAAAGATGGAAAAATAAAAATTGAACCTAAAGATATTAAAGGAGAAATTATTTTTAATAATGTAAATTTTAATTATCCTGGACGAGATTTAACTTTAAAAAATATAAATTTCAAAATTGAAAAAAACTCAACATTAGGAATTGTTGGTTTAACAGGTTCCGGGAAAAGTACAATAATAAAACTACTCCTTAGGATTTATGATAGTAATAATGGCTCAATAACCTTGGATGGCATTTCTATTAAAGAAATAAATTTGAGGAATTTAAGAAAGTGCATATCTTTAGTAAGTCAAGAAACTTATTTATTTCATGGTAGCGTACAAGAAAATATTGCATATGGCTCAATTAACCCAAGTTTTAAAGACATCATTAAAGCGTCAAAGATTGCTGAAGCTCATAAATTTATTGAACAATTACCAGACGGTTATAAAACTATAGTAGGAGAAAGGGGGCAAAGGCTCTCAGGAGGCCAACGCCAAAGAATTGCCTTGGCTAGAGCTGTTTTAAAGGATGCTCCAATATTAATATTAGATGAAGCTACAGCCTCGGTTGATAATGAAACAGAGGCTTTAATTCAAAAATCATTATCTAAAATCACAAAAGAAAGAACCACTATAGTAATAGCTCATAGATTAAGCACTATAAAAAATGCGGATAATATTATTGTTATTGATAAGGGTAAAATAGTTGAAAGTGGGAAACATGAAAACCTATTAGATCAGAATAAAACATATGCAGATTTATGGAATGTTCAAGTAGGTATTTAGTATAAAAATTCTAAAACTATATTAGAAAGTTAAATGATTCAATTACATTACTAAACATTCCATCAACTTTATTCCATCTTTCTTCATTTGTCCCTACAGCAAAAGTATAAAGTGTTCCTCGATCAATTACGACAGTAGCAAGTTCATGTCTGACCTGTTCATTTAGATTTAATGAATACTCTAAATCATAGAAAATATGATTCGACGCTTCCCTCTTTTTAGAATTTATCAGTTTCACCTCTCTACCTGAGCCTTCGGGGGCAATGACTTTTTCTATTAATGTTTGACCTACTTCACTTGGGCTTCCCAATTGCTCTAATTGAACTTCTTTATTTACATCAGAAATTACTAAACTTAATGTCTCATTACTATTGATTAAATCATGATAAATAATTTCAGGCCCTCCATCGACTTTTACTCTAGACCACCCTGTTGGATATAAAAAGGCATATCTTCCGTCCGGGCTTTGATAAGCTTCTAATCCTGCATTGAGACCTCCACTACAAGCACTAAGTGTTAAACATAAAAAAATCAAAAATAAATATTTAAAAGGGTTAAATTTAATATTTTTCATTTTGTTTGTAATTACGAACTAAAAACATAATAAGACATTAAAAGCAAACAATTATGCCAATTCAGAATTTTGCGTCTAAATTATCCCTAGAAATAGTTTAATTTTGATTACATATACCAAACCGCTTTCAAAATTAATTGGTCATTTTGAGAAATTCCCAGGGATTGGTCCAAGAACAGCTCAACGATTGGCCCTGTTTATTTTAAAACAACCTGAAAGTACAATAAGAGATTTTTCAAAGGCTCTGTTAGAAGCTCATATTAATGTTGGTCGTTGTAAAAAATGCTTCAATTTGACTTCAGATGATGAATGTGAAATTTGTAGAAATACTGAAAGAGACCAAAAACTAATTTGTGTAGTAGCAGAAACCAAAGATTTGCTTGCTTTAGAGCGTGCTAGAGAATTTAAAGGTGTTTACCATGTAATTGGCGGTTTAATTTCCCCAATGGATTCTGTTGGTCCTGAACTCTTAGAAATAAGAAGCTTAGTAGAAAGAGTTAGTAAGTCTGAAATTGATGAGATCATATTGGCATTAACACCCAGTGTTGAGGGAGATACAACAAGTCTTTATATTGGAAAATTGTTAGCCCCTTTTACTAAAGTTACTAGGATTGCATACGGCCTCCCAATGGGCAGTGAGCTTGAATATGTGGATGAAGTTACTCTTTCAAGGGCCTTAGAAGGAAGAACTAAACTAAATTAGACAATGAGAGAATATAATCTAATCAAGCAAGAAAAAATCTTAAGACTTCCTTCCTGGATAAAATTTCCTATTAGTAAAGCTTCAGAGTTCGAAAAAATACAAACACTAATCAAAAAATCAAATATTCACACTATTTGTGAAGAAGCAAGATGTCCAAATAGAGCAGAATGTTATGCCTCAGGAACAGCTACTTTCTTACTTGGTGGATCGATATGTTCTCGTTCTTGTGCTTTTTGTCAGGTAAATAAAGGTAGACCTAGTTCTATCAATATAGATGAATGTATTCAAGTCGCCGAAGCAGTAAAAGTACTAAATTTGAAATATGTTGTGTTGACATCTGTAGCTAGAGACGATCTTCCTGATCATGGTGCAAATTTATTTATATCCACAATTGATGAGATTAGGAAAATTGATTCAACAATAAAAATAGAGGTTTTAACTCCTGATTTATGGGGTGGGGGCAAAAATTTTGATGAAACGAATAACCTTCAGACAGAAAGGTTGAAGATGATTTTAGAAAAAGATCCAATTTGTTTTAATCACAATCTTGAAACTGTGGAAAGACTACAAAAAGAAGTTAGGAAAGGTGCAAATTACAAAAAATCCCTAAGTTTACTAAAAAAGTCAAAAGATTTTGCTCCTCATATTCAAACTAAATCAGGCATTATGTTAGGTCTGGGCGAAACATTGGATGAAATAAAAAACACAATTTATGATCTTAAAAAAATAGATTGTGATCAAATTACTATTGGCCAATATTTAAGGCCCTCATTAAATCATTTGGCAGTTAAGAAATATTGGGAACCATCAGAATTTCAATATTTATATCGATTCTCTAAGGCAATAGGATTTAAGAAAGTATCTTCTGGTCCCCTAGTTAGAAGTAGTTATCATGCTGGTTAACTTTCTTCAATTAAATAAAGTTTCTTTTCAAGTTTTTTCAATATTGAATTACATTTCCCAGTCATAAGTGTACCTGCACCTCCCCAGACCAATCTTAATAAAAGATCTACTGGGCTAGAACCAACTTCTTTAACAATTTTAAATCCTATTAACTTGAAATATCTTACAAGTTTTTTACTATACCCTTCACTGTCAAAAATAGCTAAAAGTCTCGCTTTGTCGCTTGATTTTTTTTCAATTGCCCAAGCCATAGTTGTTGCCCATATTAACTCTGAAACAAAGGAGGGGGATTTACTAAGGATTCTTAATGTATCCAGCTGTATACCCTGTTTATTCAAATAAGTCCAACCTTTCATTTCGGCCCAAATCTTTATAATGTTATCCTTCTGTTCTGCAACAACGATTCTAAAAAAACATAACCCAAGTGTTTCTCTAACTTGAATTTTAATTAATAGTCCTATGGAACTTGCTAATTTTTCTAATTCTTCAACTTTCATATTTTTGTAAAATTAATTTTTGTCAATTATTGGACTGGCCCCTTTTAATCTGTCGATCTGTTTTTGCCTTTCTTCAAACCTTTTTCTATCTTCATCACTGAATTGATTTATGCAGTAATGACATTGAATACCCTTTCTATATTCTTTCCTTTTTTGATCTTGAATTGAAACTGGCATTCCACATGCATGACAAATCAAGTAGGAGCCTTTCTCTAATTCGTGATTTAAAGCAACTCTTTTATCAAAAACATAACATTCACCTTCAAATAAGTTTTTTTCTTCTGGTATATCATCAAGGTATTGAAGGATACCACCTTGTAGGTGATAAATATTTTTATAACCTTTCTTTCTCAGTAAACTTGTAGCTTTTTCACATCTGATACCTCCCGTACAAAACATTGCTATATTTGTAGATTCTTTATTTTCTAAATGACTATCTAAATGATCATCTACCCACTTTGGAAATTCGCTAAAATTTCTCGTATTTGGGTTTATTGAGTTCTGAAATGTCCCTATAGAAACCTCATAGTAATTTCTGGTATCAATAATTATTGTATTTTGATTCTCAATTAATTTATTCCAATTAAATGAGTCAATATAAGTCCCATTATCTTGTGAAGGATTTATCTCATGGACACCCATGGTAACTATTTCTTTCTTGATTTTTATTTTTAATTTTTTGAAGACCTTCTTTTTTGAAAAGTTTACTTTTGTATTCAACTTTTTATTATCTATATATTTGTTAAGTAAATTCATAACAATATCTATTACATTTATCTCAGCACAAATAGTTCCATTAATACCCTCACTTGCAAAAATTAATAAACCTGAAAGATCTTTTTCCTTTTCAATTTCTAATAATTTATTTTTGAGATCAAGAATTAAGTTTTCTTGAAATGGGAAGAAAGAATAAAGAGAAACTATTTTATAATTTTTGCCTTTCATCGAGAAGATAATGTTTTTTTATAAGTTTCAAAATCTTTATTGAATAGAACGCCAACCTCTTTTAGAAGTTTTCTGTCTGATTGAAAAGATGGATTTGACGTCGTAAGTAACTCATCTCCATAAAAAATTGAATTTGCCCCGCATTGAAAACATAAAATTTGGGCTTCTTTTGATAGTTTCTCTCGCCCAGCACTTAATCTTATTTTGCTTTTAGGCATAAGAATTCTTGCCGTGGCTATCATTCTTATCATCTCAATCGAATCAATCTCTTGATTATCTTCTAAACCAGTACCTTCAATAGCTACTAATGAATTTATAGGAACACTTTCAGGGTGTGGATTCATGTTTGACAGGACTTCCAAAAGAGATGCTCTATCACCATTAGTTTCCCCCAAGCCTATTATTCCTCCGCAACATACATTTATTCCTGCATTTCTTACTCTCTTGATAGTATCTAATCTGTCTTGATAAGTTCTAGTCGTAATAATATTTTTATAATACTCTGGACTAGTATCAAGATTATGATTATAGGCTGTTAAACCTGCCTCAGCAAGTCTTGATGCTTGTTCATCAGTGAGCATTCCAGCAGTAACGCATGCTTCCATTCCTAGATCTCTAACCCCACTTACCATCTTTAACATTGCATTAAAGGATTTCCCGTCTCTAATTTCTCTCCAAGCCCAACCCATACAAAACCTTTCTGCACCCTCTTTCTTTGCTATTTGGGCACTTGCTAGAACCTGTTCAACTTGAAATTGTGGGTGACTTTTGATTTCGCTAGAACTATAAATTGATTGGCTACAATAAGAACAATTTTCCTCACATCCTCCAGTTTTTACGCTGAACAATGATGCTAATTGAACTTTGTATTTGTTGAATTTCCTGTGAACAATTTGTGATTCCCACATTAAATCAATAAGAGGCATATTAAGTATTTCTAATATCTCCTCTCTATCCCAATCGAACCTAATTTTGGTATATAACTGATTAGTCATTTTTTGTTAGGAAGAACACTGAGAATCTTCAAAAGATTCATTGTGTAATGATTCTATACCGCCGAAACGTCTATTCCTTGATTGATAATCAATTATTGCTTTAAGGAATTCGAATTCATTGAAGTCTGGCCAGAGTACTTCTGAGATGTAAATTTCTGAATAAGCTAATTGCCATAAAAGAAAATTACTTATCCTTTTTTCTCCACTAGTTCTTATGAGTAATTCTGGATCTTTAATTCCTTGAGTTAATAGCTTTGAATTAAATAATTCTTCATTAACTTCACTTGGTTTTATTTCTCCAGAAGAAGATTGTAATGCTAATTCTTTTGCAACTTTTACTATTTCTTGCCTACCTCCGTAGTTTATACAAATATTTAATAAAAAAGAATTATTGTTTTTAGTTAGAGATTCTGAACTATATATTATTTTTTTTAAAGCCTCTGGGAAAGGGGTTAAATCCCCGATAAATTTTATTTTAATTAATTCTTGATGGATTTCTTGAATTTCGTTTCTCAAAACTTGGTTAAAGAGATTTATGAGATAATCAACCTCTTTTGTTGGTCTTGTCCAATTTTCAGTTGAAAAAGCATAAACAGTAAGTACTTTACAACCTAAATTTTTTGATACTTTAAGAACCTCTTTTAATACACTAACACCCTTGTTATGCCCAAATGATCGAGGTAATCCTTTTTTAGTAGCCCATCTCCCATTCCCGTCCATAATTATTGCAACATGTTCTGGCACTTTTTTATTATCTATTTTTTTTGATAATTCATTATTTTTCTTGTCAATTATTTTTCCAAAAATCATTAGTTAATCCTTGTAGTTAGTGAAGCTTTCTGATTTATTGGTCTCTTTTTCATTAATATCAGTGATAATATTATCACTTGATTTGGTTTTTTGGGATGAAGCAGTCTTATTTAAAGATGATTTACTTGCTCCAATAGAGTTTTGATTACCAATCAAATTCACAAGAAGTTCTTGTAACCTGCTGCTGGTTATTGGCCTTTCAAGTTTTCCTTGGTTTGCTAATGATAACGTACCTGTCTCTTCAGAAACAACAATACAAATACACCTGTCAAATCTTTCTGTAATGCCTAATGCAGCTAAATGTCTTGTGCCGTATCTACTGATTCCTTGCCTCGAGAGAGGCAGTATTACACCAGCAGATATTATTTTGTTACCTTTCACAAGAACTGCTCCATCATGTAATGGTGTATCTGTTGCAAAAAGATTTATTAAAAGGTCAGTTGATAATTGTGCTTCAATATTT
The DNA here is from genome assembly GCF_017696015.1 of Prochlorococcus marinus CUG1415. Lineage (NCBI taxonomy): Bacteria > Bacillati > Cyanobacteriota > Cyanophyceae > Synechococcales > Prochlorococcaceae > Prochlorococcus > Prochlorococcus marinus. The sequence goes on along the minus strand of NZ_JAAORL010000001.1, from coordinate 1,037,949 downwards.
GTACCTGAATATAAAAAATCTTCAGGCCTTAAATCACTCCCCAAATCCACAACAATTAAGGCACCTCTTCTATTCTGAGAGAGTTTACCTGCCGTATCAACTAACTGAGTAATAGTAGTTGAAGTTGCTCTAAATTCCTTTGGTGGATTTCCAAGTAATACAGCTAGCCTCCCAGTACCTAATAATTCCATTAATCTTCTTAGTTCTCCCTGCCAAAGGATAGCTAAGGAAAGAGAGCAAGCTAGTACCGCAGCATCAATTAATTTTGATGTTAATGGAAGGTATGCATATCTTTGAATAAACCATGCGGATGAAACTAAAAATAAATATCCTCTTAAAAGCCATAATGTTCTCTGTTCTTTTACTCTTGAAAATAATAAAAGTCCAAAACCAACAGCGAATAAGAAATCTAATAAAAGCTTTAAATTTATAATCTCCCAGAAATTCACATTAAAAACAAAATTAATTTAAATGTACCTAATTTTGTTTGATAAAGCGATCAGGTAAGACATCATACTTTAAAAGATCCAATGGACTTTCTCTTTTTTGAATAATCTCCGCTTCACCATCACAAACCAAGAGAGCAGCTGGCCTCGGAATTCTGTTGTAGTTAGAACTCATTGAATAATTGTATGCACCAGTACCAAAAACACATATTAGATCTCCTGTTTCGCAATCTGCTAGTTCTATCTCCTTAAACAATACATCTCCTGATTCGCAGTGCTTGCCAGCGATAGTGTATTTATTTTTGGAATTATTGTTAAAGGGATTATTTACCAAGCATGCAGAATAATTTGATTGATATGTAATGGGTCTTGGATTATCGCTCATCCCTCCATCAACAGATAAATATGTTCTTATTCCTGGGATTTCTTTAAAAGCCCCAATTTTGTAAATTGTTATTCCTGCAGTAGATACAATAGATCTTCCAGGCTCACACATCAATGTAGGAAAATCTAAATTGTGTTTTTTGCAAGCTTTAACAACTGAGGTGGAAATTGTTTTCACCCATTCATCAATTGAAGGGGGATCGTCATTTTCTGTATATTTAATGCCTAAACCTCCACCTACATTTAATTTTTCAATATCATGGCCAAACTTTTTGGCGTCCAAAATAACATTTACCATTATTTCTCCCAGATCCTTATGCGGCTCTAGTTCAAAAATTTGAGAACCAATGTGAGCATGCAATCCTTTTAATTTAAGATGTTTTGTATTTTTAATTTTGGCAAATAAAATATTTAAATATTCAATTCCGAAACCAAATTTGCTATCAAATGATCCTGTTCTTATATATTCATGAGTATGGCATTCTATACCAGGAGTAAAGCGAATCATTATTTCTAAATCTCGATTTAATGAATTTGATAGTACCTCTAATCTTTCTAAGTCATAATTATTATCTACTATTACTTTAATGTTATTTTTAACTGCGAACTGTATTTCTTTGTCTGATTTATTGTTACCATGAAAAACAATTTTTTCATTTGGGACACCACCTTTAATTGCAGTTAATAGTTCTCCTTCTGAAACCGCATCAAGTCCTAACCCTTCTGAGGAAACAAGGTTACTCATGAAGATAGAACTATTTGCCTTGGAGGCATATATGGGCAGAGATTTTCCTGGGTAATATGTTTCTAATGCTTTTTTGTAAGCTCTACAAGAGTTTCTTAAAGTGATTTCATCCAAAATATAAAGAGGAGAATCATATTTTTTAACTAATTCTTCAATAGAACATCCACCAATTGATAACTTCCCATCACTTCCAATAGATGTAGTAATAGGAACAATATTTTTATTTGGACTTTTGAGGTCAATCTTTTGTTTTAAAAAGGATTTTTTTTCTTCCATGGGAAAATTATAAATAGAGTTATTGTAAAATTGTCATATTTTATAATGACTTTAATTTCAAATGTTTTGAGTATTTATTTATAATAAGATGATATCCATTAAACAATTAAATGATAAAGATATTGATTTATGTTATGAATTAGATTCAAATACGATCTCGTTGTGGAGCAAAAAGCAATGGGCTTACGAATTTAAAAAAGGGGGTGTAATAATCTTTGGATTATTATTTTCAAATGTATTAATTGGAATATGCGTTTTTCATGTTGTTCTTGATGAAGCTCAAATAAATTTTTTTGTAGTAAATCAGAAATATAGGAAAAAAGGTTTTGGATCTTACCTTATGAGTTATTTAATAAAAAAATGTGAACAATTAAATATAAATAAATTATTTTTAGAAGTCTCACACAAGAATGATATAGCTGAGAAATTTTATAGTCGCTTTGATTTTTCTACGGTGGGAATAAGAAGAAATTATTATAAAGACGGTTCAGATGCTCTCTTAAAAGAAAAAAAATTAACAACTAAATAATTTAAGAATTTAATTGTTCGGATAACCAGAATGCTTGAAATTACTATAATTTATTGCTATATCATTAAAAAAGTTAAATTTAATTCAATAAAATATACTTTTAGGTATTCACAAAAGCTCATTCTGAACACAAAACTTACATATAACTGGTAGGTTATTAGTAGAAATAAATTTCTGATGTTTGAAAGATTTACAGAAAAGGCTATAAAGGTCATTATGCTTGCCCAAGAGGAAGCTAGAAGACTTGGTCATAATTTCGTTGGAACAGAACAAATTCTATTAGGTTTAATTGGAGAGGGTACAGGTGTTGCAGCTAAAGTTCTTAAATCACTTGGTGTTAATTTAAAAGACTCAAGAATAGAAGTAGAAAAGATAATTGGTAGAGGTTCAGGTTTTGTAGCTGTTGAAATACCTTTTACCCCTAGGGCGAAAAGAGTTTTAGAATTATCACTCGAAGAAGCTCGTCAATTGGGACACAACTATATAGGAACTGAACATCTTTTACTAGGTTTAATAAGAGAAGGAGAGGGTGTGGCTGCAAGGGTTCTAGAAAATCTTAGTATTGACCTCTCCAAAGTTAGAACTCAAGTCATAAGGATGTTAGGTGAAACAGCTGAAGTCGGTAGTGGAGCAAATTCAAGTAAGGGTAATTTAAAAACTGCTACTCTTGATGAATTTGGCACGAATTTAACAAAGTTAGCTAGTGAATCTAAACTTGATCCAGTAGTTGGCCGTTATGCAGAAATAGATCGAGTAGTTCAAATATTAGGTAGAAGGACTAAAAATAATCCAGTACTTATTGGAGAACCTGGCGTAGGTAAAACAGCTATTGCAGAGGGTTTAGCTCAAAGAATACAGCTAGGAGATATTCCCGACATACTTGAAGATAAAAGAGTTTTAACTCTTGATATAGGACTCTTGGTCGCTGGAACAAAATATAGAGGAGAATTTGAAGAAAGATTGAAAAAGATAATGGAAGAAATTAAATCTGCAGGTAATGTAATTCTTGTCATAGATGAAGTTCATACTTTAATAGGTGCTGGAGCTGCTGAAGGAGCTATAGACGCGGCAAATATTCTGAAGCCAGCATTAGCTCGAGGAGAACTCCAATGTATTGGAGCAACAACACTAGATGAATATAGAAAACATATTGAAAGAGATGCTGCTCTAGAGAGAAGATTCCAACCCGTTATGGTTGGGGAACCATCTATTGAAGATACAATCGAAATCTTAAAAGGTCTTAGAGAACGTTATGAACAACATCATCGCCTTAAAATTACTGATGACGCTTTAGAGGCTGCAGCTCACCTTGGTGATAGATATATATCTGATAGATTTTTGCCCGATAAGGCTATTGACCTTATCGATGAGGCAGGAAGCAGAGTTCGTTTAATAAACTCTAAACTTCCACCTGAAGCCAAACAAATAGATAAAGAACTAAGACAAATTCAAAAACAAAAGGAAGAATCTGTAAGGGACCAAAACTTTGATCAAGCTGGCCAACTGAGAGAAAAAGAGATTGAATTGTCTGCGAAAATTAAAGAGGTACTTGAAAATAATAAAGAATCTAAAGTTGAGGATGAATCTAATATTGATACAAATTCAGTAAAAAATGATTCAAAACTTTTACAAAACCCTATGGTTTCTGAAGAAGACGTAGCACATATTGTCGCATCTTGGACCGGTGTACCTGTTCAAAAATTAACTGAAACTGAATCAGTAAAGCTACTCAATATGGAAGAAACACTTCATCAAAGGCTAATTGGACAAGATGAAGCTGTAAAAGCTGTTTCTAGAGCTATTAGAAGAGCAAGAGTTGGCTTAAAAAATCCCAATAGGCCTATAGCAAGTTTTATCTTTTCAGGTCCTACTGGTGTAGGCAAGACTGAATTGACTAAATCATTAGCTTCATATTTCTTTGGTAGTGAAGAAGCAATGATCAGATTAGATATGTCAGAATTTATGGAAAGACATACAGTTAGTAAATTAATAGGTTCTCCTCCGGGATATGTTGGTTTTAATGAAGGTGGTCAACTTACTGAGGCGGTTAGAAGAAGACCTTATACCGTTGTTTTATTTGATGAAGTAGAAAAAGCTCATCCAGATGTATTCAATTTATTATTGCAACTTCTTGAAGACGGCAGATTAACAGATTCCAAGGGTAGAACTGTAGATTTTAAAAATACTTTGCTAATAATGACTTCTAATATTGGTTCAAAAGTAATTGAGAAAGGTGGTGGTGGTTTGGGATTTGAGTTTTCGGGTGATTCTGTTGAAGATAGCCAATACAATAGAATTAAATCTTTAGTTAATGAAGAACTAAAGCAATACTTCAGACCTGAATTTTTAAATAGACTTGATGAAATAATTGTATTCAGGCAACTATCTAAGAAAGAGGTTAAAGAAATTGCTGAAATAATGCTTCAAGAAGTTTTTGCAAGATTACAAGATAAGGGCATTAAATTAAGCGTAACAGATGCTTTCAAAGAAAGACTTGTTGAAGAAGGCTATAATCCTTCTTATGGAGCAAGACCCTTAAGAAGAGCTGTAATGCGCTTATTAGAGGATAGTTTGGCTGAAGAAGTACTTTCCGGGAGAATAAAAGATGGTGATAAGGCTTTAGTTGATATTGATGAGAATAAAAAGGTTACAATCAATATTTCTTCTGAAGAATCTCAACAAGAGTTAGCAGGTGCTAACTTCTAGTAATTAACAAAAAAATGCAGTCAATCTCTCCAGAAACTATATTTAGGGGGAATGATGCTTGGGAAAAAGCTTTACCTCAAATTACTAAATTAACTAAAAGTCCATTAATTTTAGGAAGAACCATTTATACGAATGATCTTAGAAATAAAATTTTTAAAGATTTAAAGAATCAAAACACTAATGTTAATTCTGCTGATTTAGAATTTGATTGTTGTTATGAAGATATATCAAGAGTTAAGAATATCATCTTAAAGAATAATCATGACTCTGTTATCGCAGCTGGAGGGGGTAAAGTTCTTGATTCTGGGAAATATATAGCAGAATGCCTTGATATTCCTTGTATTACAGTGCCTCTTAGCGCCTCTACATGTGCAGGTTGGACGGCTTTATCAAATATTTATACAAAAAATGGCCAGTTTATAAAGGATATTGCATTAAGATCTTGTCCAAAAGTCTTAGTATATGATCATAAATTCATTCAAACAGCTCCTTCGAGAACACTCGCAAGTGGTATCGCAGATGCTTTAGCAAAATGGTATGAATCCTCAGTAACAAGTTCAACAATAGATGATGGTCTTGTTCAACAAGCGATTCAGATTTCAAGAGTTTTAAGAGATCAACTATTAATAGATGGAGAAAAAGCATTTAAGGGTCAATTTGAAAATAATCCTTCTTGGCGAAATACTGTAGAGGCTTGTGGACTTACAGCAGGATTAGTAGGTGGTATTGGGGGAGAAAAGTGTAGGACTGCTGCTGCACATGCTATTCATAATGCAATTACTCAGATAATTACCCCAAACAAATTCTTACATGGTGAGATCGTTGGGGTTGGATTGTTATTGCAATTAAGACTAGAAGAAATGAAAAATAATAATAAATTAGCTGATCAATCAACTAAACAATTGTTGTCACTTATGAAACAATTGAATTTGCCCACTACTATTGCACAACTTGGAATAAATGTTTTTGAAGATAATAATTTAGAGAAAATTGCTGATTTTACTTGTCGAGATAAATCTGAGATCCACTTTTTGCCTTTTGAAATTAATAAACAGGACATAGAAGAGGTTATTGCAAATTTTGAACAACAAAAAATTAAAATATAATCATTTCTTTGACTAAATCCCATTCCGAACAACTTAGTGATTTAAATGTTGATTTTTTTGAGAGTGCCAAAAATTCGCTATTAGACCCTTTAGGTCTTTATTTGGCAAACGATGTTAAGTGGATCCAACTCAATCAGAACTGGAACTATTTGAAATTCCCTGTGGTTATTGGAGGAAAAGGTCAACCTATACTTCTCCTCCATGGCTTTGATAGTAGTTTTTTAGAGTTTAGGAGAATATATCAATCATTAAAAAGGAATTTCCAAGTTATAATCCCTGATCTATTAGGGTTTGGTTTTAGTCCTAGGTGCGCAACAAATGAATACAATCCCTCTAAAATAATTTCATATTTAATTGATCTCCTTAAGACCTTACAAATAAAAAAGAATCTAAAAATTATTGGTGCCTCTATGGGAGGCTCAACAGCTTTAAAACTTTCTTTTGAAATTAATCATTCTATTGATAAAATTATCCTTTTATCACCCGCCGGATTGTTTGGAGAACCTAAGAGTATACCTTTCCCTCTTAACCAAATAGGGGCCTCATTTCTAGGATTGCAGCAGGTCAGAAAAAGTCTTTGTAGGCAAGCATTTGCTTTCCCAGATGAATGTGTTGGTGAAATGGAAGAGCAAATTGCTTCAATTCATTTAGGTTGTAAAGGATGGAGGAATTCACTTGCATCATTTGCAAAAAGTGGAGGGTTCGCTGGAACACAGAAATATATTCAAAATATCCCAATCAAAGCAGTGTGTGGAGAAAATGATCGCATTCTTGGAAAAAAAGAGATAAAAAATATAAAAAAAATTGATAAATTAAATTTTATAGGGTTGCAAAATTGTGGTCATCTACCTCATGTAGATTTACCATCATTATCTAGTAAAATTATTCAAGATTATTTTTTGGAATAAAAAATTTCATAATTAATTTAGAAACTTGAGAATTATAAAAATGTAATACAAAACAGATGGAGTAAAAATGTAGCTATCAATTCTATCAAGAATACCTCCATGTCCTGGTAAAAAAGTTCCCGAATCTTTTATTTTTGCATCTCTCTTCATCATTGATTCAATTAAATCTCCAACTAATGCCATAAGAGAAATTAAAATTCCATATAAAATTCCAACTAATAATGGATTTTCCCAATTAAGTAAAAATGCGAAAAATATCGCTAATAAAATTGAAGAGGATATTCCTCCAATTAAACCTTCTATTGTTTTGCTCGGAGATATTGGAGAAAGAGCTTTTTTACCAAATGACTTACCAACGAAATATGAACCAATATCACTAGCGACAATTAAAAAACAAGAGGTTAAAGTTAAATGAAGACCTGAAGTATTAGATAAGTTTTCAAACGAAATAAAACCTTGATTTGAACTTATTATCACTGACTCTAATCCTCTTAACTTAATCCAGTAACTAGGTAAAAAACCTAAATAGAATAAACCAAAAACAGAAGCTGCAATATCGGAAATTGTTCCAGGCTTTGGTTGCAAAAGTAACCAAGTGCATATTACAACTGAACAGATAGGCAAAATTGAATTTGATATTTCTCCTTCAATCAAACCTATGGTCTCAAGATAAGTAGAAATTATAATAACTAAAGATGAAAATAATGTGGTTTTAGTAGCTGGTTTTATTCCTTTAAATTCAGCCATCCTAAAAAATTCTAATAATGCTAGATAAGTAAGCAAGGCTGTTGCTAATGTAAAAAACCATCCTCCTAACAAAACAACAATTAAACCAAATATTCCTATAAGTAATCCGCTTCTCACTCTCATATCAAATCTCTATGTTTTTATTACTCTTATATTAAAATTTAACAGATCTTTGTTGCATAAACTTTGATTGTTTATCCAATTAAATCTATCGATATCAATTTTTTCTCCAGGAATTAGTAGAGGTATTCCAGGAGGATAAGGGCAAATAATATCTCCGGATATTTTATTTAATGATTGAGAAAAAGGAATACTCCGAGTCTCACTTCTCCAAGCAATTCCAATTTCAATTTCGGGGGCTTCAACTAAATTAAAGGGTGATTGGAGTACTTTAAAAGTGTCTATTTTTTTTGAATTTAATAGTAATTTATTCCACAACTTTAGAAATAAATTAAGAAAATCTTTTTGATTCGCAAACCCTAAGCAAAAAGTTAGGGTCATCATTTCTGGTAATTCAGCAATAAGACCATTTTTATAAAAAAATTTATCAGCAGTGAAACCATCAATTCCAACCTTAGAGGTATTCAATACTATTTTTAAGGGGTCTTGGGTTTCTATGAGAGGAATATTCTTTTGGATTAATTTTTTGTAGATACTTTTTGCCTCTAAAATTCTTTTTTGATATTTTGATAAATTTTTTTTATTAAGCCAGTCTTTAATAGACTCTTCACAAGAAGAAAGTAATAAGGAACTTGGACTAGTAGTTTGCAACAAATTAATACTCTTGATTAAATTTTGCTCATTTACTAGATTCCCTTTGTACCAGAGTGCAGCAGTTTGAGTTAAACCATTTAGCGACTTATGCAATGAGTGAACGACTAAATCAGCGTTTGATATTAAAGCAGATTTTGGTAGGTTAAGGTTTTCACAAAACAGGAAATAAGAACCATGGGCTTCATCAACCAAAACAGGTAACTTTTTTTGATGACAAAGATTTATTAAAGGCTCCAAATCTCCCGCGTACCCCTGATAAGAGGGACTTACAAGAATTACACCTACAATTTTCTTCTCATTAAAATTTATTTTTTTAAATACATTTTCCAACCAGTTTTTTGTGATTGGTTGGTAATGACCGTTTTCTGATGAAAAATCTAAGTCAAAGAATATTGGTTGTATGTTCTGCATCGCACAGATTTTTATAACACTTATATGGACATTTCTAGGCATCAGGATAGTTTCGCCAGGATTTGCCATCGCAATTACAGCTGATTGTATTAATCCAGAGGCTCCATTAACTCCAAAAAAACATCCTTTCGCACCAAATTTCTGAGAGAATTCTCTTTGAGTTTTGGCAATTAATCCGCTTTGGGATAATGGTGACCCTATCTCTGGTAGTTCCGGTAAGTCCCAATACCCAGGTTGTTTTTTTAATAATTTCACTAATTTCTTTGGTAAAGCTGCTCCTCTGTTATGAGCGGGAAAGAAAAGTGACTTTAAAAACTTTTTAGTTAGAAAAGAAGAAATGCTCATAAAGTATTATTGACATATATAGAATGGACTAATTAAGAATCCTACTTCGATATTTTTTAACTTTAATGACAAGGTCTTATTCACAATACTCAGCAAAAGGTGACTTAATTTGGTTGGTTTTGAGACCATGGATCTTTATCCCAAGAGTTTTATATATCCTTTTAACTTTTATTTTTCTTTTTTTAAGAATACTTTTTCAAGGTAACAGTAAAAATAAAAATGTACAAAAAAATCTCTCAAAATATCTTTTTGATGTAATAACAGATTTAGGACCTTGTTTTATAAAATTGGGTCAGGCACTTTCAACTAGACCGGATCTTGTTAGACAAGATTGGCTGACAGAACTTACCAACTTACAGGATAATCTTCCAGCATTTGATCATAAAATTGCTTTAAAAATTATTGAAGAGGAACTAGGAGCGCCACCTAATGAATTATTTGATGAGTTCCCTGAGAGTCCTATTGCATCAGCAAGCTTAGGTCAGGTTTACAAAACAAAAACAAAAAATAATACTTATGTAGCTGTAAAAGTACAAAGGCCAAATCTGTACTTTCTTATAAGAAGAGATGTTGTGATATTAAGGTTCTTAGCCACTTTTTTGTCACCATTCCTACCATTAAATATTGGTGTTGGAATTGGAGAAATAATAGATGAATTCGGCAAGGCACTTTTTGATGAAATTGACTATGAAAAAGAGGGTGAAAATGCTTTAAAGTTTGCAAATTTATTCAAAGATAACCCAAATGTTTTTATCCCTAAATTGGAAAAACAGTTTTCATCAAAGAGAATTATTACAACCTCTTGGATTGATGGAGTCAAGTTAAGAGATAGGGCTTTATTGGAGGAAAATAACTTAGTACCTTCCTCTTTTATAAAAACTTGTGTAATAAGTGGTCTTCAGCAATTATTTGAATATGGATATTTTCATGCTGACCCACACCCTGGGAATATGTTTGCACTTAAAGGTGGAAATGCAGATTATGGAAATTTAGCTTATGTAGATTTTGGAATGATGGATACTATTACAAATTCAGATAGACTCACTCTCATTAAGGCTATTGTTCACATAATAAATGATGAATATTATCTTCTCGCAAAAGATTTTCAGAAATTAGGTTTTTTAACTAAAGAACAAGATCTTCAAAAACTTGTTGAACCATTAAAAGAAATTCTAGGCGGATCTTTTGGCGCTGAAGTCGGAAACTTTAATCTTAAAAATGTAACTGATAAATTCTCAAAACTAATGTATTCATATCCATTTAGAGTGCCTAGTAGGTTTGCATTAATAATAAGAGCAGTTGTTAGTCAAGAGGGTTTAGCACTAAGACTAGATCCTGAATTTAAAATTTTAAAGATCGCATATCCTTATATAGCCAAAAAATTACTTACCGATAATTCTGAGGAGATTTTAGAAATTCTTTTGGAAGTTGTGTTTGATAAAAAAGGTCGAATTCAAATAGAAAAGGTAGAAAGTTTATTAAATATATTATTTAAAGATTCTGAAAATATTAATTCAGACATCATACCGGTTGCAAATGCCGGATTAAAGTTAATTGTCAGTAATAAAGGATCCGAAGTTCGGAAAAGTCTTCTTTTAAGCCTTATCAAAGATGATAAACTAGAATTTAATGATGCAAAAAAACTCTTGGCTTTAATTAGAGATACATTTAGCCCTTTGAATATTGCAAAAAGTGCAGTTCAAAATATTATATCTACAGTTTAGTTTTATATTTATATCTAGTTATTAACTAATGATTTTTAATTGATTAAAATTAAATTTAAGTACTATTAATATTTTGAAAAATCTTTTTTTATTTAATAAAAAAAATAAAAATAATAAAGACTTGAATTATGGAGTTGTTGATCATTATGGAGATCTTGCGAAGTTAGTCAAAGAAGCAAGAATCCAACAAAAACTTACATTACAAGAATTGTCAATTATTTCAAAAATTCCTGAACTAACATTAAATTCTATTGAAAATAATGATAAAAATATAAGACCAAAGGATCCCTTTATACGATCCATATTAATTAAGTTAGAGGAATGCTTAATATTAAAAAAAAATACGTTAGTAAAATTATCTATTAGAGAAAAAGAAACTTTTAAGAAAGAAAAAAATAATTTTATTATCAGCAAATTTGATCTTATAAATACTTGGCAGGGAAGTCTTTTGTATTTTTTTATATTAGTTCTAACTATATTTGTAATAAAGAGATATTTTGTTTTAAATGTAAATGTTATAGAGATTCAAAATATTGAAAATAAAATCATTGAAAAATAATCTTCAATAAATAGCTATTTTTTAGTCCTACCAAAATTATTTCCTAGCTCACTAAAATTCTTAATATTGTCTTCAATTTCTTCTAAAGGGCGATTTAACTTCCATTTCCAGTTGTTTTTAGTAGTACCGGGTCTGTTTAATCTACTAGAGTCATCTAAAGATAATATATCTTGTATTGGTGCGATAAATAGATTAGCGTTTGTTTCCATGCCAATTTCCATTAAACTCCAAGAAGGATTATCTGAAAATTTATACTCATTTTTTATTCTTGTTTTGGATTCATTCTCTAAACATTGCCACCATGAAAGGGAAGTAGAGTTGTCATGAGTACCTGTATAAACAACCCAATTTTCTCCTTTAATATTCTTAGGTAAATACGGGTTATCTTCATTGCCATCAAAAGCAAATTGTAATATTTTCATGCCAGGCAGTGCGAAATTTTTCCTCAAATTCTCTACGTCAGGTGTTATTACTCCCAGATCCTCCGCGATAATTGGTAGATAGTCATCCCCTAAATCTTTTTTTAGTTTATTTAATAGTGTTTTGCCCGGGGAATTTATCCATTTCCCATTAATTGCTGATTCGGACTTGCCATTAACTCTCCAGTAAGCAGCTAAACCCCTGAAATGATCCAATCTCAATAGATCTACAAGTTCAAATTGCCTTTTAAATCTTTTTCTCCACCAATCGAAATTAGTCCTCTTATGTTTTGTCCAAAAGTAAGTTGGGGTCCCCCATAATTGTCCTGTCGATGAGAAATAATCAGGAGGCACACCACTTTGAAAGATTAAATCTCCATTTTTAAAAATTGAAAATAGTGATTTATTACTCCATACGTCTGCACTATCCCTAGAAACATAAAAGGGCAAATCTCCTATGAGCTTAATATTTTTTGATTTTGCAAAGTTTTTAATATCTCTCCATTGCACATCTAAATGCCACTGTATTAATTTTTTAATAAGTATCTCTTCACTTTTTTTCTTAATCCATGAATTTATAAAATTATTATTTTTTATTTTAAATTCTTGAGGCCATTGCCACCAAGGCAGCATATTAAACTCCTCTCTTATAACAACAAATGTTGCATAATCTTCAACCCAAGAATTCTTAAATATCCACTTATGAAAATCGATTTTTCTCTCTTCAGACTGGGAACCCCAACCTTGTAGGAGGAGGAGACCTAGTTTTTTTGTTAAATCATCAGCAACATCAAAATCAAAATGATTCTTATCCTGATATGTGGGACCTAATTCTTCTTTGTTAGAAATGAAGATAAAACCTTTATCGATTAAATAATCTATATCAAGAAACCAAGGATTCAGAGCAAAACTTGATGGTGAACTATATGGAGACCCTGTAGAGTCAGTAGGCGTAATAGGTAAAAATTGCCAGTATTCAATCCCGTGGTTATGTAGCTTTTTTATCCACTCTTTAGCCCCCTTACCAAAAGTTCCACATACTCTTCCTCCAGGTATAGATGAAGGATGCATAAGTACGCCTAATGATTTTTTTGTGAGAACTCTTTTTATAACCATAGTTTTATTATATATTTGGATTTTTTACAATTAAATTGTTTATGTATCTTTTAAATTCAACGATAGACAAATTATTTTTTATTGACAAATATTCTTCAAAGTATTTTCGATGGAATTGAAATTCGTTCTGTTTTTTGTCAAATTTATTTTATATTTTGCTTAAGAGATGTCACTTTTGAAAAGATCTAGTCATTATTTTTTGCGAAATTCACATAAACGACTACGATAAGAATATAGTTTTATAGTGCTAATTTCGTGACAAGTTTTATCACGGCAGTGCAGAATAAAGAATCGAACTTTAATCTAACTAAAAGTAGATTAAGGCTAGTAAGTGGAACTAAAAATCCTAAATTAGCTGAAGAAATTGCATCATATTTAGGGATTAAAAATGTTCCTTTAATATCTAAAAGATTTGCTGACGGAGAAGTTTACGTTCAGATTCAGCAATCCATTAGAGGTTGCGATGTTTTTCTCATACAGCCTACATGCGCACCTGTTAATGATAGCTTGATGGAATTGATGATAATGGTTGATGCATGCAAAAGAGCATCGGCTAGACAAATAACAGCTGTAATACCATATTTCGGATATGCAAGAGCAGACAGGAAGACTTCTGGAAGAGAGTCTATAACTGCAAAACTTACTGCTAATTTGCTTGAAAAATCCGGCGTAGATAGAGTTTTGGCAATGGATTTACATTCTGCTCAAATACAAGGATATTTCGATATCCCATGTGATCATATTTACGGATCTCCTGTTTTAATTGATTATTTAGAAACTTTAAATTTAGAGGAAGTTGTAGTTGTCTCTCCTGATGTAGGGGGAGTTGCTAGAGCAAGAGCATTTGCAAAACTAATGAAAGATGCTCCATTAGCAATAATTGATAAAAGAAGAGCGGCTCATAATATTGCGGAAAGTCTAACAGTGATTGGAGAGGTAAAGGGTAAAACGGCTATCCTCATTGACGATATGATTGATACAGGGGGTACAATTTGCTCTGGTGCAAACTTACTGAAAAAAGAGGGTGCAAAGAGAATATTTGCATGCGCTTCTCATGCAGTTTTTTCGCCTCCTTCCTATGAAAGATTGAGTATGAAAGATTTATTTGAACAGGTTATAGTAACTAACAGTATTCCTGTAGTTTTGAAAGAAAGTTTCCCTCAGTTAAAAGTTCTTTCAGTTGCAAATATGTTGGGAGAAGCTATTTCAAGAATTCATGAAGAGAGTTCTGTTAGTTCGATGTTCAGGTGATTTTTAAAATTATTTTTTATTTTTTTCAATTATTTCATTTACTTTTTTAGAGACATCTTTGGGAATACTGTTGGGACAATATTGAAGAGCTGTAGTTACAATTTGAAACTCTGCACCTGAAAATAGTTTTTTTCTTTCTAATTTTTTATTTCCTAATTCCTTTATTAATCCTCCATGTTTACCTTCTATTACTTGTACGTAAGTTGCTGTAGCAACACCAACTGCTTTAGAAAATTCAATACCTGCTTTTGATGCAATACAAAGATACGATGCTCCCATTCCTTTATATAAATAGAGATCTTTTTCTGTAGCAGGAACTAATTGCTTTTCTGCTTTAATTTCTCTATTAGACATATTTATCTCAAAAAGAGATAAATATATAAAAATCGGAAGACTTATAAAATTAATAAATTTTTTTGAATACACATTAATTCCCATTAATTAATAACTTTTTATAATTAAGATAACATTTTTAATTTTAAAATTAATTTATGAAAAGGACTTACTTAATAATTTTTATTTCATGATGATTTTCCACTATTTTTAGTTTGTTTTTGTTCCATGAATATATAACTCTAAATCTATAATTATCCGAATCTACTAGTCTTGAATGTTCCAAAATATACCAATCTTTATAAGAAGATTCAAAAATCATTTCGTTTTCATCGACTTGTTTAATATTTGATATTCCTGCAACATTACTTAAATAAAAATTTCCCCTCACAAGTTGGTGACCTTTTAAAAATGCTTGCATTTCTCCTTGTTCCTTATATTGTGGATTTTCCTCAAAAAAATTATATTTTTTTTCTGTATACCATGAGAATTTATAGTGCGACTCCCATTCTGATTTATTTTCAAGAGCTTGTATCTTTATATTCATGCATAAATTATAAGTTTTTTTTGTTTCTTCAAGAAAATATGTTCTTTGAGATTTCCAAAGTCCAATATTTCTCGAGAACCATCTTTTTAAATTACTGTTTAAACTGATTTCCGGAGAATTATTGTCTCCAAAATTTAGTTTTTTCTTATTTAATAGCATCCATTTATAAATAAGTTCTATTTATTTCATAGCTTATCTGTAGAATAAAGATAAATATCTTAATGTGTTTATAAGCATTAACAGCTTTTCAACACTTCATGGGAAATCATTTGAATGATAAACAAGAGCTAAAATTAATACTTGTAGTAGGTAGAAATCAACTTTCTAGTGCTGATATTAAGTCACTAATAGCTTATCTAGAATCAGATGATTGTGAATTTGAGATATCTCTTCAGATTTCTGAGCCTACAGAACAGCCAGAATTACTTGAATTACATAGACTAGTCGCTATTCCTGCTCTTATAAAGGTTTCTCCAGCTCCAAAGCAAATATTTGCTGGAAGTAATATTTTCTCGCAGTTGCAGAAATGGTTGCCAAGGTGGACACAGGAAGGCCTAACAAAAGATCTAGGAATTAATTTGCAACCATCCAGAATTGATTCAATAAGAACTCAAAAAGAATTTCTTTTGGAAGACGAACTTCTTGTTTTAAGACAAGAAAATGAGACATTAACAAAAAGAATAGAATCTCAGGAAAGATTATTAAGAATGGTCGCTCATGAATTAAGAACCCCCTTAACTGCAGCCAATTTGGCTGTTCAAAGTCAAAAACTTGGACAAATAGACATTTCAAAATTGCAAGAAGTAATTAAAAGACGTCTAGAAGAAATTGAACTCTTGTCGCAGGATCTTTTAGAAGTTGGAACAACAAAATGGGAAGCGTTATTTAATCCTCAAAAAATTGATTTAGGCAGTATTAGTGCTGAAGTCATTCTCGAATTAGAAAAATTCTGGAGAATAAGAAATATTGAAATTGATACTGATATTCCATCAGATTTGCCTAGTGTATTCGCAGATCAAAGAAGAATGAGGCAAGTATTTTTAAATTTACTTGAAAATGCTATTAAATTTTCTAAAGACTTTGGAGCTATAAAAATTACAATGATCCACAAGACAAATCAATGGGTGGAAATAACAATTTGTGACAAAGGTGCAGGTATTCCTTTGAACGAACAAAAAAGAATTTTTCTTGATAGAGTAAGGCTTCCACAGACTTCTGAGGGGACTTCAGGATTCGGAATAGGATTATCTGTATGTAGGAGAATAGTAGAAGTCCATGGAGGAAGAATATGGGTTGTATCTGAAGTTGGCGTTGGTTCTTGCTTTCATTTTACTGTTCCTGTGTGGCAAGGACAAAACAAAGAGCAACAATACTTGACGAAAGGCTAGTTTTACTCTTAGTTTTAATAAGCTGTTGAGCTGATTTCTTGGCCCCATCGTCTAGAGGCCTAGGACACCTCCCTTTCACGGAGGCGACAGGGGTTCGAATCCCCTTGGGGCTATTATTTAAAGTTTTAAGCTAATTTATTGAGGATTTTGCTTGTCTATCAACGGCGATCAAGTTTTCGGAAAGATCTTTTTTTAGTCTTTTCTCTATCATTCCTATGGGCATCCATTGACAACCTTGAACAGTAAGATCATAAATTAATGAATTTTTTGAAGTATCTTTAATCTTTTGAATTTTCCAGCTGCCTTCAAATTTTCTGAAATCTCCTTTAATTAAATTGAATTTTAAAAGGCCAAGTTTCTTCTCCTCAAATAAATCTATAGTGACTTCTGCTGAAAATTTCATGCCGAGAAAGTCTTGAGCTCCAATTTGTTTTAAGTGAACATTATTGTCCTTTTGATATATTTTTTTGCTTGACAAGAGATTTGGGATATAGAGATTGAGTCGATCGTAATCTGTTAAAACATTCCATAAAGATTCGAAACTTGCAGAAGTAGTTAGTTGAGCTGCAAGTCTTCTCGTTCCGCCAGAAAGCTTTTCCATCGTTTGCTCAATTGTCCTGTAATCATTTTTTTTAGAATGATCTACTGATTCTTGAGAATTAATCATAAATGAATTTTTTAATTAGATAAAAAATTATTTCTGTGTAACTATACAGATAAAAACAACAAATTCTGAAAAATAAAAATAATTTTTTTTATATATTCCGATCTCAAAACGTAACCATTTTTGTAAAATCACTACAAATTATACTACAAATTGATAATCTTTTATAAAAGAAATCTTAAAAATGTATTCACAAGCAAAAGTAATCGCAGGCGGGTTAGCTCATATACCAGTAGTTATAGCTGTTTTCTATTTTTTACTGACAACTTTTAATAAAAGGGCCTTAAAATTTGTTGACGAAGCAAAAACAAAAAAAACTGAGGCAAAAGTTGTCGAACCCAAAAAGGTGAATGTTTCGAAAGCAGAATCTTCAAAAGTAGAAGCACCAAAAATGGTGAAGAAAAAACATGCAGACGTTCCAGTTAATATTTATAGACCTAAGACACCTTATGAAGGAACTGTAATAGAAAACTATAGTCTTCTTAAAGAAGGGGCAATTGGGAGAGTGAATCACATAACTTTCGACCTTAAAGATAGTGATCCATTTTTAAATTATATTGAAGGTCAAAGTATAGGTATCATGCCCGCAGGGGAAGATGCTAACGGGAAGCCTCATAAACTAAGACTTTACTCAATAGCTAGCACTAGACATGGAGATGATTTTAATGGAAATACAGTTTCCCTTTGTGTTAGACAGCTTCAGTACGAAAAAGATGGAGAGACAATCAATGGTGTTTGTTCCACTTATTTATGCGATATTAAGCCTGGAGATAAAGTAAAAATTACAGGTCCTGTAGGTAAGGAGATGCTCCTTCCAGATGAAGAGGACGCAAACATTATTATGTTGGCTACTGGAACTGGAATTGCACCTATGAGAGCTTATTTAAGAAGAATGTTTGAAGCAAGTGAGAGAGAAAAAAATAAATGGAATTTCAAAGGCAAAGCTTGGTTATTTATGGGGGCTCCAAAATCTTCAAATTTGTTATATGAAGAAGATTTTCAGAGTTATCTTTCTGATTATCCAGATAATTTTAAATATACAAAAGCCATTAGCCGTGAGCAGCAAAATACCAAAGGTGGAAGAATGTATATACAAGATAGAGTTTTAGAATCTGCAAACGAGCTTTTCAATATGATTGAAGATGAGAAGACACATATATATCTTTGTGGGTTAAAGGGTATGGAGCCTGGGATAGATGAAGCTATGACTAAGGCTGCAGAAGAAAAAGGCTTGAACTGGTCAGAATTAAGACCTCAACTAAAAAAAGCAGGAAGATGGCACGTAGAAACTTACTAAATCTTTGAGATTTGAATTTAAGATACTTTTTGGTTTAGACACAATATGTAGCTAATCTTTAAAAAAAAGAGGATTTTAAAAATAAGAATATTAAAAATATGCCTTCAACTTTAAGTAATCCTCTTCGATTAGGTTTACGGCAGGAAAGAGTCATATCTCCTCAAAGCTTGGTAATCTTTGGTGCTAGTGGAGACCTTACTCATAGAAAATTAATACCAGCCTTATTTGAACTCTATTTGCAAAGAAGAATTCCTAGTGAATTTGGAATAGTAGGTTGTGCGAGAAGACCTTGGACTGATAATGAGTTTAGAGAAAAGATGAAAGTAAAGCTTTCCAATCAAATATCTGGTAAAGAGAAGGAATGGGAGCAATTTTCTGATTATCTTTTCTATGAACCCGTTGATTTACAACAAAGTGACCATTTAGTAAGGCTTTCTAAAAGATTAAATGAAATTGATAAAACACAAGCTACTCATGGGAATAGAACATTCTATTTATCAGTATCACCTAATTTCTATGCAAGTGGATGTAAAGCGCTAAAAGCTGCTGGCCTTTTGGATGACCCTAAGAAAAGTCGTTTAGTTATTGAAAAACCTTTTGGGAGAGATTACTCTAGTGCAAAAAAATTGAACAAGATTGTTCAAAGTTGTGCTGAAGAAAGTCAGATTTATAGGATTGATCATTATTTAGGTAAAGAGACAGTTCAAAACATTCTTGTTTTACGGTTTGCTAACACTATTTTTGAACCAATCTGGAACAGAAATTATATATCGAGTGTTCAAATTACTTCATCTGAAACAGTAGGTGTTGAAGATAGAGCAGGTTATTACGAAAGCTCTGGTGCTTTAAGAGATATGCTTCAAAATCATATGACTCAAATGCTTGCTGTTACTGCTATGGAACCTCCTGGTAAATTTGAACCGGAAGCAATAAGAAATGAAAAAGCTAAGGTTCTCCAGGCTTCAAAACTTGCTGACGAAAATGAACCGTGGAATTGTTCCATAAGAGGTCAATATGGAGAGGGAGGAAATATCTCAAACCGACTCAAAGGATATAGGCAGGAAGATGGTGTGCATTGTAATAGCACTACAGAAACTTATATTGCGGCAAAAGTTTTCGTTGATAACTGGCGTTGGCAAGGAGTCCCTTTTTATTTGAGAACAGGAAAAAGACTACCCAAAAGGCTTGGAGAAATAGTCTTGACCTTTAAAGACGTTCCTGTTCATTTATTCGAATCAACAATAATAAATCCTGCCCCAAATCAACTTATTCTTAGAATTCAGCCAAATGAAGGCGCTACTTTTAAATTCGAGGTAAAGTCGCCTGGTTCTGGAATGAAATCCAGACCTGTTGAGATGGAATTTTCTTATGATGAATCATTCGGAGAGCCCTCAGATGAAGGCTATGTAAGATTATTAGCTGATGCAATGCTTTCTGATCCAACCTTATTTACAAGAAGTGATGAAGTAGAGGCCGCTTGGAAACTTTATACACCACTCATAGAATTGATGGATAATTCTCCTTGGAAGTTACCTGTTTATAATTATGAATCTATGACCTGGGGACCTCCTGAGTCTGATCAATTACTTTCAAAAGATAATATTTTCTGGCGCAGACCTTAAAAATGAAACCTCAATTAACACTCCAAACCCCATTAGAGCTTCCTTATCAGGAAATTTCTAATTACCTTAATAAGTTATGGATTTCAGAAGATAAAGATAATACTGGAGCTAATACTTTTACATTAATTGTTTGGCAGCCAGCCTGGCTAGAACAATGTTTAGTTCATGCTGGATTGATAACTGGACCAATTACAGGGAATTTAAGTCCAGAGATAATTGAAGTAGCCAAAAAATTTATCCTTGATGAAGGACTTCCTATCTCTACGTCCCTTAATAGTGAAGAATTGTTGAATTTGTTGAAGGATAATCTATCTAATAAAGACTTTGAAGACTTTAGAGGACAATTTTTTGAATCATCAATAAGTACATTAAATCCAAGGAGATTAATAACTTTAGCACCAACGTTAAATAAAAATTCAGATATCCAAACTTTTGTATCCGCTTACTGTCCATTAAGTGATAGTCAGTCTTTGCAACCTATATGTGGGGATTTAGTTGTTATTAAGGGGGATTCTGCCTCAATAACCCATAAAGGATTAAAAATAATTGATGAATTATCTATTAATGAATTACCTTCTTGGTTGTGGTGGAATGGAAGCTTGAATGAATCGCCTGAAATTTTTGAATACTTTACTAATAATGGTCTAAGGTTAATAATTGATACTGCTCTTGGATCGCCTAGCCGATGTTTAAAAGTTTTAGAGCAATTAAAGAAATCAAATAAACCTATTAATGATTTAAATTGGGTTAGGTTGAAAAATTGGAGGGAATCATTGGCGATGATTTTTGATCCGCCATCGAGGAGACCAATTTTAGAACATATTACTGATATTGATATTGATATCGCAGGAGATCATATGATTCAAGCTTTGTTTTTGATCTCATGGATTAGTGATAAACTTGGTTGGTCTTTTTTAAGAGTTGAAAGGGATAAAGATTCAACAAAAATAGAATTTGAAAGAATTAATGGCGAAAAAATTTCTACATCTATTAATCCTTTACCTTTGGGTAATCCAAGTATTCATTTAGGACAAGTTATTGGATTGAGGTTGATTTCAAAAATTAGTGATGTTCAAAAAAATAACACTTGTGTAATACTTGGATGTGAGTCAGTGGAATGTATGAGACTTGAAGCAGGGGGAATGGCTAATATGGAATTAATAGAACAAGTTGTTCCAAATTCTTTTTCTTCATCAGAGTATGATGTTAGTAAATTATTGGGAAGTAGTAGAGGTAATACAAGTCCTCTTTTTGAGAATGCTATTAAAATAGCCCTTGAAATATTTAATGGTTTTAATAACTAATAAATGCCTTGTGTAATATCTTCTCCTTCAACTGATAGTGGGAAAACTACTTTATCGCTTTTGATATCTTGTTGGGCTTTTTCAAAAGGTATAAAGATACAAACTTTCAAGGTTGGCCCAGATTATCTTGATCAACAACAACTTAGTTCAATTGGCCAACCTATTTGTAGGAATTTAGATGTTTTTTTAAACGGTGAAGAATGGGTTAAAGAAAGTTTTTTTAAACATTCTTTAAAATATGAATTCTCATTAATTGAAGGAGCAATGGGCCTATTTGATGGATTAGGTTCAACAACTTATTCAAGCACAGCAAATGTAGCTAAACTTCTCAATGTCCCAGTAATTTTTATTGTTAATGCTAGAGGTCAAGTCGCTTCTCTATTAGCGACTGTTCGAGGTTTCAGAGAGTTCGATAGTGAGTTGTTGATAGCAGGAATTATATTTAACAACGTTAATTCAGATAGACATAAAAAATTAATCAAACAAGTTTTTAAAAATGAAAATATCGAAATTCTTGGTTTTTTACCTACAGATTCGAAAATAACTTTAAACAAAGCTAATTTAGGTTTGATATCTCCATTTGATAATGGCAAGGCAATTGATGTTGAATATTTTGCAAGCTTCGCCGAAAGAAATCTTGATGTATTTTCTCTAACTAAATTTCTAATATCTCCTCAAAAGAAAATATTTAATTCTGTTAGTTTTGAAGATTTTAAAATAGACAAAAATAAACCTATCGCAATTGCAGAAGATAAAATCTTTCATTTTCAATATCCTGAAACTAAGGAGTTTTTAAATGAAATAGGAATACCTTTGATATCATGGAGCATTTATGATGATGAAGAAATACCTGATGAGGCTTGTTCTTTAATAATTCCTGGGGGCTTCCCTGAAAAATATGCAGATCATATAAGTAAATCTAGAAAAAGTTTAAATTCGTTAAGGAAATTCCGCAAAAATCGATTTATATATGCTGAGTGCGGAGGGATGATGATTTTAGGAGACTTCATAAAAGATGAAAATGGTAATAATTATAAAATGAGTGGTATCCTACCTTTTAGATCAAAAAAAAGTAAACTTTCAGTAGGTTATAGATACATTAAGGGTTTAAAAGATACTCCGATCATTAAACAAAATCAATTAATTAGAGGACATGAATTTCATTATTGGGAAATTGAAAATAATTTATATGAATTTGATTTAAGAAAAGATGGGCATCAGAATAAACTCTCTTCCCCATGGAAAATTAAATCTTGGGAAACTGAATACAAAAATGAAGGCGTTTTTGATAATAAATTACATGCAAGTTGGATTCACTTACATTTTCCAAGTTCTCTAGAAGTAGCAAAGAACTTGATAGATGCAACCCAAACTGATTATTCAAAGGATTCTTAATTTATTATCAAATCAAATATCTTAAGAGGGGATCCTAAAAAAAACATTCCAGGTAAAGTAATTAATGGTCCTAAAAAACTACCCACCATAACCTCAATTTTTGTATGGCCGAGGGTTTCTTTTAAAAGGACTTCAGATTGAGAGTCTAGTTTCTTTGATATTTTATTGATTTCTGCAGCTTGAATGCCAGCTGCTTTTCGAACACCACTAGCGTCATACATAACTATGAGTGCTAAAGCAACAGCTAATGCGAATATAGAGCTATCAAATCCTAATTCATAACCTATACCAGATGTCGCACCAGTTATTAAGGCGGAATGACTTGAAGGCATACCACCTGTCTCGAACATGATTCCAAATCTTATCTCTCCAGTTGAAAAGAAATTGAATACAATTTTAAAAAATTGAGCTAGTAAACAGGATAATAAACTCCAGAAAAGAACTGAATTATTAAAAAAGGCAAAAAACTCAGACATAACTTAAAACTATTTATCGGTCTCTATTTGTAATAAAGTCAGCTAGGGATATTAAATACTTTGCATCTGAACCCCAAGGTTCAATTGCTTTTTTTGCTTTTTCTACTAAATCAAATGCCCTTTTCTTTGACTCCTCCATTCCAAGTAATTTAGGGTATGTAGTTTTGTCAGCCAAAAGATCTTTACCTGCAGTTTTACCGAGCTTTTCACTGCTTGAAGTTAAATCAAGAATATCATCTATAATTTGAAAAGCTAATCCAATTCCCTCAGCATATGTTGTCAAAGCTTGTAATAGGTTTTCGTTAGCGCCTGCAATCATCGCGCCTGTTCTGACGCAAGCTTTTAATAAAGCACCAGTCTTGTGAAGATGAATATACTCTAGGGTTTCAAGGTCAACTTCTTTGCCTTCGCATTCTAAATCAACAACTTGTCCTCCTACTAAACCCGGTGCCCCTGCAACCAAGGAAAGTTCACCGATTACTTTTAATAATCTAGTTGGATCAACTCCTGGACTTCTTAAAGAGACCATTTCAAAGGCTCTAGTTAATAAAGCATCTCCTGCGAGAATAGCTATTGCATCTCCATACACTTTATGATTTGTTGGCCTACCTCTCCTTAAGTCATCATTGTCCATAGCGGGCAAATCATCATGAATCAAGGACATTGTGTGAATCATTTCTATCGCTACAGCGGTAGGAACAGCAAGAGAAGGTTCTCCTCCAGCCAGTGAACAAGAGGCTAAACATAAAATTGGACGTATTCTTTTACCACCAGCTAAAAGAGAATATCTCATTGACTCTCTAAGTATTTCTGGATTCTCGGGGCCTAGGGATAAATCAAGTGCTTCTTCTACAACTTTTTTTGCATTTTCTAGATATTTTTCAAAATCTGAAATGTTATTTATAAAGTCAGTCATTTTATACCTTTAAAAATAATTTTTTTCATCTTAGAATTTATGGCAAAAGATCATTTAGGGTTGATGATAAACCAAATTGTTTTTGCCAGCTAAAAATAGTATTTACTAGTAACATTGTTACGGTCATTGGTCCAACACCTCCTGGAACAGGTGTGTAAGCAAATACTTTAGAAATGACATCTTCTAATAATACATCGCCACATAATCTGGTTTTGTTTTTATCAGAACTTTTTAATCTATGTATCCCAACATCAATAATCACTGAACCCTCTTTTACAAAACTAGAATCTATAAGATTAGGTTTCCCCGCAGCAGCAATTAGTATGTCAGCTTCCTTACAGACTTTATTTAAATTTAATGTTTTTGAATGAGTCATTGTTACCGTCCCATTAAGGTTTAACAACATAAGCGATAAGGGTTTCCCGACTAGTAAACTTCTTCCAATAACAACAATTTTCTTCCCTTCAATTGTAATATTTTGGGATCTTAATAAATTAATAATTCCTGCTGGTGTACATGATCTCATCGCAGGCTCATTTTTAACTAATTTGCCGATGTTTATCTCATTTAATCCATCTACATCTTTGCTTGGATTGATATGACTTATCAGTCGTTGCTCATCAAACTTCTTTGGTATGGGGAGTTGTAGCAACATTCCATCAATATCCCTGTCAAAGTTTAGTTTGTTTATTAATTGTTCAACTTCTTTTTGCTCTACATTATCTTTTAGATGAAAAATAAAGCTCTTTATCCCAACCCTTGAACATGCTTTTTCCTTGTTATTAACGTAAACACCACTGGCGGGGTCTTCACCTATTCTTATTACAGCTAAACCAGGAGCTCTATTAGCAATTTTTTTATTACTAGAAATATAGTTATTTAATCTTTCCTCAATTTCAAGAGATAATTTTTTACCGTCTAATTTTAATGACATTTAGAAACACATCTCCTTTTTACACCTAGCATGCCTATAATTTTAAATTAATCAAATAGATTTATTTATATTCTGTGAAAAACATCACAACTACCTTAAAAAAATTGTTTTATCTTTGGAGGAGGAGTCAAGTTCCAATAAAACAACCAACTAGAATTTCAAAAATTGATAATCTTATAATTTTCTTAATATGCATTTTAATTTCAATAATTTCTTCTTATAAATTACTTCTTATTTTGCCTTTAAATATCTCAGATATTTTTTCTTGGCTTTTGACCTTTACTGAAACACTTATTTGTTCATGGATTTTGATATTAGTTTCAAAAAAAGAGAATCCTACAATTTCTTCAAGACAGATTTTTCTTCTCATAACCTTTCTTTTAGCTGTGCAAGCTTCGAAATTAACCTTGGCTTCAACCATAAGTCCATTATCTATTATAATCCCACCTGCGTTAATAATATCTCAAGGAATGGGAAGTATAACTGCTTTATCTTGGGTATCAATAGCGAGCATCAGTTGGCCTGACTCATCAGTTGCTATTAATAACAAATTATTTTTTATTTTAT
Source organism: Prochlorococcus marinus CUG1415 (assembly GCF_017696015.1). Classification (NCBI taxonomy): domain Bacteria; kingdom Bacillati; phylum Cyanobacteriota; class Cyanophyceae; order Synechococcales; family Prochlorococcaceae; genus Prochlorococcus; species Prochlorococcus marinus. The sequence goes on along the minus strand of NZ_JAAORL010000001.1, from coordinate 1,012,060 downwards.
TAGTTTGCGCTTCTGTAGTATCTCTCCTTGGAGGAAGAATAAGAAGTAGAGCTCAGTTACTTCAACTATCAATTTTTGTTCCAATTGGATCGTTCTTGAGTCAATGGATATTGATAGGTAAAGATAAAATATCTCTTATTAATAAAGAAGAATTTGTTTTTGCTAAAGGCGATATATTTTCAGATTCCTTGTTATTAGCAATAGTAATGCTTTTTACTATTCTATTTATTCCTATTTTTGAATCGATATTTGGACTATTAACTAAAGCAAGATTACTGGAATTAGCAGATAAAGAGAAACCTCTAATTAGAAGATTGTCACTTGAAGCTCCTGGTACTTTTGAACATACCTTACTTATATGTGGTTTAGCAGAGGAAGCAACAAGAATGATTGGTGGTGATATTGATCTAATTAAAACTGGCGCGTTGTATCATGATGTTGGTAAATTACATGCCCCTAATTGGTTTATTGAAAATCAGGATGGTTCAAGAAATCCACATGACGAAATAGATGATCCTATGAGAAGTGCAGAGGTACTACAGGCGCATGTTGATGAAGGTTTAAAGTATGCAAGAAAAAATAGACTACCTAAACCAATAGCAAATTTTATCCCAGAACATCAAGGCACTCTGAAAATGGGATATTTTTTTCACAAGGCTAAAGAAAAAAATATCAAGATTAATGAAAATGATTTTAGATACAATGGTCCTGTGCCTCAGTCAAAAGAAACAGCTATTTTAATGCTTGCTGATGGATGTGAAGCAGCCCTAAGAGCTATGAATATAAATGCATCTGATAAAGAAGCTTTGGAAATAATATCTAAAATTATCTACTCACGTCAAAAAGATGGCCAATTAGATGATAGTAATTTATCGAAGGGCGAAATTTTTTTAATTAAAAGGGCTTTCTTGAATGTCTGGAAAAGAATTAGACATAGAAGAATTCAGTATCCAACTAGCAAAAATAATACTTTTTCTTGATTTTCTTTTAAATAATTTATAGTCTAATACTTCTTCGATGTTTTGGATTACACCAATATAAAAGAGCTAATGAGCTTATTAATGTTGTTAAAAGAGTAAACCCACCAATTCCAAAAATGTCTTGAAGAGTTATTAGCCTCACTACCGAATAAGGCCCCATACCGGAAATTGCCATTGATAGGGATACTAGAGTTAAAGTTACTCCCCATTTCCTCTCTGCTAAAAGAGCTGCTGAAGAAACTATTCCTACTATGGCAGCAGGCCAACCAAGGCTTATGGCAAGAGTTATATTTGCGACTTTTAGTGGAGGTCCAAAACTTATTATTAATGCGATTATTGGAAGTGCAATTATGTTGCTGATTAACCCAACCCATGAAAGTGCCCAGTATCCAAAAACCCTTTCTCTCATTATTTACTACATTAACTATTAAATTAATCTACAGTATTATGTAACTCTTTTTCAGCCTACTTAATAATCCTAATAAATAATTTAATTTAAATGATCGGATATAAATGTATTTTCAGGATTTTCTAAATTATCAAATTGTGGGTGGATTGAATTTTTTTTCTCGGAAAATACAAGCCTATTTAAAGCATTAATGTATGCATTCGCAGCTGCAACAACTACATCGGTATCAGCAGAATGACCAGAATATATCTTATTATCCCTTCTTATTCTTATTGTCACTTCGCCCAAAGCATCAATACCCTCAGTCACGGACTTTACAGAAAATTCAATCAATTCGTTAGGAACATTAGCTAACTTATTTAATGCCACGCATACAGCGTCAACAGGTCCAGTCCCTATTGCTACAGCTGTATCTTCTGTATTGTCTGCGGTGTTTAGAAGTGTGATGGTGGCTGTTGGTTTAGATGCGTTACCGCAACTTACTTGAACTAAACTTAATTGAAATTTAGCTTCTGGAAGCTGTACTTGTTCACTCACAATTGCTTCTAAATCTCTATCAGTAATTTCTCTTTTCCTATCAGCTAAATCCTTAAAACGAGCAAAAGCATCATTTAAGTCTTCCCTGCTCAAGTCATATCCCATTTCTTCTAATCTTGCTCTTACAGCGCTTCTTCCACTAAGTTTCCCTAAAGATATTTTGTTGTCACTTAAGCCAACAGTTTTTGCATCGATAATTTCGTAAGTTAGTCTATTTTTTAAGACTCCATCCTGATGAATGCCTGACTCATGGGCAAAAGCGTTGGCTCCTACAATTGCTTTATTTGGTTGAACAGTCATTCCAGTTAGATTGGAAACGAGCCTAGAAGTTTTTGTTATCTCTTCTGTTCTAATAGCAGTAAGAGGAGTTGGTGAATCTGGATTTCTTTTGAAAAAACTATTAAAAAAACTTTTTCTAACATGCAGAGCCATTACTAATTCTTCAAGTGAGGCATTCCCCGCTCTTTCGCCAATTCCATTAATCGTACATTCTAGTTGCCTTGCTCCATTTTTTACTGCCTCTAGAAAATTGGCAACTGCTAAACCTAAATCATTATGACCATGAACGGAGATTACTGCCTCATCAACATTTGGAACATTTTTATTTATATCAGCAATTAATTTGCCAAATTCGCTAGGAGTTGTAAATCCAACAGTATCAGGGATATTTATTGTTGTAGCTCCAGCAGAAATTGCTAGTTGAATCACTTCGTATAAAAAGTCAGGATCACTTCTTGAGGCGTCTTCACAAGAAAACTCAATATCATCTACCAATGATTTTGCATAATTAACCATTTCTGGAACTATGTGAAGAACATCTTTTCTTGATTTTTTAAGTTTATGTTTAAGATGAATATCACTTGTTGCAATAAAAGTATGTATTCTTTTTTTTGGAGCAGCACTTACTGCTTCATAACATGCTTTTATATCCCCTTTGGAGGCCCTAGCTAAACCGCATATTACAGGACCATTCTCTTTCCCTACAACGTTGGCAATTTTATTAACAGCTTTAAAATCTCCGGGACTTGCAAAAGGGAATCCAGCCTCAATAACATCTACTCCTAATCTTGCTAATTGATGGGCGATAGCAAGCTTTTCTTCAAGATTTAAACTAGCACCAGGAGATTGCTCTCCATCTCGAAGAGTTGTATCAAAGATCAAAATTCTTCCAGGATCTTTGGACATTAGGCAACATTAATTAATCTTATATTAAGCTAATTAAAAAAAATTGACTAGATTTTTTTTCAATAAAAACTTGGATTAAGATTATAACTTAACAATATTGGTTAAACTTTTGAAAAAAAAAACAAAATACTTTATTTATTAAAGTATTCTTTTAGAATTAAGGCTTCCTTTTTATAAAAGGTTAATTTTGATTTTTTATAGAATTACATGCATAAGTAATAAAAAATATGAATGGGCAATACCCAAAAAAGAATTTTTTAGGTCAATTAGCGATAGTTTTACATGCTCATCTTCCTTATGTCAGAAAAAATGAAAAAAACTCTTTAGAAGAAGATTGGTTGTTTCAGGCGATTTTAGAATGCTACATTCCACTACTTCAAGTAATAGAATCTTCCAAAATAGAAAATCCTTTAAGTACAAAACTTACAATTAGTTTATCTCCAACATTGTTATCACTTCTTGATAATAAACAATTAAAAGAAACTTTCCCAAGTTGGATTAAAACAAGGATTGATTTCTTAAACGAGCTACCACAGAAAGAAAAAAATGCCTCTGCATTTTTAATGAAGAATCTCAATGATAAATACTTTTATTGGCAAGAATGTTCTGGAAATTTAATTGAGAAGTTTAAACTTTTAAATAAATCTGGAAATTTAGATATTCTTACTTGTGCCGCTACACATGGATATTTGCCAATCCTGAGAGAGAATCCTGAAACGGTTAAAGGACAAATTAATACAGCCATTAGGAGCCATGAAAATATTTTTGGAATTAAGCCTTTAGGTATTTGGTTGCCTGAATGTGCATATTATGAAAATTTAGATGAAATACTATTTAATTCTGGGATTAGATACGCAATCTTAGATGGTCATGGGATTCTAAATGCTACTCCAAGGCCTAGATATGGTGTTTATGCTCCAATCTGCTCTAAAAAAGGAGTTGCTTTCTTCGGAAGAGATAGTGAGTCGACCTTACCAGTTTGGTCTGCTAAGGATGGCTTCCCAGGTAATGGAGTTTATAGAGAATTTCATAAAGATTTGGGGTGGGAATTACCTCTCTCTAATCTCCAGAAGAAGGGTATTTCAAGTGAAAGGCCTTTGGGATTAAAATACTATAAAATTACAAATGAAAAAGCAACACTAGGGGATAAGGAGTTTTACTTAGAAAATGAAGCCATAAAAAAGGCAGAGGAACATGCCAATGAGTATCTTCTTGAAAGATCCAAACAATTAAAAAAATTAACTTTATCTTCTTCCTTCATACCATTATTGGTGGCTCCATTTGATGCTGAGTTGTTTGGACATTGGTGGTATGAGGGACCTCTTTTTATTTACAATATTTTAAAGAACTCTAGTAAATATTCAATTAAGCTGACAAATTTAAAAGAATTTTTAACTCAAAAGCCAAATCTTCAGATTTGTAATCCATCACCATCAAGCTGGGGACAAGGTGGTTACCATAATTACTGGATTAATGATGCAAATGCATGGATCGTTCCAGAGATCACAAAAGCAGGATCAGCATTTGTTGATTTATGTTCTCAAAAATCTAATAATGATTTATCTATAAGACTTTTCAATCAGGCAGCGAGAGAATTACTTCTCTCTGAGTCCTCTGATTGGAGTTTTATCCTACGAGCTGGAACTACCACTGAGCTTGCAAAAGAGAGGATAAAAAGACACTTATCTAGGTTCTGGAAATTAGTTGAAATGATTAAAAATCATTCCAAGATTAATTGGAAATTCCTACAAGATATTGAGGATGAAGATAAAGTTTTCCCCGATATAAATATTGATGATTGGCGAAAATAAAAAATACTAATTTAAATTAAGCATTCCAAGCTTTACTTTTAAAGGTGAATTTATAAACATCTTACACATGACATAAATTAGTTTTGGAAGAGGAAGTGTATTCGTTAGAAAACCTACCCATTCTTTGGTAGATAGCCTAAAGAAATTTGAGAAAAAGCTTCTTAGTCTACTTTCGTCAAAACTCATTAATCTTTGGAGACCATATCGGTAAAGTTTATGCCTTTGTGTTAATTCGTAAGGCCATAGGACGTTCCAACCTTTTGTTGCTAGCTCTAGAGAGCTTAGATGTGGTTCTTTTAAAAAGATTGCTAATTTTTCTGCTAGTAGTGGAGCCCTTCTTAATAAAGATCCGATCATATATCCTGATGCTGGATGCACCATACTTGCTGCCCCTCCAAAACCAAGTACAAATTGTTTTTTGAATGGAAGAGGTAAATTCATTGGAAATAGACAATTCTCTTCATGAAAAATTGCACTTACCTTAATACCCTTACTATTCAGCCTCTTGAAAAGTCGTTTTTTAAGAGCTTCTTGCGATAATGCTGGATAACTGGCTAATGAAGTTTCTTCTACAAAAAAAGTTTCATCTCCTAAATCCATTGCATAAAGAAATGAAGGAGAGTATAACTTTTCTTCTTTATTTAAATGATTTGGACGAAAATCCATTAAAACAAACTGTTCATTATTAACAGGTGGCGAAGAGAATTTTCCCACAATTCCATATGCAGCTTGCTGAGCAATTTCATTTTGAACGGGCCTTTTTACAAAATTACTTTTATGCCCACTTGCATCAATAACTAACCTTGCTTTTATTGTTAGACCTGAAAAACAAATCACTTCGGATAGGTTGTTTTTCTCCGTAATATCTTTAGCCGTTTCGTTCAACCATTCAATACCCTTGCATTTTTTTAGCAATTCATTTTGAAAGGCTTCTTGATTTATTAAACCATAATCGTAATTATGTTTTGTTGGGAGATTCCCCTTTTTATTTTCACCATTTCCAAAAAAACTAACTGTCTTACACCATCGGTGAGATAACAAAGTCTCTAACCCTAATTCTTCTAATTCAGAGGCCCATATCCCATATGTATTCTCCCATTTTTCATTTGGAGATTTTGTTGATATTCCCTTTATATTTAGATCCTGCTTAGCTAATTCAGAAGCTAAACATAATGCTGCAGGACCGGAACCTAAAATTAAAATATCAAGAACTTTCATATTATTTATTTATCATTCGACATTTAATTTTCTTCCCCTGAGCTAAGTTGATCTGTTCCCTCTATTTGTTCATGAGGAACTAAAACAACTTCTGATAAATGATCACCTTCATCCAATCTTTGTAATTTTACTCCAGTAGCAGCTCTAGATTGCTGAGAAATTTTATCTGCGTTTGTTCTTACGATTACACCTTTTTCGGTCACAAAAAGTAATTCTTCTCCTTCTCCTAGGACCTTCAAACACACTAGTACATCATCTTTAATTCTGAATTTTATCGCTCTCAAACCCATCCCTGCTCTTTTTTGTAGTCTAAACTGAGTTACGGGTACTCTCTTTCCTAGTCCAAATGCACTGGCTATTAATACCCAGGGACCATCTGAAGAGTTGACCTCGAGATTAACTTCAATTTCTTTATTAGATTCATCAATTTTAGCTAATTGATCAACCAAATCAGATGTTAAAACATCCATGGAAACTAGATTGTCTCCCTCTCTCAGGTTCATTGATTTAACCCCTCTTGCGGTCCTGCCAAGTGGCCTTAATTCATTTATATCTAGTCTGAAATGAATCGCCATTCCTGTTCTTGATCCAATCAAAACACTATCGCCCTCTTTTGATAATCTGACCCACATTAGAGCATCTCCATTTTCAAGATTAATTGCTATTAATCCATTTGATCGGATTTTTGAGAAAGCAGAAAGTGAAGTTCTTTTTATAAAGCCGGCCTTTGTTAGCATTAGTAAATAAGAATCGTTATGAAAAGAATCTACAGCAACAATTGAAGTTATTTTTTCTTCTCTTGGGATTGGGAGAAGTTGAACTGATGGAGTACCTTTTGCTGTTCTGCTACTCATAGGAACTCTATATGCTGGGAGAGCATAAGCTACTCCTCTATCACTGAAAAGCAAAAGAGTATCATGATCATTACAGCTTATAAATAATTTCACGTCATCATCTTCTTGGGTCTTTGTGCCAGCTTTACCCCTTGACCCACGACTGGTAGATTCAAACTCATTAACAGGCATCCTTTTTAAATAACCTGCTTCAGTTAATAGAACCACTGATCTCTCATTGGCTATAAGATCAATATCATCTAGCCCACCACCTAAATCTAATATTTCTGTTTTTCTGGGAGAAGCGAATCTTTCATTGATTTTATTAAGTTCTTCAAGAATAATTTCAAGAATTTTTTCTTTACTATTTAATATTTGCTGATATTGGTTGATTTTTTGTGTTAACTCATCATGTTCTGCTTTAATTTTATCTGCCTCAAGAGCTGTTAATCTTCTTAATTGCATTTGTAAAATTGCATCTGCCTGTGTGGAAGATAATTCATGATCCGTTTGTAATTTTTCTCGAGCTGAAACAGTATCTTTTGCTGATCTTATTAGAGAGATAATTTCATCCATTGAATCTAAGGCTAATAAAAGACCCTTTACAATGTGATCTCTTTCTTCTGCTTTTTTTAATAAAAATCCTGTTCTTCTCCTTATTGTTTCTACCCTAAAATCTAGAAACACATCTAACATTTTCCTAAGAGAAAGAGTTGTGGGCTCTCCTTTAACTAAAGCTAGAATATTTGCACTAAAGTTATTTTGTAGAGGTGTTAACTTAAATAAATTATTTAAAACTACTTGTGGATAGGCATCTCTTTTTAACTCAATAACAATTCTCATCCCATCTCGATCACTTTCATCTCTAATATCAGAAATACCTTCTAATCTTTTTTCATTAACCATATCTGCAATTCTCTCTATCAAGGCCGCTTTATTAGTTTGAAAAGGTAGTTCCGTAATTATAACGGCATCTTTTTCTGCTCTACCAGCAGACTTAATTTGCTCAATATTTGCTACACCTCTCATCGTTATTGAACCTCTTCCTGTTTTGAAGGTTTCTCTAATACCATCTTTTCCTAAGATTTGACCTCCAGTGGGAAAATCAGGACCCTTAATTAGTTCAAAAAGTTCTCTATCTTCAACCGAAGGGTTTTTAATTATAGATTTGAGACCATTGATTAATTCTCCTAAGTTATGGGGTGGAATATTAGTTGCCATTCCTACTGCTATTCCAGATGATCCATTTAAAAGTAGTTGAGGGATTCTTGCAGGTAAAACTGTTGGCTCTTGTTGAGAGCCGTCAAAGTTATCAGCGAAATCTACTGTTTCAGATTCAATATCCTCTAGTAAACTTTCATCTGTGAGAGATTGCAGACGAGATTCTGTATATCTCATTGCTGCTGGCGGGTCGTTATCTACAGAGCCAAAGTTTCCATGACCATCTATAAGTGGCATCCGCATTGAAAAATCCTGTGCCATTCTAACCAAAGCATCATAGACAGCAGTGTCACCATGAGGGTGGTATTTCCCAAGTACTTCTCCAACAACCCTTGCACATTTTCTATAAGGTCTACCGCTAGTTAAACCCAGTTCATACATCGCATAAAGAATTCTTCTATGAACAGGCTTTAATCCATCCCGTGCATCTGGGAGGGCACGACCAACTATAACGCTCATTGCATACTCTAGATAAGAGCGAGACATCTCATTTCTTAAGTCGGTCTGAATAATTCGATCGTTATCTTCGCTTAATCCAGAATTGTCGGAATCTACAATATCAGACATACAAAAAACCTTTTTTTAATAATAATCGTTGATTGTCATAATGAAATAAAAAAAAGATATATTTAATTCTCAAATACTCACATTTACACACAAATTAAAAAAAAACCTGTTGTTTTTGAATAAACCTTGGCTTATTACCCCTTTAGTTGTTAATTTAATCAGAATAAATGAAAAATTCCGTGAATATTGAACTTGGTTTAAACAAAAAAGTCAGAAGGGCTTATGGCATTGATGAAATAGCTTTAGTTCCGGGCAAAAAAACGCTTGATTATGATTTAACTGACACTTCCTGGTCCATAGGTAATTTAAAGAGAGAAGTCCCAATTGTAGCTAGTGCAATGGATAGTGTTGTTGATGTTAATACAGCTGTAGAACTTACCAAATTAGGTGCCTTAGGGGTAATTAATATGGAGGGCATACAAACAAGATATAAAAACCCTGATGAAATATTTAATCAAATAGCATCTGTCGGGAAAAATGATTTTGTTCCATTAATGCAGAACATATACAGTGAACCCGTAAAGGAGGAATTGATTTTACAGAGAATAAATGAGGTTAAAGAAAGAGGAGGCATAGCTGCATTTAGTGGAACTCCTCAAGCTGCTATTAAATTTAAAGAAACACTTAATAATTCCAAAATAGATATATTCTTCCTTCAAGGAACAGTCGTGTCAACAGAGCACCTTGGTATGGAAGGTAAGGAAACCTTAAATATCAAAAATCTCTGCCAATCTATGAATGTCCCAGTTGTAGCTGGTAATTGTGTAACATACGAAGTTGCCAAACTTCTTATGGAGGCTGGAGTCGCAGGATTAATGGTTGGAATTGGTCCTGGGGCAGCATGTACTTCAAGAGGTGTATTGGGGATTGGAATTCCTCAAGCTACTGCAATAGCTGATTGTAGTTCAGCTAGAGATGATTATTATAAAGAAAATGGCCGTTATATCCCTATTATTGGTGATGGAGGAATTGTTACAGGCGGAGATATTTGTAAATGCTTAGCATGTGGAGCAGATGCTGTAATGATTGGTTCGCCAATTGCTAAATCCTCAAATGCTCCAGGTAAAGGATTTCACTGGGGTATGGCTACTCCAAGTCCAATCTTGCCTAGAGGGACAAGAATTGAAGTTGGCTCTACAGGATCTTTAGAAAGGATAATTAGAGGCCCTGCCTTGCTTGATGACGGTACACATAATTTATTAGGGGCAATTAGAACATCAATGAGCACTCTTGGAGCTAAAAACATCAAAGAAATGCAAGAGGTTGAAATAGTTATTGCACCATCTCTTCTAACAGAGGGTAAGGTTTATCAAAAAGCTCAACAGCTTGGAATGGGTAAATAATTTGTCATGAAGCAAATTAGAACTCCTTAGTTATTTTTCATTTAAATTGAACAAATTTCGCATTAGGAGTTATTATTAAAAAATGGGGGAAACCCCATACTCCTCACACACTAAATAGCCCGATTAATCGGGCTTTTTTTGATATTTTGTTACTTATATTATTTTATCTGTAATGAAATCATCACTTAAAAGAATAGCCTGCTAAATTTTCAAAAAGGAATATTTAAATTATGTCATCAGCTCCAGCCGTAACTGATTCTTCATTTGACAAGGATGTACTGCAAAGTGATCTACCAGTATTGGTTGATTTTTGGGCGCCATGGTGCGGTCCATGTAGGATGGTTGCACCAGTGGTAGAAGAAATCTCTAAAGACTTTGAAGGGAAAATTAAAGTTTTTAAATTAAACACAGATGAGAATCCAAATGTTGCGAGTCAATATGGAATTAGAAGTATTCCAACATTAATGATCTTTAAAGGAGGTCAAAAGGTAGATACTGTGGTTGGAGCTGTACCAAAAGCAACTCTTTCGAGCACTTTAACTAAGCATCTATAAAAAAGAGTTTTGCATAAAATTGGACTTGTAGACTATGGAATGGGCAACATTCATTCCGTAACAAAATCTCTAGAAAGTCTTGGAGAAGAAATACTCTTAATTAAAAACTTTAGTGAATCAAAGGATTGTAAGGCGATAATACTTCCTGGTGTTGGAGCATTTGATCCTGCAATGGATAATCTTGTAAATATGGATTTGATATCTGATTTGAAAAATTGGATTAATAGTGGGAAGTCTTTTTTAGGTATTTGTTTAGGTCTTCAACTCCTTTTTGAATCTAGTGATGAAGGAAAAGTTCAAGGACTAGGCATTGTAAAGGGCAAAATACAAAAAATACCTAATATAGTTAACCAAAGAATTCCTCATATGGGTTGGTGCCAGCTTTTACCTAAAAAAACAAATACTTTATTAGATCTAGAAGAATTAAATGATTGGGTATATTTTGTACATTCCTATCATGCGATCCCAGAGGACCTCAATATTATTGCAGCTCAGGTTAATTATGGTTCTGAAAAATTAACAGCGATAATTGAAAGTGATAATTTATTAGCTTGTCAATTTCATCCAGAAAAATCTGGTAAAACGGGGGAAAAACTTTTGAGAAGATGGTTGAATAATATTCAATAACTAATATTACGGATGAAGGCAAACTTAAGATTAATAGGAGGTAAAAGACTACATAGTCCAAATAATAGTTATACAAGACCTACAACGTTGAGAGTTAGAGAGGCTATTTTTAATATATTGAACAATAGAGTTGAGAATAGTAATTGGTTAGATTTATTTAGTGGAACAGGAGCAATATCTTGTGAAGCATATAATCATGGTGCAAGAAAAATTATTGCAATTGAAAAAAACAAAAACAATTCAAAAATTTGTTTAAAAAATCTATTATCGTTGCAAGATATAGATAATAGAAAAAACGATATTGATGTTATTTGTAAAGACGTTTTGACCTGGACAAAACCAAATTACGAAAGAAACATATCATCTAAAATTATGAATAAATTAAAATTTGATTTTGTTTACCTAGACCCTCCATATGATGTGAATTTTCATGAATTAGTTTTATATCAAATATTTAATTGTAATTTTTTAAAAAAAGATTCAATAGTTATTTGTGAACATTCTCAAAAACTAAATATTAAAAAAAAGAGTTTATGGGAAACTATAGATGTTAGAGACTATGGACAGTCAAGATTAACATTTTTAATCAAGGTCCAAAATCCCTGAACCTCTTCTGTATTGATTCCATGCACTTACGAATAATCCAAGAAGAGTTATGGGCACTAACCCTAAAACAATTCCACATAGAAGAGGCTCGATCATTTTTTTGCCTTTTTTGAATTTCTTATACACAATTGTTACATAGAGATTATTTTTTGTGTCAACATCTTCATCATCTGCAGCAGAAAGAGACTTTAAAAAAGAATTCTTGAAAAAGTTTTTTATTGTTTTTATAGTTTTATTAATATGTTTTTCAATAGTTTTCTTAAATCATCGTGAAAATAATAAATATATTATTGAAACTCTTGAGCTTAATGGATCTGCTAAGGAAGGAGACTCTCTTTTTAAGATAAATTGCGTTGGATGTCATGGAATTACAGCAAGAGGATTAGTGGGTCCAGACTTACACTCAATTACTCAACGTTTAAATGATAAAGAGATAATAAAACAAGTTACTGGTGGCCTTACTCCTCCTATGCCAAGTTTTGAAATTGATCCTGTAAACATGTCCAATTTATTAAAATATCTACATAGCCTAGAGTGATTTTGGAGAAAAATTTTTCTAATTTAAAAGTTATATTAGTTGAACCAAAAGGACCTTTAAATGTCGGGAGTGTTGCAAGATTATGCTCCAACTTTGAAGTTGAAGAATTAAGAATTGTTTCGCCAAAATGCGATATATTTTCTTTAGAAGCAAAAAAAATGGCCCTAAAGGGTCAAAAATATATTGATCATTGCAAGATTTTTGATAATTTAGAACAAGCTATTTTTGATTGTGATTTAGTTCTCGCATCTTGTGGAAGAATTGATGAAAGTAAAGATTCCTATTTTGAATCTTCTGAAGATATTTTTAATTGGACTGTGTCTTTTAAAAAGATAAGTAATTTAGCAATTATATTTGGAAGAGAAGATAGAGGTTTAACGAATAGTGAAATACTTCTGGCAAATAAAACTTTTAAGATCCCAACTTCACAGAATAATCCCTCTTTAAATCTTTCTCACGCAGTTGCAATAGTTTTGTATGAATTAAATAAGTCTTCTAATAGAAATTTTAATAAGGATTTAGAATTGTTTAATCTTGCATCCTCAAAACAAATACGTGATTCATTTGTGGAGATAGAGGAAATGCTTCTGCGAGTTGGATATCTTCTGAAACATACCTCAAGGGCAAAAATAAGTAAATTTAAGAATTACATTTTAAGGGCAAATACATCAATGCACGAAATAAATGTTTTGAGAGGAATTGTCCATCAAATAAACTGGTTTTTGAATAATTCAAACAAAAATTAGGTACTTAAAAATTAAATTAGTTTTTATTTCTCTGTAGTTTAAATTTGATAGGGATATTTACTAAAAACATTTTCTGAAGTAGCATCTATTGATTATTTGAATATTAAGAAAACTAAAACTGTGACTACAACAAAGAAAAGAAGAGTTTTTCCCTTTACAGCTGTAATTGGTCAGGAAGAAATGAAATTAGCTCTCTTGTTAAATGTTATTGATCCAAGAATTGGAGGAGTGATGATAATGGGTGATAGAGGGACAGGGAAGTCTACTACAATTAGGGCCTTGGCTGATTTGTTGCCTGCAATAGACGTTGTTAAAGATGATCCATATAATAGTTCTCTAATTGACCCTGATTTGCAGAGTAAAGAAGTTTTGGAAAAACTTGTTCAAGGAGAAAATCTAGAAAGTATTCAAAAACAAGTACCTATGGTGGATTTACCTTTAGGGGCTACTGAAGACAGGCTTTGTGGAACTATAGATATAGAGAAGGCTTTGAGCGAAGGTGTTAAGGCATTTGAACCTGGATTATTGGCAAAAGCTAATAGGGGTTTACTATATGTTGATGAAGTCAATTTGCTAGATGATCATTTAGTAGATGTACTGTTAGATTCGGCTGCTTCCGGATGGAATACAGTTGAAAGGGAGGGAGTATCAGTTCGACACCCTGCTAGATTTGTCCTTATTGGTTCAGGGAATCCAGAAGAAGGTGAATTAAGACCTCAACTATTAGATAGGTTTGGAATGAGTGTTGAGGTTAAGACAGTTAGAGATGCTGAATTAAGAGTTCAGGTTGTAGATCAAAGAACTTCTTTTGACGATAATCCTGATGAGTTTTCATTGAGCGTTGAGAAACAACAGGATGAACTTCAACAAAAGGTTATTAAAGCACAAGAAATATTAAATTCTGTTCAAATGGACGATGACCTAAGATTGAATATTTCTGCAATCTGCGGAGAACTAGATGTTGATGGTTTACGTGGAGATATTGTTACAAATAGGTCGGCAAGGGCAATTGCAGCTTTTGAGGGCAGAACTGAAGTGCAAGAAGATGACATAGCAAGGGTTATTTCTTGTTCTTTAAGACACAGACTAAGAAAAGATCCCTTAGAACAAGTTGATTCAGGTGAAAGAGTTATTCAAGCTTTTTGTAAAGTATTTGATTTAGATGAAAAAGAAAATCTTTCAAAATTTCAATTGTCTGCAGAAGCTTAATTACAGTGAGAATAATTGGGATTGACCCTGGATTAGCTAGAGTTGGTTATGGAATTATTGAAATAGAAAATGAAAAAAAGATATTATTAGATTGTGGTGTCATTGAGACAGGTAAAGATAAAAAAGAAGAAGATAGACTTTATGAGATATTCAAAGATCTTAATGAATTAATAAATCATTGGAATCCAACATCAGCGGCGGTGGAAAAATTTTTCTTTTACAGATCAAGCACTACCATTAGTGTGGTGCAGGCTAGAGGCGTAATTATGATGGTATTGGCCTCAAAAAAAATTCATGTTAGTGAATATTCTCCTGCTCAGATAAAATTAACCATTGCTGGGTCTGGAAAAGCATCTAAGAAAGAAGTTCTTGATGCTGTTATGTATATCTTAGAACTTAAAAAACCTCCAAAACCTGATGATTCGGCAGATGCCTTGGCAATAGCTCTCACAAAACTAAATGAAGATGGCATCAACTGAAGATTCAATATGACTATTTCTAAAAAAAAGAAATTGGAGAGGCATACCTTTAGAAAACTTAGAGATGAGATTTCTCTAAATCAAAGAGAAAATGTAGAAAAGAATGTAAAATTATATGTTGATTCATTTATTAAGGAATATAAAAATATTGGTTACATAGCAATATATTGGCCTCTAAGAAATGAAGTAGATATTAGAAGTCTTAAGGAAAAATTTTCTTTAGCTTTGCCCAGATGTAAAGATAAAAATGAATTATTATTTTATCCATGGGATGAAGAACCTCTCACAAAAGATTCTGAGGGAATACTAAGTCCAAATAATTCTTTTTCATTAAGTTATAACCAGATAAGTATGATTCTTGTCCCATGTCTTTCTGTAGATAAAAATTTAACAAGATTAGGTTATGGAGGAGGTTATTTTGATAAATTAAGGAGAGATAATGATTGGAGAAATGTTCCATGCATTGGAGTGTTAACTTCCAATTGTGTAAGTACGATTCCATTAACCAGAGCTGATTGGGATATTCCTTTATCAGGGTTTATCACAGAAAAAGAAATATTTGTATAATAAGAGATCTACAAGTGATTTATTAATAGTTTTTTAAAAATGGAAAATCAGGAAAAATACAATAATTTATCAAGATTAGTAGAAAAGTTGAAGAAATCAGAAGATCCAAAAAGAAAATATGAATACATTTTGTGGTTAGGGAAAAAATTGAAAGAACCAGATAATGAAATCCTTGTTGAAGAAAATAAAGTTAAGGGATGCGTTTCAGAAGTTTTTGTTAAGGCAAATATTAAAGGTGGGAAATTATTTTGGGAAGGATATTCTGATGCCCTAATAACAAAGGGTTTATTAGCATTTTTAATTACTGGTTTAAATGAATTAACACCAAATGAGGTTGTTAAAATAGATAAGAAATTTATTGAAGATACTGGTTTGAGATCAAGCCTAACACCTTCTCGCTCAAATGGTTTTTTAAACATATTGTTGAAAATGCAGTCTCAAGCAAATGAATTTTTGTAGGCCTAATAATATAAAATTAAACTCAAAGTTAAAAGAAATAAAAAATGAGAAAATGCAAAATTGGGATTGTAGGTTTTGGAACTGTAGGTTCAGGGATTTATAAAATATTAAGTTCTGAAGTTGATTCACATCCAATTCTAAAAGAAATAGAAGTTGCAAAAATAGCAGTTAAAGATCTTAATAAAAAAAGGGATATTGAGCTAGATAATAATTTATTAACTGATGATCCATTTAAATTAATTAATGACCCCTCTATAGATGTAATTGTTGAAGTTATGGGTGGGGTTGATTTGGCGAAAGATATTATTCTGCAATCATTAAAATTAGGGAAATCTGTTGTTACAGCAAATAAAGCAGTCATTGCAAGATATGGAGAAGAAATATATAAAACTGCATCCCAAAAAGGAGTTTATATATTGTCAGAGGCCGCTGTTTGTGGGGGGATTCCTATAATTGAACCCTTAAAAAGATCATTAAAAAGTAACAGCATAAAAAAAATGGTTGGGATAATAAATGGTACAACAAATTTTATTCTTTCAAAGATGACAAATGAAAAAGCTGATTACAAGGAGACCTTAAAATTGGCACAAAGCCTTGGCTATGCAGAATTTGATCCAACTGCAGATGTTGAGGGCCATGATGCTGCTGATAAGATTTCAATTCTTAGTGAACTTGCATTTGGAGGGAAAATAAAAAGAGAGGAGATTCATTCTGAGGGAATTAGTAAAATTAATCTAAAGGATATCGAATATGCCAATAAATTAGGGTTTGAAATAAAACTTTTAGCGCTCTCCGAAAGGGGAAAAATTAATAGTAATGATTCTCTCGCTTTGAATATTTGGGTAGGACCTTCTTTGATTCCAAAATCTCATCCATTGGCAACAGTTAAAGGAGTAAACAATGCTTTATTGATAGAAGCTGATCCTCTTGGAGAGATAATGTTATATGGTCCAGGTGCAGGGAGTGGCCCAACTGCTGCCTCAGTAGTATCAGATATATTAAATCTGCATGCCGCCTCAGTTAAAAATAATAATTCAATCGATCCATTATTATCTTTTGATTTCTGGAGAAACTGTCATATCATAAGATCTTCACAAATAAATAAAAAAAATTACCTTAGAATTATTTGTCTTGATAGTCCAGGTGTCATAGGAAAGATTGGAGATATTTTTGGAAAGAATAATGTATCAATCGAATCAATTGTTCAACTTGATGCAAGTGAGGACAAAGCTGAAATTGTCGTTATTACTCATGAGGTGAATAATGGAGATTTTGAGAGGTCGAAAGATGAAATAAATTCGCTAAATGAAGTCAAAATTATTGCAAGTCAATTAAGTTGTATTTAAAAAAATAGTTTGCAAATTTCTTTATAGCTTGGTAAACCGAAGAAAGTAAGTGTTTGGTTTTAGCACCTTAATGATTCATTCAAAACTATTAGAAAATAATAATGAAAATAATAATGAAAATAATAATTTAATTTTTTCTGAAAACCTTTATAAAGGTGCTTGTGTAAAAATTAAAAATAGCAATAAGACTTTTCAAGTAATTGGTTTAAATATAGGTAAAGAAATTTGTTGGGTGAGAGAGTGGCCTTTTGCTTGTAACTCTAAAAAAACATTTGCTTTAGAAATAAGTCAAATATCCTTACAAATTATTTGCTCAAATAATTCTTCAGAAAAATTTAGTAATTATGAAATATGAATAAAAAAGTTGCTTTATCAATATTTATTATTTTAATTTCTTTTTTACAGAATTCTTGTGGCTCAAAAAGAATATCTAAAAAAATCATTGTAGCAAGTTCTGGAAAAATTGAATCTTTAGATCCAGCTAGAGCAAATACTCTTAAAGCAATTCAATTAATCAGTTCTCTAGGAGACACATTATATGAATTAAATTCTGATGGAGAATTAATCCCTGAATTGGCCTCGGGAATGCCAATTATTTCAAAGGATAGACTTCAAATAACTATCAATTTAAGAAAGAATGTTTTTTTTCACGATGGAACTGCATTTAACTCAAATGCTATGAAGTTTACCTTTGATAGATTTAAAAGAATTGGAACGATGAACTATATTTTAGGAAATAAGATTAAATCAATAGAAACGCCAAGTGAATATTCAGTCATAATAAATCTGAATAAACCATCAAGTTCTTTAAATGGTTTACTAACATCAGTAAATTTAACTCCAATATCTCCTACCTTTTACAAACAATATTCTGATAAGTTTCTAAATGAAAAATTCGTTGGTACTGGCAAGTATGTGCTGACCAGTTTTTCTAATGAAGTTCAATCAATTGATCCATATTTGAATTATTGGGGTGAAAAGCCCTTAAATAACGGCGTTAATTTTGTGGGATATTCAAATTCATCCTCTCTTTTTGGGGCTTTAAAAAGTAAACAAATTGACGTGCTTTTATCAAATTCAATTGATGATAGTCAGAGAAAAAGTTTAAATAATTTAAGCAAAAATAAACAGTTTAAAGAAGGTAATAGCCCTTTCACTGAATTAAGTTTTATAAGCCTTAAAACTAGTTCTTATCCCTTAAGTAATCTTAATTTAAGACTGGCTTTGGCAAAAAGTCTTAATAGAAAATTGATTAGTGAGAAAGTAAGTTATGGATTAAGAAAGCCAACTAGATCAATTATTCCTCCGATATTAAAAAAAGATAATCAAGAACTGTGGCCTAAATATGATTATTTAGAAGCGAGAAGTTTATTGCAAAAAGAAAATTATTGCAATGGAAATATTCTAAAAATACCCCTTACTTATAGATCGAATGTACCAGCTGACAAGCTTATTGCTCTGACATGGCAAGAAGAAATTAAAAGTTCTTTGAAAGATTGTATTGATATTGAACTCAATGGGGTTGAATCTACAACAGT
Organism: Prochlorococcus marinus CUG1415; assembly: GCF_017696015.1. Taxonomy (NCBI): domain Bacteria; kingdom Bacillati; phylum Cyanobacteriota; class Cyanophyceae; order Synechococcales; family Prochlorococcaceae; genus Prochlorococcus; species Prochlorococcus marinus. The sequence goes on along the minus strand of NZ_JAAORL010000001.1, from coordinate 993,287 downwards.
TTATAAGAATCTAAGTTTAGGAATTTATACGGCAGTTCTTCTCGATTGGACTGGGGCTTATTCAGATCCAGAGGCCTATCTCAGCCCTCTTTTAAGTTGTAATGAAATAGTTGATGGCATATGTAAAAAAGGAGAATCAGTTTACAGCGGTAGTTTTTGGGGATCTAATAAAGTGGAAAGTTTATTTCTTGAGAGTGAAAAAATAAGTGGAATTAAAAGATTAGAAAAACTTGTTGAAATTGAAAAAATAGCAGCAAGTTCAATACCTTATATTCCTATTTGGATATCATCTCAAAAAGCATGGTCTCAATATAAAATATCAAAACCTATTTTTAATGGTGCAGGAATAATTTCATTGAGTGATCTTGAGTTAATTAATGAGTAGAAATTTAAATAAACTACTAAATTATTCCTTATTAAAAATTTCATTAATACCGATAATGTTATGGATAATTTCTTCATTAGTTTTTATTTTATTAAGAGTTGCTCCCGGTGATCCTGTCGATGCAATACTTGGATCTGGTGCAGATGAGGTTTCTAGGGAATTTCTAAGAAATAAATTGGGCCTAAATGATCCTTTAATAACTCAATATTTTTCATATATTAAAAATATATTGCACTTAGATTTTGGCCAATCTCTTAGTACCCAAGAGCCAGTCCTAAATATTATTATTAAGTCATTGCCTGCAAGTCTTGAGCTTGGATTCTTTTCAATATTAAGTGCCACACTAATAGGTTTCCTATTGGGATTTCTTAGCTTAAGAAATAGAGGGAAAAAGACTGATTATATTTCGAGAATATTAGGAATTGCAACATATGCGATCCCTCCTTTTTGGGGTGCAATGTTAGCGCAATTATTATTTTCTGTATTTTTTAATATTTCCCCAATTGGAGGGAGATTTCCAATATTTCAGCAACAACCTCAAATTACAGGTTTTCTTGTTTTAGATAGTATTCTTTCAAATAATATTATTGCCTTGAAAGATAGTCTTTATCATCTCGCACTTCCTTCGATTACCCTAGGCTTTTTATTAAGTGGTATATTCAGCCGCTCATTAAGAGTAAATTTGGATAAGACATTAAAAAGTGATTATGTAAATGCTGCTATATGTAGAGGAATATCAAGGAAAAAAATATTTTTAAACCATGCATTGCCTAATGCTCTATTGCCAATTGTCACTATTTCTGGCTTGACTATGGCCTCATTAGCAGGAGGTGCTCTATTATTCGAGGTAACTTTTTCATGGCCTGGTATAGCTTTAAGATTACATGAAGCTATTTCTCAAAGAGACTATACCTTGGTTCAAGGGATTGTAATTTTTACCTCTATGCTCATAGTCTCATTAAATCTCTTCGTAGATATTTTAATTGCATATTTAGATCCACGAATAGAGTACTAATTTTCGGAAATTTCTTTTATTGTTTCAAGATCTAAAAGATGGAAATCAAGTCCCAAATCTCTTTGGTTTTTAACTACTGTAGGGATCTTTTGGTCTTTAATATTTTTTAAAAATTCAACTATGAATTTCGTAGATAAATCTTGTATTAATATTGGATCTGTACCAATAAAAGATTCATTTATTTTAAATACATCATTATTTTCTTCATAGCTTTTATTAATTCTTATTGGAGAGAAATGACTTGCTCCTTCAATAATCAGAAATCTATTCGATGGATTATTTAAAGCAGAAAAAACTCTAAATTGTTCATTCATTAATGGTGTAATAAGGTCATACGTACCACCTATTAGAAGAGTTGGGGTTTTAATGCCTGTACTATTTTCTTTTGGCCATACTAAACTGCCAAATGAATTAAAACCTATAATCGCACTGGCCTTATTAGTGTTATTTTTCTTAGGGAATGGTATTTCGCTCAACTGACATTGAAGTAATTTAGATAAATTTGTTACCGCAAAGTCTTCTAATGCCGAATCACATTTGTCCTCTAGTTGATCAGTAGGTTTATTGCCTTCATATAAAAGTGCTATTAAAGCACCAAGTGAATGCCCCATTAAAATATAAGAATTATTAGGTAAACCAAATTCTCCATTTTCATTAGCTTTCAATACCGCATCTAAATCTTTAATTCTATATAAGAAAAAGTCTGCACTTCCTGGTATTGTTTCCTTACCTAAGAGTACTTCTTTGAATGATTCTAAATTACTCCCTCTATGATCTATGAATAATATTGGCCAACCTCTTCTAGCCAATTCGTTTCCTATCCATTTGAAATTATTAATTTCGCCTCCAAGTCCTGGCATAAAAATTATCAGTTCTTTATCATCATTTGTTTTATTTCTTTTCCATATTTCAATTTCAAAAGGTTTCACTCGGTGAGGAGCATAAATTTTTTTATCAATTTTTATTAGATCTAGAGTTGATTTTTTTTCTTTATTTTTAAAGGAATTTTGGCTCGTTTTTTCAAGTTTATTTAATTTGGATAAAAGTTCTTGTTGCATTAATAATTCATTTTTCCAAGATGAAATAATTAAAATTACATTATCAATATCTAGGGAAATTTCTTCTGATGGTAATGCCTTTATGATGTCTAAAATTGAAACTTCTTTTTTCTGATCTAATAAATTTTCTATAGTATTATATATTTCTGTTCCATTATTGTCATTTGGAACTTTAATGCTTTTGCTTAATTCTGTAAGAATTTTACGCCCTATCCAACTTCTTAATATTTCTCTATTTAATCCCTCTTCTTTAAAAACTGGAAATTTTAAAAATTTTGATAATTCAAAAACTCTTATAAATCCATTTTTTTTTAACCAATCTATTAATTCTGTTGAATCATCTTTGTATTTTTCTAATTTTGATAATTGTTCTATAGTAAGAGGGATTTCCATCTCTTCAAACTTAATATTTATTTTTTCAGCAGCCTTTAAACCATTATTAAAAAATAAACCACAAAAACTAAAAAAAATTATAAAAATGTATTTCACTAGTGATTAGTCCAAATAGTTTACAAATTAGCAAAAATTGGTGGATTCAATTTCCATATCATTTGAGGTTAATAACCAAGATAAGATTTTACGCTGCATTTGGAGCAGGAGGTGTTATTTATTTAACATCACTTATTTTTAATAACCTAGGATTATCGGCAACAGATATTGGCTTGGGGTTTACCATTTCAGCAATAATTGGAACCGTAACAAGACTCTTTACAGGTAATTATCTTAATAAAACAGGGAAAATACAATTTCCAATAGTTACTTCTTCAATACTAAGTATTGCCGCTAGCTTATGCCTCATTTTTTCAAGAGATACTTTTTTGTACATAATTGGACAATCACTTGTTGGGGCTGCTGCAGGAATATATTGGCCTGCTGCCGAGTTTGGGGTACCCTATTTTTGCCATCCTATCGAAACACGCAAAGCTTATGCTCTTGTAAGGAGTTCGGAGGCTTTAGGAATATTTCTAGGGGTATTCTTAGGGGGTTATATGACGAATTTTTTGTATTCTAAATCAATTTTTATTAATGATATATTTTGCATGTTAGTTATCACATATTTAATATCTAGAAATAGTTCTTCTATTAAAAGAAACTTAGAAAATTTCCAAAAAAAATTTGTAGATCCAATTAATCAGGGACAATTGAAATGGAATAAAAATTCAACAATAATAATTTTATCTATTTTATTGATAACTACCTCTTTAGCTCTGATTCAAGTAACTTTGCCTCTGGATCTTGTTAAAGGTGGAGTATATCGCAATGCATTAAGCAAAGAAATTATTAGTCTTATAATTTCTATTCAGTTAATTTTATTGTTGTTTTTGCAATGGCCTATTGGATCCTGGATATCAAAAAAAGGGAGATTATTTGGGTTGAAATTTAGTTTGATAAATTTTTCTTTCGCTTCATTTTTATTATTTATTTCTAGTTATTTGAATATCCCAGCTTTTTATTTAATTTCTTTTTCATTGATATTAGTAAGTTTAGGGACTGCTTCATTTCTTCCAACATCAACAGATATCGTTTTCAGAATAGCTCCTTCAAACAAAAAAGGTTTTGCACTCGCTCTATTATCACAATGTTTCGCTATGGGTTATTTTTTTGGTCCATTTATTTCGGGACGTATATTAGATCTTTTTGGTTATGCTTCAGTGATCTGGCTATCTATTTCCTTTGCTTGTTTTATAATTTTTGCAATCCTATTTAAGAGATTATTTTAATTAATCTTTAAAAATTTAAATTTTTTCTAATTCAATAATTCTTCTCTCTCTTAGAAATAAGAAAAAAGGTGCTGAGAATGCAAATGCAATAAGAAAAGTTCCAATGTAAACAACCCACATATTCTTCATCTTCAATTTTTTTGATTCATTTACTATCCATATAAAAATTGCACTGGCACCTACTAATAAGTCTCTAGAAATTGACTGAGCTGCAGGGTTGGCATTCGCTAAAGAAATGAAGTTGTTAATATCAAAGCTGTTTCCATATTCCCTAGCAAATTCGAAATTTGCCATCATTGGAAGGACAGCACCCAAAATTGATAGAAAAAGGTAAAGATAAGATAGTATCTGTTTATTATCTTTTAAAATGTTAAATGAATTCACTTGTCAAAAATATTTCTTTTAATAATAGTATTTAAAAGCTTATGGTTGTTGAAAAGAATAATAAAGTTGAAGACGATAAATTTAAAAAAGGAAATTTAAATTTTGCTGTAGTTGGTCACGTCGAGTGGATGAATTTCTTAAAGGTTGATCAATTGCCAAAACACGGAGTTATTTCTCATTCTAAAAAGTCCCTTGAGTCTCCAGCTGGAGGTGGCTCTATTATCGCAAAAATACTTTCTGATTTAACTTTAAACCAAATTCATTTTTTTACTGCATTAGGTAATGATGATTATGGAGATAAATGCCTCAAAATTCTTTCAAATATGGGAATAAAGTTACATGTGGCATGGCGTGACAAACCTACTAGAAGAGGCTTTAGTTTAATTGACTCTCAAGGTGAGAGAGCAATTACAGTTATTGGAGAAAGATTGGCCCCGAATCATAATGACAACTTAGAATGGAACATTTTGAAAAAAATGGACGGAATTTTTATTACTGCATCTGATTCTGAGATTTTTAAAATGGCTAGATCAGCTTCAATACTGTGTACTACACCAAGGGTGGGATTAAATACAATTAATAAATCGAATGTCCTTATGGATGGATTAATAGGCAGTAATCTTGATCCAGGGGAAGTTTTTTCTTTTTCTGATTTATCGTTAAAACCTAAATATACAATCAAAACTGAGGGGGAGAAGGGAGGCATAATATTTCCAGGAGGAAGATATAAGGCTCTTAAAAACAAAAAACTAAAAGTTGATTCTTATGGATGTGGGGACTCTTTTGCTGCTGGTATTCTTTATGGAATGGCATCTAAATGGAATATAGATAAAAGTTTAAATCTTGCTAAAGTACTAGGAAGAAACGCTAGTGAATTTTTTGGCCCATATGCAAATTATGATAAACAATAAGTGATTTAAAACTTTTATGAGTAACTTAGAAAATAAAAATAAAAATAACAACTTTCTTGTAGAAAAACTTATTGTTTTCTTTTTGTTTACTGTTTTTTTGGCTTTTAAATCTTTGAAAACTTTATCTAGAATTTTTACTTATGGAATTTTTAAAAAAGAGACATTAACTTCTAAAAGTAACTTAGGTGTAGATATAAAAATAAAAATTAAATAAGTAATGAATAAATTTTTAGTTTTTCTATTCTTTGGAATTATCTTATTGTTCTACAAAAAAATTAATTCTAGAAAAACTAATAATATTAAATTAAACAAATTTAAAAATAAATTGCAGAGTAAGCAATCAAATATTGAGAGGATTTTTTTAAGAGAGGAAGAAAAAACCTTTTCAAACCCTAATATAAATATCTATATTGGATTTTATGATAATGAAGATATTATAAATAGAAAATCTAATATACACCGAGCAAGACTTTCAAAATTTAAGAAATCTAAATTAAATGGTGAAATGATATTTCAAGACGATGAACAAAGGATTTATAAATTTAATAATGGTAAGAAAATTTACTTATAATTTTAATTTCTAACTACACTCAAGGCTTTCTCTTGTAGAAACACCTGTTGTTGGATTGATCCCATCAGCAATTTTACAAAGATTTCTTTGGTCTTCGGTGTCAAGAATGGCGTAAGAAAAATCTGCTCCTTCTATATTGGCGCCTGCAAAACTGCTGCCTGATGCGATCATATTTATTAAAACAGCATTTCTAAGATCTGTTTTTTGGAAATTAACTCGATCAGAAAGAGTATCGGTTAGGTCGATTCCATTTAAATTAGAACCTTTTAAATCAGATAGGGTTAATGTAGTTCCATGTAAATCAACATCACTAAAATCTGCGTCTCTCGCAACTGCTCCTGCTATAGAAGACAAATGAAGGTCCTCTCCATGGAAATCAAATCCTGTAATATTAGACCTTACATAACTTGGGACTTCATCTCCTTCTCCCTTAACAGCAACATTTGCCCCAGCAAAAACTGGAGAGGATAAAACTAAGAAAGAAAAAGTTATGCATAAAAAATATTTAAAAAACCTAAAAAACTTCATATTAAAAAATTTCAATAATTTTATTTTATAACAATTAGATATTTTTTTTAATTGATGTATAAATTTGGAACTCCTTTTTAAGATTATTTAACACTATAAATTTTAAATCTAGGCTCTAAATTAGTTATACAATCTAGAAGTTTTTTGTTATCTTTGCTATTCGTAACCTTGAATTCAGATTCAACTGTACCTCCTTTATCTCTTATAGCTTGATTTAAAACTATTGAACCGTTTTCGTCAGATACTGATCTATGAAAAGTTCCTCTAGGAATTCTTAGAATATATCCACAGGATTCTAATCTAACTTTATAAAAAGGATAATCCCACCCAAAATTAACAAGGAAAAAAGTTCTTCCCCCTGAGATAGCTAGTAGATTATCTTCTTGATTATTATGTATATAAAATTGCCAATTATTTAATTCGTCCTCATTTGGCGGACTAACTGCAGGACCACTGTGTATTACTAGATCTCTATAATTTGATTCATTAATACTAATATCAAAAAATCTGACATCTTTTGTGTCACGAAATTTTTCATAACTTATCAATTCAAACATTTTTGATTTGTTTGATTCAATAACTGGAATTTCCAAACTTGAGTTCAATTTTCTTTAAAGATTAAACAAATGAAAACAGATATATACATCTGGGAACGTATCAATTATCACTAAAAATAAACATATTTTTATTTGTTGTTTTTTTTATTACTTTAAAGGGTTAAATTTTTATTTTTTATTTAATTTCAATAGGTTTGATTTCCCAGGATAAAGAATTTTCTAGATCATTTTTTCCTGTAAAGATTCCTGTAATGATAGAAGTCAAATTAGATTTGGAAGAGGATACCAATGTTAAATATCTTTCATCTATTAATCCTTTTCCGCTTGGATCAAAACCTCTCCAACCAGCACCTGGTATATATAACTCAGCCCAAGCATGTAAATCTAACTCAGAAGGCAACGGATCTTCAAAATGATAACCACTCACAAACCTACTTGGGATCCCAACAGACCTACAAGCTTCAACCATCAGCATTGCTAAATCTCTGCATGAACCTATACGCTCTCTAAGTGTTCTGCTAGCTGGCCATGCAGGGCCTGTATGTCTTTTAGTATATTTGACTCTATCTTGAATGATCTCTATTAGTTGGTAGGTGAATGATAATGCGTTATTAATACTTCCTGCCAAAGCTTCTTGGGCAAGTTCAACCGCAGATGGATCGTGTTGTCCATTGGGCATCCACCCTTCTAGAGCCCCCTGTAAATCTCTGTTAATAATGCTTCTACAAAAAGGTAATGTTAAATCTCTATTTTTAACACCATCGATAATGTTTGGATGTTTAATCGTTTCAACTTCGCTAATTGATTCAATAATCAAATTATCTGTTAATCCATTGAATCTGATTCTATTAATCTCTTCGCCACTGGCAGCAAGTAATGGATAAATAATTTCTGGTTCAGGGGTTATTTTTAATTCAAAATTCTTTAACTTTTGAAATCCATTTGACCTTGGCTTTATACATAATCTATGCTCTCCTAATTGAACAGGGTCTTCATATTTATATTCAAGTTTGTGAATGTATTTAATTCTCATTAATAAACTTATTAATTAATAAAATATTTTTCTTGAATGAGATCATTTAATTTATTTAAATCAATTTGTAATGAATCGATTGCCTCATGTAAACCATCATTGATTATATCTTCAATTCTGATATAACTCCACTTTGCTTTAAGCAAACCTCTCATGCATTCTAATTCTGAAGGATTTTCAGGAGGTGGTGAGGTATCTATACTCTTAAGAGTATTACTTATCCTATCAAGACAGTATCTTACTGATCTAGGGAAAATTGGATCAAGTAGAAGAAATCTTGCAACTGAATTAGGCTTTATAGAATTTTGCTCTGCTTTCCTAAACATTTGATAAGCTCCAGCTGAGCGTAAAAGTGCAATCCATTGCAACTCATCAAGAACTCCTCCAAGTTCATCTAGGCTGGGTAGAAGTAAATAATATTTAACATCTAAAATTCTAGATGTTTTGTCAGCTCTCTCAATTAATCTTCCAAGAATGCTAAATCTCCAAGCAAGGTCTTTGCTTAGAGTCGCATCTGTAATTCCATAAAAAAGCTGACATTCCCTCCTTATTTCACTTAATTGTTCTTGTCTTGGTTTATTCCATATTGCCTCTCCATCTTGCATATTCCAATATAAAATATTTATTTGTTCCCACATTTCTGTGGTCATTACGTCTCTGATTTGTCTTGCATTTTCTCTTGCCATTTGAATGCAAGAAATTATGCTGTTTGGATTTAAACGATCTCTTATTAAAAAATTAATAACATCATCAGGTTTTTTCTCTGGAAATCTATTATCAAATAATTCTCTGTCACTTGAGGCATCAATTAATGGGAGCCAAGGTTCTGCGCTTCCAGGTGGGCAATCTAATGACATTGCTTCACTTACTTCTACAAAACGAGATATATTTTCTGCTCGTTCTAAATAACGATTTATCCAATAAAGAGACTCTGCTACTCGACTTAAAAGCATTTTATTTACCTACAACCCAAGTATCTTTGCATCCTCCACCTTGAGAAGAGTTTACGACTAATGATCCTTTTTTTAAGGCTACCCTCGTGAGCCCACCTGGGCTTACCCATGAATCTTTTCCTCTTAAAATGTATGGTCTTAAATCGACATGACATGGATATAGCTCCCCATCACATAACGATGGCACAGTAGATAATTCTAATGTTGGTTGTGCAATGAAATTTCTAGGTTTGTTTTTGATTTTATTAGCAAAGTCTTCTATTTCACTTGTCGTTGAGTGAGGTCCAATTAACATTCCATAACCCCCAGCTTCAGCTACAGACTTAACAACAAGTTTTGATAAATTTTCTAGAACATAATCTCGATCCTTTTTGTAATGACAAATATAAGTTTCTACATTTTTAATAATAATTTCTTCATCAAGATAATATTTAATCATTTTTGGAACAAATGAATAAATCATTTTGTCATCTGCTATTCCAGTGCCAGGTGCATTTGCTAAAGCTACATGACCTGCCTTGAAAACATCAAGTAATCCGCTAACACCAAGGCAGGATTCTTTCCTGAAATTAAGAGGATCTAAGAAATCATCATCAATTCGTCTGTAAATGACATCTACTCTTTTTAATCCAGAGGTGGTTTTTAAATATACATAATCATCATTACAAACCAAGTCATGACCTTGAACTAGTTGGATGCCCATTTCTTGAGCTAAATAACTATGTTCAAAATAAGCACTATTAAAAATTCCTGGAGTTAGTAGAACTATCTTGGGAGTATCTGTCCAAACTGCAAGTTCTTGAAGAGTTTTTAAAAGATATGATGGATATTCATCGATCGGTTTTACTATTCTGCCAGAGAAAAGATTAGGAAAAATATTTTTCATAACTAATCTATTTTCTAAGAAATAAGCAACCCCAGAAGGGCATCTTAAATTATCTTCTAAAACATGCCAAGCCCCATTTCTGTCCCTTATCAAATCAAGTCCTGAAATTTGACACCATTTATTTAATGGAGGTTTGAAACCTATCATTTGAGGTCTCCAACCTTCTGAACTCTCTATTAATTCTCTTGGAATTATTCCGTCATTAATTATATTTTGAGAATTATAAATATCATCAAGGAATAAATCAATTGCCTCAAGCCTTTGTTTTAGTCCTTTTTCTAATGTTACCCAATCATCTTTACTTATTATTCTTGGGAGTGGATCAAAAGGTAATATTCTCTCGGTCCCTTTTAAACCAGTATCATTTAACCTAAAAGTAGCACCATGTCTTAGTAATAATTTTTTTGCTGCAGAATGATTCCTTTTTAATTCTTCAAGCCCCATATTATCTAAAGAGGAAAGAAGTGGAATTAATATTTCTCTAGCAGAGTTAACATTATCCTTAAAGTATTCATCAAAACTATTTTTAGGAAGATAACCTGAAAACATATATTTCTTCGTTTAGTAATTTTTACTTGAGCTTTAGATCTTTATTCGTATTTATGGCTACCAAAAATAATATCTCTTGACTCTATCTATTTCATTATTTTGATCATTGAATTATATTTCTTAAAAATCTAAAAGGTATGAGTTCTAGTAATTGGCAATTTGTTTTGTTTAGATATTTCGCAAGCTTTCTTTTTATCCTCTCTCACAGTTTGCTGGTTCTTGATCATCTACCCGTAGGGGCGGCACTCCACGGGCTTGGGGAGGTTTTTATTGCGCCTTGGGCTTTTAGGGAAAGAGCTTGGGATCTTGTTGTTATTGCAGTTTTATTTTTCTTCTTCGATATCTGGGGACTTATAAACACTCCTTGGAATTAACTGGTATTATTTATTTATTAATTCTCTGGAAATGTTACTAAGGTTTAAATCTGATTTTTATAAAATTTTTAAAATAATTTTTCTTTTACTTCTAACAAATATTTCTAATTTATATGCACATAATATTTTTAATGGTGGTTGCAAAGAACATTGTGGACAAAAATTTAAAGCCATAAATAATGAAAAAAAATTAAATAATTTTAATGATCAAATGCATATTGAGAGTAAAAATTCATGTTTAAATAAATCTCTATGTAGAGGTTGACCTCTCGGGATTTTTTAAAATTGTTTTATTAAATTTTTTCTTTAATAATTATCATAAAAGTATTATTAGCTTGATAATTTTTATTAGGAGGATTTATTTGATTTTTAATTAAAATAATAAAAGTATATATTAAGGGGAGAAGTAATGATGATGCTGCAACTAAAGCAATTATCTGGTTCCACCTAATAAATGGTTTTTTTAAAAGATCCTCTCCACACAAACCACATATAAGATTACCTTTTGAGGATTGTTTTTGAAATTGATATTTAGGATTGCAATATGGGCAATAATATCGAACCATTTTTTATTTTTATTGTTTTAATCATTATCTATAAAAACAGAAGAAAGTCATCTTATAAAAAAAAGAGAGCTTAAATAAGCCCTCTTTTATCTCTTACTTATATTTTTTACTGAAGTTAATAACGCACCTAAATCATGGATCCTTGTTGTTAACTTCTATTAAGCTAATGCTCACCAAAATAAACTAATTGTCTTTAACTGGGGCAAAAACTCTAGAATTAAGCTTGTTTCTTGAAGGGCACCTAAACGATGCAGAAGAAGGAAGCTTAGACATTAATAAAAAATAATTGGAGCAGTTAATTAAATTAGTTCGGTTTATTCCGAAATTTCAGGCAGGCTATCGATCATTTTGAAAGACCTCCTATAACTCAACAATATAAAATTAGGAACATTTTTCTCTAATGGCAATCCGTTTTTATACGCATTGCTTTTTAATTAAAAATGTCCGAGAGTAATTATCAATCGCGTTAAATTTTTTTAAATATTTTTAGTAAGTTTTGCTTATTTCTTTTGATATTTAATTCGTCTATCTTAATTTTAAATAATTGAGGAAATCTTTTATGAATCATTCTAAAGAAGTTAATAAAACTGATAAATCCAATCCTATAGACGAATATTTTCAATGTCTTTCATATTGCGATATTCATCCAAAAGGGATAGATAATGACTGTGAGGTTATTTGTATGGAAAGACATTTAAAAGCTAACTATTGGTAATTTTATGAATTTCTAAATTTTTATTTAAATCCTTTTGAAAAAAGGTTAGTAAGAACTTTAAATTTCCATACATTTACAACACCTTTTGCGTTAACTGCTGCAAGTGCACAATCATCAGGTCTCCAGGATATTGCCCCTACTAAATCACCGGCGAATGCAGCCCCAACTGGGTCTCCATTACCGTCTTTTTTTAGAAAACTTGCGACAACAGAACCATCTCTAGATCCTGAGGCTACAAGCATGCCTTTATTTGAAAATGCAAGGCTCGAAATAGGCTCTGTATGGTGACATAGCTCTCCTGGCATTGTCCCCTCTGGACCATTGCCTATAAAGCTCCATACTGTTATTCTTTCACTTCCACTAGTTGCTAATAATTTTCCGCTGTCATCAAAAGAAAGGTGACTTGGTTTTCCAGGGTATCCTGTCATTTCAGCATCCATGCCTGTTGATCTTCTCCAAAAATGAACTGAATTGTCTTGACTCCCGCAGGCGACTATATCTCCATCAGGACTTAATTCCATTGATACCAATGATCCTTGCCACTCGAGTTTTTGATTAGTTTTATTATTAACTATGTCAAAGAATGTCACTCTTCCGTAGCAAGCAGTTGCTAGCTCATTTTTATTTGACCATGTTATTGCACTTACTGTGCTTGGATGGTCATTTGAAATCCATTTCTCTTCACCAATTTCATTAAAAACATATACTTTTTTTGAGGAAGCTATTGCTAGAAATAAACCGTCATTAGACCACTTGAGGTGTTCTACCCAACCTTTACCAAGATCAAGTGTTTTAATTACTTTACCTTCTTGGCAATTCCAAATGTGAACATTTCCATCCTGACCTGATGTTGCAAAAATTTCACCCTCTGGATGAATGGCCATTGCTAATAGACCACCAGAGTGTGTATTTTCTATTTTCCAAATAATTTTCCCATTATCTCCTTCGAAGGCAAAAAGACCTCCTGCCACGTCACCAACAATAAATTGTTTTCCTTTAAGAGCCCAGCCACATGCTATGGCGTAATCGTTAACTTCCGCTGTCCATCCTTCGTGGAACATGCCTCTTGGGCCAAAGGGTTCTATATTAGGCATTTATCAAAGCCTTCTTGCATCTCTTTCTCATTAAGATTTCTACCGATAAAAACAAGTTGATTTCTACGCGGTTCGTTACCCCATTCTTTATCAGGTTGTGCAGTAAATAACATGTGTACTCCTTGGAAAACTATTCTCCTTGGATTACCTGAGTAACTAATGAAACCTTTAGTTCTGAAGATATCCACTCCTTTTTTTGAGAGAAGCCTTCCCATCCAAGTATTTAGTTTTTCTGGGTCAACATCGCCAAAACGCTCTATGGCAATTGAGCCTACTTCATCATCATGTTCGTGCTCTGCTTGCCAAAACCTTTCAGTTTTAAATGGGATCTCTTTTGAATTATTTTCTTCACTTTTAATGACTTTCATATTGAATTCCTCAGCAGTGTGCTGAGTAAACAAACCTATCTTTGTTGGTTTTTCTATGTTAAGGATGAAGGCTTTATTCCCTTTATCCTCCAATTTGAGATTTATATGTTCTCCAAATGGGATAGTATTTTCAGGATCTAAACTATTAGCTTTTTCTGCATAAAGTCTTACGGAAGATTCAGCACCATCTTTAAGTTCTTCTTCACTCTCACCTTGGTTAGCGAGAGCTACTAATGACATTTCTGGATCCGGCCCTTCTTCTAGCATTAATTCATACTTACCTGCAGCAAGATCGTAAACACCTGTCCATTCAAAAGGATATTCTGGTTCAAGAAATGTTGGTCTGCGTTTAAGGATCTGATCGAGATCAAACGCACTTAGATTTAAGACTGTTTCAATTGGTACATTTGCATTCTCGGCTCGAATAATTCGAGTCATTCGGTTCATATCTCTCAATCTTGATTCAAGGGTATCTAGTGCATCATCAGAGACTAAATCAGTTTTATTAAGGACAAGAACATCAGCAAATGCCACTTGTTCTGAACTTTCATCACTCCTTCCTAGTTGCTGATCAATATGTGCAGCATCAACCAAAGTCACAATTCCATCGAGAGTAAATTCGGAACTAATCTCTTCATCCATGAAAAAAGTCTGAGCAACTGGGCCTGGATCTGCTAATCCTGTCGTTTCTACTAAAACATAATCAAACTTATCTCTTCTCTTCATAAGGTTGCCAAGGACTCTTATTAAATCACCGCGAACAGTACAACAAATGCACCCATTTGACATCTCAAAAACTTCCTCATCGGCATTAATTACGAGTCCTTGATCTATACCAACTTCACCGTATTCATTTTCGATAACTGCTATTCGTTTACCATGCTCTTCACTTAGTATTCTATTAAGCAAAGTAGTCTTCCCTGATCCTAAGAATCCAGTAAGTATGGTTACAGGTACTTTCTCCTTAATACTCATTTCTCTCTGTTTTTAAAATGTAATGCTAACAATCAATATAATAATCAAAAAAATCAAAATGAAAACCGTTTTTATCTATAAAATTTTATTTATTAAGTGATCCCCAGTTACTTGCTAAATCAAAACCAGTTGTCTCATCAAATGAGCCACCAAGTTCATTGACGATAGTGCATGTGTTGTGAACTGACACAGTGATAGTGTTTCCTTCCATCATTAGTCCATCTACAAAAATTTGATTAGAAGAAAGTGGGATTGAACTTTGCTTGCTTAAAGTTTTGACTAATTTTGAAGCAGGTTCTTGCTCCTTAAATATGACTTTGACATTTTTTTCCTTTAACTTATTTAAAACTTTTGATATGTTCTGAGGCCTTAGGCTAGATGAATGACCCAAGAAATCTAATAAACTTATCGTTTCAAAACCAAATGCATTGCCATAGTAATCCATAGCTTTGTGTCTTGAGACAATTACACGATTTGAAGAAGGGATAGTAGATACTTGTTTAACAATCCATTTATCAAGATCTTCTAGTGTTTTATCAACAGTTTTGAATCTTTTAGAGATGGCTTTACGTAGTTTTCTTTCAGACACATCTTTTTTAAGACTTTTTGATACGACTTCACCCATCTTGATGATGTTATGAGGATCATGCCAGACATGTGGATCTACTCCTCCGTGATCATGATGGTCGTGATCATCGTGGTCATCGTGGTCATCATGGTCGTCATGTTTCTTTGCTGAGTGGCCATGATCATCGTGTTCATCATGGGTTTCATGTTTCTTTGCTGAGTGGCCATGATCATCGTGTTCATCATGGTTTTCATGTTTATTTGCTGAGTGGCCATGATCATCATGGTCACTATGATCGTCAATATCAATTGCGCTTACGCCTAAAACAACAGTGCTATTTTTCTTCACCCAATTCCTCATTGCGGGTGTCATTTCTGTCCCTAAAGTAAAAACTTTATCTGCCTTTTTTAATAATCTTGCCTGTTTAGGCAAAATTTTAAAATCATGAACATCTTGCTTTCTGTCTACTAGGCATGTAACTTCATCGGAAGGGAGTGCTATAGATTTAACGATATCGCAGGTAAGAGGCTCAACTGCTACATAGTTTTTACTTTCAGCTAAGGCAACGTTTGTAGTTATTGAGAATAATGCCGTACTAGCGATAAGTGAATTTCGGATAGATACTTTTTTATGAGATATATAGCTTGAAAAAATTCTCTTAAAAATTGACATATAAAAACGATAGATATCTTAAAGCGATAATCATTTTCATTTTTATGTGCAAGTTTAGGTATAAAATGTTTTTAAAGTAAATTATTTTCCATAATTAAAATATTATGGGGTCGTAAGTTCACGCATTAATGTCACTACTAGTAGCTGAAAATTTATCTTATTCGTATGCAAAAAATGTAAGCCCGGCTATAAGTAAAGTTTCCGTAACAGTTGAACCAGGTACATTGACTGCTCTAGTAGGACCAAACGGAGCTGGCAAATCAACTCTTTTAAGAATATTGCAGGGACAATGTATTCCTGATAATGGTCAGATAACAATTGACGGGGAGAAGTTGATTAGACAAAGATCTCAGGTGGCACTCATGCCACAAAGAAGCTCTATGAATTGGAAATTTCCAATAACTGTAGAAAAACTAGTTTCATTAGGACAAATAAAATACTCAAAATCAAAAAGTAGTAGTCCTTTTCAAATGAAAGCTCTTCTTGCCAAACCTAATGCATGGATTAATAAATGCTGTGAATTGGAGGCCACAATGCAAAGAGTCGGCATTGCAAATATTGCTAACAGAAGGCTTGATTCTTTATCTGGGGGACAACAACAAAGAGCTTTATTAGCCAAAACATTAATGTCTCCAGCAAAAATTTACCTTCTTGATGAACCTTGTGCAGCTTTAGATCCACCTGCAAAGGAGGATTTTCTAAAAATTGTTCGTCAACTTGCTGATGCTGGTCTTTCTTTAATGGTAAGTAGTCATGATTGGGGTACCTCGTTAAATAGTTATGATCAAGTTATTGTTTTGGATAAAGCTGTATTGGCCTTTGGAAGCCCCGATTCTATAAAAGATAAATTAGAGGATATAAATATCAGCTCAATTGAGGATAATAATTGTCGTGATTAAAAAAATATTTAGTTTTAACTTTGTGCTTGATAGCAGTTCTGGCAAATTCCGAAATACTCCAGGGTATGAAACAACAATTGGAATTTCTTTGGATTTGTTTTGGGTGTATGAATATCTTTTACAGGGCACCCTTCCATTTTTGATGTCTCACCACATTGAACACATGTCAAATGATGAATGTCTCTATCTACGGGAGTGTAAAGAACCTCCCCTGTTGGGAGATGTCTTGAACGTATTAAACCATGCTTTATAAGAACTTGAAGATTCCTGTAAACAGTTGTCAGTCCCATAGCTTTTCCGCTTTCAATCAATTGTCTATGCAACTCTTGACCGCTCAGTTCATCATCACATTTATTAAGTTCTTCAAGAAGTTGCGCTTGTCTTTTGGTAATGTCAGGCTTAGTTACCATAGTTTCCGTAATCTTTTTTTGTCCCGTATTTTTGATCATACCGAATCGTTAGATTAATGTCTTTTATTAATAGCAGTTGGTGGCTTGTTCCTTTAATAATAACTATTTTTTCAGGAATTCTATGTCCAGCGATGGGAACTGTATTAATAACACATAGGAGATTACTTCAAGTAAATTTAATCTCTCACTGCGTTTTGCCAGGACTTGCTTTAGCCTTAGCGCTTGGAATTCATCCTTCAATTGGTGGGGTTATCAGTGGTCTTTTAGGTTCTGTAATTGCGGAAAGTTTAACTAATAAAAAGAGTGAAAACTATGAAGCAATAATGAACACAATATTAGCCGGAATGCTTGGGTTTGGAGTCCTTATTATCCCTCTACTCGGAATAAGGATTGATTTGGAGGCAGTATTATTTGGCGATTTATTGACAGCAAATTTTGGAGATTTACTTAGAACAATAATTGCTTTTTTAGTATTTATACTTTTAATGACTTTTGGATATGAAAAGGTAGTTTATGTTGGATTAGATCCAGAAGGTGCATCCGCAAGTGGTATAAACGTTTCTTTATTAAATCTTGCTTTGAGTTTTACGACGGCATTAGTAATTGTTAGTTCAATGTCAGCTGTGGGAGTAATTCTTGTAATTGCTCTTCTTTCTACGCCAACTTTATTAGGGCTAAATAAGGCTCATAGTTTAAGAATTGCAATGATGAGGTCTTCATTTTTTGGATTATGCATCTCACTTCTGGGATTTATTCTCTCTATAGTCTTTAATCTTTCGCCTGGGCCTGCAATTAGTGTTATTTGTGTTGCATCTCTTTTGATTCCTAAGCTTCGCAATTAATTAAATCTTAAATGTCCAATCAGAGTTTAAAGCTTGAGCTTCTGGATTGTTTTTTAAAGCTACTTCCATAGCCTCTTTTTTATTATTTGCTATAACAACTTCATCAAATTCCTTTCCATTTTTTTTGAGACTTACTTTGAAACGCATAAAAATTTTTTAATTAATCAAAAGTTAACCACTAAGCAACTAGATTTAAATACTTTTAAAAGTTAATTGATGAAATAGAAACTTTAGTTATTTTGAAGTTTTTCTACTACAGATTCTTTCTCAATCTTAGCTACATCCTGTAATCCATTAGCATCAAACCAAGGAGCGTTTTCCCAATTAAATCCTTCCCCAAAAGTATTATCGGGAGCAGCTACGTACCAGTGGCATGATGAATCCGGAACATCTACAGCACATTTTGACCAGTCAGCTTCCCATTGAGGAACTTGTACCCACATCACAGATGCTAATAAAAAAGAAAAAATAAAATTCATAATTATCGGTTAGCAAAATTTTGAAAGTTTTTTTCAAATTCTTTCTTTCTTTTCTTCCAGTAATACTCAAGTATTTGATATTTATGCTTATTTTTAAATTGACTTAAATGAATATTATTCTGATTAAGAACTGAAGTATTTTTGATTTTCATGACTAAAGCTGTCTATGTATAACATATCTAAGACACTTTATAGATTTTTTGAAGTGAATTTATACTTAATTTTTTCTTACTTTTGTGTAGGTAAGTATTTTTCGGGATTATTTTCAATATAATTAAGCGAATATTTGATAACACCCACTATTACTGAGAAAAGGGCAATTGCAGAAATAATAAAAATGATTTTTTTGTAAATGCTTTTCATGAATTTTTTATGTTTATGATTATTTTTTTCATCAACGGCCAATTTTTCTGAAAGATTTAAATAATTAGTAATTTATACTGTAGCCTTTTAAATTACCTACGGAGTAGATTATATACATCAGAAACTCCTCACACACTTTTTTCTGATAACTTTAAAAGTACTCGACAGCAATGATTGAGTATTTTTTGTATTTTTTGCGATGTGACAGTTAAGATAGAGGTCTATTAGTTATTACATATTTTTAATTTAGGTGTGATATTGATATTGTGTGTAGGAGGAATTGATTTATTTCAGTGGAAACAAGGAAACACTTGATATAAATCAATTTTAGAAAGATCTCTCTTTGAGGGATCTTTTTTTTTGGATTATCGAAAATACATATTAAATCCTTAATATAAAAACGTATATGCTTTCTTCCAAAATAATGAGATACGTCATTACAAATTAGTAATTTAATTAGTTAGATTATGGGTTGTTAAAATCCTCTGTTAATGAAAATACTTTTTTTAGCGATTTTAGTTTGTTCAAGCTTTTTATTCCCTTCTTCATCATTTGCCTCACATGTAGAACTAAAACCTTGTGTAGAGATTGCTCATTGTGTACGAGAAGAATGGGAGGTAAACAATATTGAGAAACCTTTTGAAGAGATTAAAGCATTTATCGAAAACACTCCAAGAACTGAGATTGTAGAAATTGATGGCGATTATCTTCATGCTGAGGCAACCAGTAAATGGATGAAGTATGTAGACGACTTAGAAGTATCTTTTCTACCTGAATCAAACATCTTATCAATAAGATCAGAATCAAGAGTTGGAGAAAGTGACTTGGGAGTAAATCAAAAAAGAGTTGATTTATTGAAATCAAAAATGTTTTAGTAAAAAAATTGATAAATCGAAGTTTGTTTTTATTGTTTTTTGTATAACTTTCCCATTTAAAAAAAAAATTAGCAGATAAAAAAGTGATAATTGTCATCATGCCTTGATAATGGCAAATTTATTAGAATTATTTAAAAAGATGATCATAAAAATTATATATTTATTATCATCAAGTTTTGTTTTTTTTTGGTTTTATAGAAACATTAAAAAAAATGGACTTAAATGGATATTCAAAGGACTTTTGCAAATTGGAATATTAGTATTATTTATTGGAGGGTTTTTCAAAATATTTTTAACCTTACCTCCTAATTTATATATAAAGATAATTTTTCTTATTACATATACATGGTGTACTATTGGAATTAATGTTAATTTCATGATCCCTCTGATAGGGTTGATTGATCAAAAAATAGTAAAAAAATAAAACTAAATTAAACCCTTAATTGTCATTATAAAATTAAATCTTATTCCTTAATATTCAATAATAAAATTAAAAAGATTTATTTTTTTTCTTTGAAAGTCTTTTTCTTTTATACCTAGTCTTTAGTGCCAAATCTGTGATTATATATATTCCAAATAAAAGAATGATTATTCCAATAAAGTATTTCATTATTTTTTCTGTATTTACTATGTTTGAGATTTATTAATGATGCCAACAAATTTTAATATCTATTTCTTGAGATAAATTTCTTGTAACTGGACATTCTTTGGAAGCTTTTTTCAAAAAATCAATAGTTTCATTAGAAGTGCTCTCTGGTATAAAAATATCTATTATTAGTTCTTTTATCTTCCTCTCGCTATTTTGTGTCATTAGTTTTTCAATATTTAAATATATACCTTTCAAATCAAATCCTTTCGATTTAGCTTTGATTGCCATAATTGTAAGCAGGCAAGTACCTAGAGATGTTGCTAATAAATCGGTTGGGGAAAAACTTTCACCTTTTCCATAGTGATCTAAAGGTGCATCCGTTCTAATAAGACTTCCAGATTGTAGATGAATAGCCTCACAGTTTAAATTTCCTAAATAAGAACATTTCACTTTAGTCATTTTAAAAAAAATTAAATTAGGAAAATATTATTAATAAAAAATTATGGAACATGACAATATTATTGATTAGAAATTTTTTATTTGCATATTAGTGGAGTATTAAGGAAATTCATCATTCAAGTTTTGAAATCAGTTTTTATACCCATATTCCTCTAAGCAATACTCAATTAATTCAATTGATTTATTAAGAGTTCTTTTATTTTTATTTTCTAGATCGAAGCATTCATTTAAAACACCTATAGATTCATTTAAGAATGATTCTTCTTTATTTTTTAAATCATTAACTTGATTTATATGAATTAATTTTTTAATCCCAACAATGGAAAATATGATTATTGGTATTGTAAAAATTGCTATTTTGACTTTATCCATATTATTAATTAATACAAATATTTTAATTTATTTAATATCTAAAAACTTTATATAGCAGATAGAACTAAGCAATTACATATGAAGCTGCTGTTATTGCAATAGCAGTAATTTAAATGAATATGTATGGATAAACCTTTAAAGGTATATATAGATTATTTTTAGACATAACTAGAATATTTATACAAACCATTACATTCTTTTTAAGCTTTATAAGTCTTCAAATATACAAATTAATTTTCTTTGCAAAATTCAATATTTTTTAAAGATTAATAAATGTATATTCATTGAATTTTCATTAAATAAAGTATCTCTAGATCCTGTCTTGAGTCCGATATTTTTCTTTTTAAGAAGATTAATTCTTCTTGGTTCATTTTTGATTCTTTTATCATCAACTCCGCTTGTTCAATAGCATGTTCTATATTTCTAATTTTAATTTCTCTTATTGAGGGATCCTCTTTACATGCTTTTTTAGTATTCTCATCTAACATCTGTAATTAAAAATAACCTTGACTATAAACTAATTTAAAACTCCAGAATGCTCCTACCGCGAATTTTATCAAAATAAATTACTATTATATAAAGAACTTTAATCTTAGCTAACCCTCTTTTCAATTGATCGAGTGGTTTTTTTTATGGTGTAATATACTTCTAGCATTTACTATTAATTTGGAAGATTCAAATCTTAATCCTGAGGAAAATAATTCAGTCGAATCGTCCTCCAATCTTAATGAAGATAATAAAGATCTTATTGAGGGTAATAAAAAAGAAGAGAATGTTAAGGCCTTTACAGAATTCCTAGAGAAAGCAAGTAATCAAGATTCTTCTAAAGAAAAAATTAATCTTGATTCAACGCAACAAAAACTAAACAAAGCTAAATCACTTTTTGAAAGATTTCTTAATAAGGGATTTGATGGCATTTCAACTAATCCAAACCACAAAATGTTGGCATTATTAATAATTCTTTTAATTAATTTGTCTGCATTTCTTTTGATTGGCAATATTGGTAAAGCTTTTTTAAGAAATGCAGGAATTATGGATTAGAAATTATTTCTATCTTATTGGATATTCATCTTTACAATTTTGATTCTTTTAGTGAAACTGTGATATTTTCTTCTAAATTAATATTTAAATAAAATTTGGATAATAAAGAGCCTGAAAATCCAGTCGTTTATCTTTCTAATTTAGTTAAGAAGTTAGATGTTAAGAACAGAAATGGATTGGTAGCCTTAGCAATAATAAACCTTTTGGTAATTCTTTTATTTAAATTTTTTTTGAAAGGTACTGGCTTATTATCTTGAATTTCATTATTTGTAGTATTATTCAGCATTCTCAAATTGTTTTGCTAATCTAAATGCCTTTTTAATTATTAGAAAGCCACCATATGCTCCAGCAAGTAAAGGTAATACTATTAAAGGATTAGGAGAATATTCTGAATAATTTTTTACTCCATCAACATATTCATATCCTGAACATTTAAGAAAGCATAAGCTAAAAAATGTGAGACTCCAACCTATGATTGATAAAAAACCACCTTTTTTATCTCCTTCGTAGAATCGGTCTAAACCTAAGCCCCATCCCACTATTAAAAAAATTCCTCTAACAAGTGAGTTTTTTTCTTGATTCCTAAGCATAATAAAAAATTGTTCACTACGAACATAACCTATTTGTATTTGATACGCGACATGTCTTTATTAATAAATCTTTAAAATAATATTTTTAATATATTTCTTCTGAAAATTACTAAGAATATTAGTCAGCCTTCAATTAATTATTAGATAATCTATTTGGATTCAATAAAGAAATTGAAGGCCTTATATAAATAAAAATAGAGCCATACATATCCTGCATAATTCTCATTTCTTCGTCTAAATATACAATTAATACCTTGCAATTTGGTGGTTCTTTATTCCAAGGTAATTTATTCCATACATCTTTAACTGGATACCATCTATCCATAAGTAATCCACTAATGAATGGAATCTTATTAAGTCCATCAACTTTGGAAACTTTTGTCTTTTGTAAGTTCATATCAAGTGAATTATTTTTTAAAGCTAAATCACTTGCTAGGGTTATTACTCTTCCTCCAAAGGTAGGTAAAAGTTTGAACCAACCTAAGATAGGAATTGTTGTGAGCCCAAATATTGTAGTGTCAAAAGTAGATATAAATTCTTTTTTATCAAAATCAATCTTTTGAGCAATTCTCCCAATAGTAGATATTCCAAAGGATCCTACTTGCAATTGATGTAATTTAAAAAAAAGATTACTTTTAAATTCATCATTTAATGCCTTTTCAATAGCAAGGAAGAAAGGAGAACTTCGAAATAATTCAACATTAGAAAAAATCAATTCCCACTCTCCAGATAATGATTTTTCTGATATTTCGAAACTAAGGTTTTTAAGATCATCAATCAATTGATCCATTTCATTGACTTTTTCCTCATACATAGGAGAAATTAATTTATTTAATCTTTGCCCCCTATCTGTAACAGCAGCTATTTTATATATATTTGACTTAATTTCTCCAATTTCTTTCATAATTCCAGTACAAGAAATGCTAATTAATCCTAGTAATTTAATTTGATGTTGATGGCAATTTTAATAATGCTGATAATAAAATCAATTAATATTCTCCCCACCTTTTACCAATATCAAAACCCCATTCAGAGGTTAATTTAATTACTTCATCATGATTTTTGCATTTTGAAAGGGACAACTTTTTACTAGGATTATTTTTTATTAGCTCAGCAATTTGATTAAGTTGCTCTATTTTTTTTAGAAAATTACTTAGATCTTTATCTGACATTTATCTAGGAACTAAATTTTTGATCATAAGTGAATATGTAGTAAAGAACCCAGGCAATACCAATAATCAGAATTGCAATCATTATATTTACTGACCAAACAACTTCTATCATGTTATTTTTGTATATATTCTAAATATATACAAAATATTTACTAAATTAGTCGTTAATAATTCAAATCTAGAACAATACATTTCTTTTACTAGATGTATAAAATAGTCTTAAATAGATTAAAAAATTATGGGAGAAGCTAAGAGAAGGGAAGAGTTAGGCTTACCACCTAGAGAAAAGAAAAAGGAGAAAAAAACATCAAAAAATCAGCTAAATAAAATTTTAAATAAATATCCTTATTTACCCTTAATTTTAGGTTTTTCATTACTAGCTATATTAATTATCGACTTAGTGAATTACTACAAATAGTTATAAAAAAAGGGATTATTTTGAGAAAATAAGAAGTTATTAAAGAAGAAATTAAACTAAGAAAAAAGGTTGGTTTAAATAGGTAAAGGTATTAGAACTTCATTTTGATATCTTTTATACAAAAAATATTTTTATTAACTTTATAATTTAATGAAGTTAATACTAAAAATGAAACATAGAGAAATCTCAAAGAAATATAGTGAGCTACTAACTAAGGTTGAATTTGCTACTGGCCGTAAGGAAGTTGTAGGGCTTTTAAAAAAAGCTGCCAAATTGAAATCTCAGATCGAAATTAATTGTTAGATTTAGAAATTAGTATAATTCTAAATGTAAAAGATTTTTTTAAATAACTTTTTACATGAGATAATCTGCGTAGATTATTTTTCATATGAATAAAAAAGGTTATACAACCGAAAGCGGTGGCAGACAGAATGGTTTTGCAATAGAACCAGAAATTAATCCCATATCAAAAGGCGAATCAAGAAAATCTTTTTTATTATTTATTGGAATATTATTACCTTTTTTAATAGGCGGTTTTTATTACTTAAGGACTCTAAATATCTTTTGATTTTCTATAAACCATTTTTGGCAATATATTCTTCTGAACTAACTATATCTTGCATTAAGCTCTCTGATGAAGGATTAAATCCATTTTGCTCTAAAAATGACTTAACCTTTTCAAATTTTTGCTGAATTTTTTTTGTATATGGAGTTGTCATCAAATAATCATCTTTTTCTGTTGAATAGTTCATTTTATTAACCAATTGCTTTTACATTCAAATTTTGTAAAATATCCTATTGGTGGTGAAGTTATAAATATTACAAAAATACTTTAATAGTAATAAATACTTATGATAAGCTTGTCTGCGGTCAATATTCTTTGACTCTTTTAAAGAGTACTTATAGTAACAAGTTCCATTAAATCTCTGGACTGTAGATATTTTTGAAATACTTCAGAATAAAATGCTTTTTTAGCAGCAAATTTTGATTCGAATTCTATTACTAATCCTAGCTGCCCTCCGTCCCATTCATTTGAGGCTGATTCTTGTATCAAATCTCTTTTTACTATCACTCCTCCCACGGATTTGATCCAAGGCAAAACTGTTCTAATGTATTCCAGGAATAAATCAGCATTTGGAATTGAAATTTTCTTTAGCCAATAGCTCTTTGTCATCGAATCAACACATTCTGAGTAGAATATAGCATATGGAGGTGAGTATTTATCCTTAGCCTTTTACTCAGTGTTTGTTAAATGGAATTCGAAGATTATTTATTAAATTTACTTCTTAAATCTCTAAATTCAGAGAAGATTCAATCTATTCTAGAACAACTTGGAATTGATCATAACTTTTCATTTGTAAAGATAGAAGTGATGTAAAGGGTGTCTGGGAGGCTAGGTGGAGTAGTTCTAATAGACCGTTTTTAAAATATTCTCCTTTTATTGATAATCTTCAAATTCTAGATCCCTTTAATTTAAATGGTCTTAATTTACTTCAACCGAGAGGAATAAAACCAATTACTGGTAATGGTATTTTATTAAGACTTTATTACATAAATGAAAATAATATTGGGGTTAGATTTAAACATGCTGGTGTTATTTGTCCTGAATTTGGAAGAAAAAATAAAGGCTATTAAAGAAATAAATAATGAACAATTAGGGTTGTTAGAGATAACTTTTTTAAGTAATAGGCTTAGAATCTGAAGAAGTGATAAAGGCAATTTATTTGTCTTAAGAAAAATAAAATAAACGACTTTATTCAAGAATCTTAAGTAATTTTTAAAAATCTTTTAAAAATTTAAATTAATTCTTTATCCAAATAGACTTTAAAACGAAATAAATTGGAAAATATTTAAAAGATTCTTTAGGTATTTCATAGCTTAAGAATTTTAGTGCTTCTTCTAACCAGTAACCAATATCAAATCCTAAAAGAATTTTTTCTACAACAAACCAAAATTCTTTATCAAATATAATTCTGAAGTTTAAGTAAATGTATTCCCAATGAAAGGTATTCCAATATTGGGTTAAAAATGAGGATAAAATAAGCCAAAATGATATAAATAGAAAACTTTTAAGAAATTTATAAAATTTTTTCATATATCACCAACTGTTTTATTAAATTTCAAATATCCCATATTATTATTAGGATCAAATTTTATTTCCATGAAATATATCCAAAAAGATATAAAAATATTGAGAAAAATAGTAAATTTTGGTGGCATTAATAATCTATTCTTCTTTTTTTAGAATCTGCGCCTTTAAATTTTTATTCTTAAGAAAAAATCCTAAAAACAGAAAAGCAAAATATATTAGTAAACTTATGCCAAAAATTAAAACTATCTTTGAAATATCCATAAATGATTTTTTTTAATATAAATTACAGCATTTTTTGCGAAGTTTTATCTATGGTAATGATTTTTCATTTATCACGATAATTAGTTGCAATTATTATGCTAATAATATTATTTAAATCATATGCATGTAGCTTTTGCTTGGAGCCTTTGTCTATCAGTCGGTGTTGTTTTGTTATCTATTATTCCATTAACTATAGGAAGAGTTAAAGCAGGCTATTCTGTTGAAAATATGTCTGCTCCAAGGGCTTTATTCGACGAATTACCTTCTTTTGGTAAAAGAGCTGTTTGGTGTCATCAAAATTGTTGGGAAAGTATTTCCTTACATGCTCCGGCATGCCTTCTTTGTTTGATTACTTTAACTGACTCTAATATTGCAATAATTGCATCATTGATTCATCCTATTTTCCGTATTTTATATATTGGTGCCTATGTATTTAATATCCCAACAGCTAGAGGTTTAATGTGGGCCTCAGGAATTTTTACAACACTTTTGCTTTACAAAGAGGGCTTAACACAATTGATATAAAGTATTCAAACAATAAACTTTTCTAAATCTTTCAATTGATATTCGTTGATTAATTTTACTTTATTTGATTTTGCTAGTTGATGGGCAGACTTTGTAAAGCCAGATTTTGAGACTATTATTGCGTGCGTACCTTTCCAAAATAATTTACCAGCTGAAATTTCCTGCACTGCTTTATTTCCAATAGCTTTTTCATGATCTTTGCATTGAATACATATTCTCAAATCATTGATTGATGCAATTAAGTCAACCCCTTGATCTCCAGTATTAGGAGTTTCTTTAACTTCCCAGCCATGTTGTTTGAGAATTTGCATGCAATAATTTTCAAATTTAATACCTTTTTTATAGCTTTCGTTAATTACTTTTGGGTAATCATTTTCTATTAGGTTTAAGCATGATTTCTCAATTTGACTTGCTATGAATACAAACCAATCTTCATTTTCAAGATTTCTAATGGATCCAATTATCTCATCATCAATAGTAGGATTCTCATCACAATAAGATCTCCACTTTTGGAAAAATAATTCCATACTTCCAAATTTTTTTAAAATTACTTTTTCCCAAAAGTATGGGATGCCTTCTTTAAATCGCTTGGATCCATTTAATATATTTTTCTCTATGGCTTTTTCATCAAGAGGTGGATTGCCAATCCATTTTTTATAATCCTCATTACCGTAAGCATCTATTTCCCTTAATCTAATCCTTTCCTCTAACAAATTATATTTGTTTTCTTCTATTAAATTATTAATTGTTTGAATAAAGAAATTTGAATTTAAGGCATTATTTAATTTAAACCTTCTTTTTTTAATTTGATAATCCCTTATAATTACAAAAATAAAAAAAATAATTAAAATAATTAAAATAAAAATATTATTCATAAAAGTATTTTTTTTCGGTCTAAAAAGTTTTTGTTTTTCTGATAACAAAATTATTTTTTGTAATTACTGAAGATTCATTTACTTCAAAACCATTAATTGCTGATATTTCTCCTTTAATTCCTTCTAAAGTTAATTGCTCAATAATACCTTTGATTACTTCATCTTCTACCAATTTCCTATCAATCCTTTCAGGTGTAATATCTGTCAACCATTTTGATGTCTTTTTTTTTACAACCTCTGTGGGGTTAGTTATTTTTAAGTAGATTGCCATTTTTTTAATTATTCAATTGAATTATAAGCAATAAATTTTCTTAACTTTTCTTATTGTCATTACTTTCCCACTCAAGAAATTGAAATACAAAAATTGCAAAGATGGAAAAAAAAATTATAAACAGGCCTAACCATCCTATGAATTTGTGTTCTGTAAAAAGGTTTGTAAGCATTGATTTTTCTTGATATCTTGATTCCATTTCATATTGATAAGAGTCAATAATGTGAAATATATTCATAATCAAAAATTAAATAAATGTTTCAATTAAAGGATAATATGTTTATCCGTTAAGTTTAATAAATGCTTCCGACAAGAAATCTGGTCTTTTTCTTATTATAGAAAAATTCACTTTATTTATTAAAACTAAATTGACTTCAGCAATTGTCAAGGTTTGATTTTTGGTGTTAAGAAATTTTGAAATTACATTAACCTTGGGACTTTTCCCAATATTGAATTCGCTCTCAATTATTATTTTTTCACCAAGAAATAATGGTGTTTTATATTTTATTGCAGTATTTATTAAAGGTAAATCTAAGCCTTTTTTAGTTAGTTCAAAATAATTTATACCAACTTCTAAAAGTGCATTTATTCGGCTTTCTTCAAGCCAATTAAAATATGTACCGTGCCACATTACTCCTGCGTGGTCAGCATGTTGAGGTAAAACAATTTTTTCTATTTTCCAAACTGGCTTTGAGTTCATTTTCTGATTAAAAAATATTTTTATTCCATGAAAAAAGATATTATTGATATTGTAGATTAATATTCTTTATTAATATAAGAATCATCAAAACTATATTTATAATTTCATGTTTAATCGTAGTAATAGTGCTAGAAAAATGAAAAAGATTTTTCAATGGGAAGAATATTTAAATTGGAGAAAAATGTCTAAGGATCAAAAGTTGAATTTCAAGCGGGCATGCTTATTTCCATTTTTCGTCTATATAGTTTATGTATTTCTGAATAAGTACTCCATACCAATTCTTTTGTTACTAGGTCTTTATTTTTTTATTAGATTTAAAAATAGAAATAAGTTAGGAAGATGAATATTTTTTAACTTTGATTTATTGAGATTTGTTTTGAAATAATTAATTTCTTCCAAATAACTTTATTGGAATAAGAAAATAGTATTAAATAAATTGTTTTTATGAAAAGAATTATTTTATTTTTATGTATCTTAGTTTTTTCAATATTTTCTAATACGCACAATTCAATAGCAAAAGAAACTGGAAATAATATTAAAGATAATATTTCTAGGGAAATAGAGGAAACTCAGCCTGATAAGAATAAAAAAACTAATTTTTCTAATTCCTCCACAGAAGATATATTTGGTGATGAACAAACATTTCCCTTCATAGCAGGTTTAGGGAAGAATGCAGCTCATTAATTTCAATGATATTTATAATGTAGAAGAAGATTTTTTTCTTATTAATGAAAGGTCTAAGAGTAATAGAGCTTTCTGAAGCTCTTAATGTTGATATCGCTGATTTAATTGCTGTTTGTTCAATTTTAAAATTTAAAGCATCTTCTAGATTAAGCATGCTTTCATTTGAGGAGTGTAAAAAGATTACTGATTATTATGAAAATAATAATTAGATATTTTCTTATTTATTTTTATTTAATCTCTTTAAGCATTGATACTAAAGTTGAATGAATTTCTTCTTCAGATATTTCATTTTTAAAATTTATAATTGATGACTTTCCATCGTAATTGATTTTTATATAACTGTTATTAATTTCTTCCATGTAAGCATTCTCAAAGCTTGAAATCTTCCCATAATGAATAAGATATTTGTGAATGGAATCAAGATGATCATTGTTCATATGATCACAAACTCTTTTACTTGTTTCTTGACTAATTATTTTCATATGGATAATAAATTGATTTTAAGCTAATGTATTTTTTTAATTATTCAATGTTTTAATCATTTTATTTATTAAATTTTTAACTTCATTTTCATCAACAGCTCTAACCAAACTGTTTCGTAAATTTGAAGCACCTTTAAAATCTTTGCAAGTCCAGGAAATATGTTTCCTGGCTATTAACAATCCATGATCTCCTTTTTCTTTTATTAATTCTTCAAGATGTTCAATAATTAAGCATAATTTTTGTTTTGCGTTTGGTTCTTTAAAATCTTTAATTTCTCTAATAGCATAATCTATTTCACCTATTTTCCATGGTGATCCTAAAATTCCTCGTCCTATCATTACACCATCAGCATTTGTTTTTTTTAAACAATTAAGGGCATCTTCTGGATTTTTGATATCTCCATTAGCAATTACTGGAATTCCCAATAATTTTTTTAGTCTCCCGATCATCTCCCAATCGGACTTTCCTGAAAATCCCTGCTTTCTAGTTCTTCCATGCAATGTAATCATTGTTGCTCCTGCATCTTGGAGCTTTAATAAAAAATCCTCTATATTTTCTTCTTTACTATCCCATCCGAGTCGTGTTTTTACTGTTACTGGAACTTTAACAGCCTTTACGACTTTTGTTACTAATTCTATAGCGAGTTTACGGTCTTTAATTAAAGCACTTCCTCCCCCTTTCTTTGCAATTTTTTTTACGGGACATCCCATATTTATATCTATTAAAAAAGCTCCAAAGTCTTCTGCTTGTTTCGCTGCTTCAGAAACAGCATATGGTCTATTGTCAAAAATTTGTACTCCTACTGGACCTTCTTCTAACTCAAGTTGATTAATTTTTTGAGTCCCAAATCCTTTTTTAAGGCTTGTGGCATTAATCATTTCTGTAAAGAGTAAAGAGTTAGGAGCCCATTTACGAACAAGTCTCCTAAAAACATTATCTGTAACTCCTGCTAAAGGTGATAGCATTACCTTACTTTTAATTATCCTTGTAACACCTCTTCCTTTTATCTTTATATTTGACGACATATGATCTTAAATGTATTTAATTTTTATATATTATAAATTCCTATATGTATTTGATGTTATTTTTATGTGTTTAGTTTTTTAATAAGTGATTTTACTTAAATGTCGCTAATTCATTACTTTTTTTGCTACTTTATTTAAAGTTGAAATTTTTAAGGGAATTAGTTCTTGTTTATTATCATATCTATTCTTCTTCCAATAATTATTTTTATTGCTCCAATAAATGTAAAAGCGATCCAAGATAATTTAGATTTATCAAGTGCTCAAACTTCAGTTGGCAAGAGATTTGCTAAAGTATTTTGTGATGCTAAAAGGGAAGGATTAGATGCTGAATTTGCTAGTGAATATGCTTTAAATAATACATATTTAAAATTCGTAGCTTTTCCTGACGATGATGAATATTTGGATAACTTGTGGGAATTTACTCATAATAATATATTAGAAAACTGTGGAGAATTTATAGATATAAATGATTTAAAAGAACTAGAAATTTTTTTTAAAGAAGAGGGTGTAATTGCATCAAATAGGGAGCTTTATTTACCAAATTTTGAGAATAATTAGATTTAATATTTAGTGTGTGCTAAAACATAATTAGAATATATAAATTTATGAAACTATTAGGTTTGAATTCACCTGAAATATTCATAATTTTGGTTGTTTTGCTCTCAATTTTGGGTCCTAAAAGAATTGAAAAAGGTTTCTTATTATTTAAAGGATTTTTGAAATTCCTACTAAGACAAGAAGATAATATGAATTCAGGAAATTTAGAATTAAAAGAAAAGTCAGAGTTAAAATCAGAGGAACAAGAAGAAAGTGTAGTTAAAGAAGAAACAATTGAGTCAGAGTTAAAATCAGAGGAACAAGAAGAAAGTGTAGTTAAAGAAGAAACAATTGAGTCAGAGTTAAAATCAGAGGAACAAGAAGAAAGTGTAGTTAAAGAAGAAACAATTGAGTCAGAGTTAAAAAAGTTAAAGAAGAAACAATTGAGTCAGAGTTAAAATCAGAGGAACAAGAAGAAAGTGTAGTTAAAGAAGAAACAATTGAGTCAGAGTTAAAATCAGAGGAACAAGAAGAAAGTGAAGTTAAAGAAGAAACAATTGAGTCAGAGTTAAAATCAGAGGAACAAGAAGAAAGTGAAGTTAAAAATCAGATTAAAGATTGAGAAGTTATTTAATTAACTTTGAAAGTTATTTATTTTAAAATTTCATAAGAATTAGAGGGCAATTCTTATGAATCTAACGCTACTTCAATAGCTGCGATTAAGTTTTCGTCAAAGGGTTTAACACTTGGTTTGAATCTTGCAATTACTTTACTGTCTTTTCCTATTAAAAACTTCTCGAAATTCCATTCAACCTCACCCTCAGGTTCAACCTTGTTAAGCGTTGTGTATGGTTCAGTGGTATTACCTTTAGCATGAACTTTTTCATATATTTCAAACTTAACTCCATATTTAGTTGTACAAAAATTTTTTATTTCTGAAAGGGTGTCCGGTTCTTGTTTCCCAAAATCATTACATGGGAATGCGAGTATTCTAAGGCCTTTGCTTGAATATAAATCATGTAGCTTTTGAAGATCCTCATACTGAGCAGTATTCCCACAATAACTAGCTACGTTAACCACTAAAATGACTTCCCCTGAGTACTCACCAAGTTTTATAGATGATCCATCTGATGAAAGAACAGTAGTATTTTGAACGTCAACTTGCATGTCTTAAAAAAATTACCCTTTGAAGATAACATTCTATAGCGTTTTTTGTGCATAAAATATGCAACTATTTTGGATTTTTTCTTTTGTAAGTTTTAATTTTTTATTTCTTTAAACCTTTATAATTAATATTATATAAAAATTTTAATTTGGACCCTTTAGACCCACTTACTGAAATTATTAAATCTGGTCAAGCATTTTCACCTTCAGTTGCTTTAGAAAAAATTTTTTGGGCTATTATTGGAATTTTTTTTTTAGTAGCAATTTTAAAATCTATAACTAATAGTTTGCGAAGTCAGATTTTATTTTTTAGAAAATCTTTATTTAGTTTTTCTAAAGATAAAAAAAATAAAGAGGATTCCTTTAGCCAGAGTTATGGTAATGAAAAATAATTTTTATTAATATGAAAAATGCAATTTTTTCTAAAAAAAGAATTTTACTTCTTGGCAGCGGTGAACTTGGTAAGGAACTAGTAATTGAATCCAAGAGATTGGGATTAGAAGTTATTGCAATTGATCGATATGAAAAAGCACCTGCAATGCAAGTTGCTGATCATTCATGTGCAATTGATATGAGCAACAAAAATATTTTAAAAGATGTTATTAAAAAATTAAATCCAGATTTTGTTGTTCCTGAAATTGAGGCACTTTCGATTGAAGCTTTAAAGGAATTAGAGGATGAGGGTTTTAAGATTGTTCCAAATGCTAGAACTGTTGAAATCACAATGAATAGAGATAAAATTAGAGATTTAGCTTCTAGAGATTTAAAAATAAAGACTGCAAAATTTAATTATATTTTTAAATTTGATGACCTAGAAAAAAAAGCAATTGAGATTGGATTTCCACTTTTACTTAAGCCCTTAATGAGCTCTTCAGGTAAGGGACAAAGTTTGGTTGAGACAAAAAATGATTTACATGATGCTTGGAATCAGGCACAAGCAAATTCTAGAGGTAAAGTTAAGGGTGTTATTATTGAGGAATTTATTAATTTTGATTTTGAATTTACACTTTTATCGGTAAGGAAGCATAGTGGTGAAAATATTTTTTGTTTGCCAATTGGACATCTTCAGTCTAACGGGGACTATCAATGCAGTTGGCAACCTTTGGAAATGAATGAGTCTTTAATTATTGAAGCCAAGAAAATTACAACTAGAATATTAAATAACCTAAATGGAGCTGGATTATACGGAGTCGAGTTTTTTGTTAAAGGAAATGAGGTTATATTTTCAGAATTATCTCCAAGACCACATGACACC
This sequence comes from Prochlorococcus marinus CUG1415, assembly GCF_017696015.1. Taxonomy (NCBI): domain Bacteria; kingdom Bacillati; phylum Cyanobacteriota; class Cyanophyceae; order Synechococcales; family Prochlorococcaceae; genus Prochlorococcus; species Prochlorococcus marinus. The sequence continues at coordinate 959,023 of NZ_JAAORL010000001.1, read as the reverse complement.
GGTATGGTTACATTAGTCAGTCAAAACATTAGTGAATTTGAATTGCATTTAAGGGCATTTTTAAATTTACCAATACCTAATATAAATCTAATAGAACCTTCAGCAACAAGAGTTATACTTTCAGATAAAGAGTATAAGAATCCTATTTATGAAGGTCTTAATGAAGCATTAGAGTTTGAAAAGACTAAAGTTCTTATATTTGGTAAGCCAGTCTCAAGAAAAGGCAGAAGAATGGGAGTTGTTCTTTCATCAAATAAAGACGTTAATTTAGCTAGAGAAAATGCAGATAAAGCTGCTAGTAAAATAAAAGTTAGCTCAAATTAAATAAATATAAAAGAAATATAACGAAAAAATTACTTATTTCCTTCGTTTTTGTTCTTTCTATATGTGGGTATTATTTAATTAAGCTTTCTTATTCAAAATGATAGAAAATTATAAAGGTTGGGATATAAATTTAAATTGGGATAATAAAGATCTTCTCAAAAGGGGTACTAGTAAAAATTATTTTTTTAATAAAAAGGAAAAATGGATTGGTGTTCATTTAAATGGTGAAAAAATCTATGGTTCTTCTCTAAAAGAAATTAGGCATATTATTGATTATCCTCGATTGCATAAAAAGTAGGTTAAAGAACTTTTTAATTATCCTGGTTATTATCATTATCTTCAATTAGTTCCTTAGCAATTTTATTTAAATCTCCCTTAATTGAGATCCATGTAAAAGAAATTATAAAAATCGAAGCAGTTATTGCAACAGTGATTTTTTCAATAGGAGACAATCCAAGTGCAATAGCAAACATGTAAAACTAAATATTAAATTTATATTATATTGAATTTTTTTTATTAGTTTAAATAAAGCTTTTTTATTGCAATGTTATTTAATCATTCAGAATATTAAAAATATAATGGATTTACTTATTTTAATCTAGGCTTCTGATTTAAATATTATTAAGTAAAATTTAACTATGGATAAAAAAAAATGCCCTCAATGTAAAAATTTAATTTTAATAACTTCTCCAACGTGTTTATATTGTGGAAGGCCTAATAAATTCATAACTAAGGAATATGTAAATAAAAAATGGAATAAATATGATAATAAAAATATATTTAATGATATTTTTACTAATAAATATATTGTATTTATATTATTTGTTATGATTACAGTTTCTGTTCTTATATTTAATTAAATATATTCAAATAATTAGTCTAATATTGCATATAAAACTTCCTTTGTATTTGTTGAAAGTTTATTTTTTTTGATCTGTCTAATGTTTTCAATCATATTACTTTTGTAAGGTTCTGAATAATACTTGTATCTACTAAATATTTTTACAAATCGAGAAATTACAATTGGATTTGATTTGTCGAATTCAATTATCTTATTCGCAATATACTTATAACCAGATCCATCAATTGCATGAAAAATACTATTTCTTGTGACGAAAGAATTTAATATAGCTCTTAATGTATTTGGTGATTTTGAATCAAAAAGCTGGTGATTAAATAATTTTTCAATACTGGCTGTATTCTCATCAATTTCTATAGATGCATTGAATGAGAACCAACTATCCAATACTACACTATTATTTTTCCATTTATTGAAGAATATATTTGATATTATTTTCCTCTCAGGACAATCAATCCTACAAAATGTATTTAGTGCGGCTTTTGCCAAGGTCATCGAATTACTATCAACGTAATTAATTATTTTGAATTTAATTTCCTCATCTTTACTATGTAAAAGTAGTTTCCAAATAGTTTCGATTAATTTTCTTTCATGTTTTCCTTTGGGCCATACTTTGTCTAGATTTTTTTCTATTTCTTGGAGCTTAAAATATAATTCTGTTTTCAATTTAGTTCCAAATATATAATTTAATTCATCAATAATTTTATATATTTTTAAAGGGTCTATATTCTTAATCTCTGATTCGATTTCAGCAAAAGTCGGAATACTTAGTAATTCCGATAAAAGAGATAAATTAATATCTCTATTTTTTATAAATGATATTAAGGTGCTTATTAATTTTTTTTCAATTTCATAATCTGGTTTTTCATTTAATCTGCATGTAATGATCTTTTTATATAATACTTGAATAGTATTAGATAGCGTAAAGTAGTCAGTTTCATATTTTAGGATTAAAAATTTCTCATCCAAAGTATTATCTGATTCCCACTCAACTGGGGATGAAAATTCGCGCATATAAGTAACTAAGGGGATTTTGAAATGAGTTTTTACGTTATTAATAATAAATTCTTGTTTCTTTTCTTTTAGGACTACTGTTTTTCTTATTGTTTTATGTTCACCGGTGAATATAGCTAAATTTATAGGAATTATTAGAGGTAAATCATTATATGGGTTATTTTTTATTGGATTATTTTGAGAGGCTTGAATTGTAAGTTTTTTGTTTGATTGATCCCATATTCTCTTGAATTTAACTTTTGGTGTTCCATTTTGCTTATACCAGACTTTAAATTCTTTAGGATCTATTTTCTTATCAATCTCTAATATTTTATCGACAAATTGATCTATTGTTGCTGCCTTACCATCATAAGTTGAGATGTAATTACTAAATCCTTTATAGAAATTTTTTTCTTCTACAAGATTGCTAAGCATCCTTATGATTTCCGAACCTTTTTCGTATATTGTGGTCGTATAGAAATTGTCTATTTCTTGATATTTTTCTGGCATTACAGGATGTGATGTTGGACCAGAATCTTCCCTAAATTGATTCATCCTAAGAAATTTTGCATCCTCAAGTCTCTTTATTTCATTATTATGGAGGTCTGAAGTGAATTGTTGATCTCTAAATACTGTTAAACCCTCTTTTAGAGATAATTGAAACCAATCTCTACAGGTCACTCTATTCCCCGTCCAATTATGGAAGTATTCATGAGCTATTACCCCTTCTATTCTTTCTAATTCTTCATCAGTTGTTGTTTCAGGATCAGCGAGTATTAGTTTTGAGTTGAAAATATTGAGACTTTTGTTTTCCATGGCTCCCATATTAAAGTGCCTTACTGCAACTATATTGAATAATGATAAATCGTATTCAAGGTTATATTTATCTTCGTCCCATCTCATTGATTTCTGTAAGGAACTTATTGCATGTTGAACATATTTTTCATCGCCATTCTCAACATAAATATTTATTTTTACTTTTTTATTAGATTTTGTTATGAAATAGTCTTTTACACAATTAAGTTTCCCTGCCACCAATGCAAATAGATATGAGGGTTTCGGATATGGGTCTTCCCAAATTATTTCATGTCGATTATTTTTAAGATTATTTTCTTTTACGACATTACCATTTGAAAGTAAGACAGGATAATCATTCTTGTCAGCTTCAATTCTCACGGTGTATTTGCTTAGGATGTCAGGCCTGTCAGCGTGATAACTTATTCTTCTAAATCCTTCTGCCTCGCATTGCGTAGTTATTATCCCATTACTCTCATACATTCCTAAAAGTGATGTATTTTCCTTTGGTTTAATTATTCCTTCTATTTTTAATGTAAAACTATCTTTATTTATATTTCTAATTATTAAACTATTCTTTTGCTGTGTATAGTATTCCTCTTCTAAAAGAGAGTCATCTATATAGATTTTTTTAATAAATATATCTTTACCTGCAAGAATAAGATGTTTGGTAATCTTATTTCTTTTTATCAATTTCAGATTCGTTGTAACATAAACAGCACTTTTCTTAATTATGAAGTTCAAAAAAACTACAGGTATTTCATAATCAAATACTTTATAATCATTAAGTTTTACAAATCTTGAGATATTTTTTTGATTTTTAATTTTGTTCATCTTTAATTAAGAATTTAGAAATGGAATGATCTAAGATACTTATCTTTAAATTATAAGTTTGAACTTCTATAATATTATTCACAAAAATGTGTTTCTATTTCCCCAGAAGGAAGTAATTCATATAAGGAAGGATTATTAATATTTGTGGAACCATCTTTATTTAATTGGTACCGAAAGTCCCATTTTCTATCTGTAAATGAAATGTAATCTTTCCTTAGAGAATAAGGAAGCATAAGATTTTTTTTATTCCAATTAATATTTATAAATGCTCCTGGCTTTATCTCAGATATCTTTTTTATTATTGTAAAGTCACCATTAATATTATTTCTTATGACAAGATCAAGCTTTGAATTGTCGCATAAATAACTAGTATTTAAAACCAATAAAAGTATTGAGGTGAAAAAAAATGAATTAATTTCTTGGACTCCTTATTAAGTTGAGTTTACTTTGATTCTAAATGACAAAATTGAAGAGTTCTTATGACCAATTTAAATCATAATAGATTGCATACTCTCTAAATCTATAAGATTACAATTTAATTCTTCTTTCTTTTCCTCCACGGAAATAAAATTATTTAAAAAACCTGAATATTTTGCATTTCCACCAACTGTACTTGAAAGTATAAATTTCGGGTTAAATTTTTTAATCAACTTGGGTATTACATCAGCACCTTTTACAAAAGAACCTACTAGGGGTAATTCTAAATTTTTTGTAGGAGTTATGACTGCATCCAGTTTTTGGTTGTCTAAATTTTCATCAAGATATCCATGTGGTTCTATATAAAAGCAATTATCTTCATCATCTCTAACAATATATCCGTTTTCTATTTGTGGGACTGGAGCTCCGGCAGTTGCTTCAAAACTTATATTAAATTGATGAGTTTTTTCAGTTGGCTTAAGAATTTTGATTGAATTAAAACCTATTTTTTCTAATATTCCACTAGCACTTTTAGGGCAAATTATGGGAATATCCTTTCTAAACATTTTTAATGTTGGAATATGACAGTGGTCAGGTAATCCTTGGGTTAATAAAATGATATCTATGTTTTTATCTATTGAAATTTCTTGCTCTAATGATCCTTTGAAAAACCATTCTCCTGGTGGAAATATTAAATCTCCTTTAAGCCATGGATCAATAATTACATTGGTATTGTTTAATTTTATAAACCAACCATTTGATCCAAGGTAGGTTGCTTCAAAAGTCATTATCTCTAAATTGTTTTATTAGACTATAAGTTAATTTTGGCTTTATCGAGAAGTTACTAATCTAGATTAGTTTGCTTCATTTAATATTTGAAATGACTTTCTTTTTAGATTAAATATTAAAACTTGGTTATCTTTATAATTAATTTTAAAATCATCTTTTTCTAACATTTGTGTGGGTATTAAAGCTAATCCCCCTGTTCCTGAAAAGATGATTGGAATGGTGCTATTTTTCGTGCCATTCATTTTTTGTAAGTCAATTGCCTGAGCAACTATTTTTTTTGCTTTATCAAAACCGTAATCTTCTATTAATTCAGGCCATAAAAAGTTAACTGATTCATATTTTGAAAACTCAATTTGGATTGTTTTCATTAAAAAAATTAGAAATATAAAAATTAATGATAATGATTTACGGTTTATTACTATTTTTAAAACTATCCATAACTAGTTGCAACATATCAACTACATCTCCATCAGTTAAATTTAAATCCTTCTTTAAATCATTGCATGTTAAATTCATCTCGAGTGCCGCCTCAGCCATATGATTAACTTTTTGGTTATCACCGCCTAATGAAATAAAGGGATTGAAGTTCTCTATCATTAATATTTTGTGGTACCACTTAGTTCTAGCTAATAAATAATTAATTATCATTTTTTGATAAAGAAGCTTATAAATATGTTATTTATTTTTAAGAAATTATTTATTTTTTAAACTAGAGATGTTGATACACCTTTTGATATCAGTGCAAATCTTCTCGCCCTAACAAGTAAAGGAAATATTATATTTGTTCGTTTAGTTGATTTGAATGCTCTGGAAAGTAAATAAAGTAAGCTACTTGAAGGATTATGTATCTGTTTGCAAATAGTATTTATTGCCTCTGCCCCATGAAAGATATCTTTATCTTGGAGGAGAATAGCCCCTTTATCAATGTCATAACCTTTTTCTAATAGAGATTTAATTAGGGTTAAATTCTTACGACCATCAAGAATTTTAATATTATTTACATTGCTTTTGATTTCCAGGAGCTCTGCAAAATGATTGCAAAATGGACATTCTCCATCATAAATAAAGGTATAGTTAGAATTCATTAGGTAAAATTAGTGTTAATTGTCTTAAAATATGCAATTAAAAGCTATGATATCTACCTTGATAATAAAATAAAAAATAAAAAATTTGTGTGTTGGTAATAAAGGATTTAGCTAAATATTTTCATAATTACGAAGAAATGTCTCAATATAGGTATATTTTCCTCAAATATTCTGTATGCTTAACTCCAAGATATTTCGTTTTTTAAATCATGAATTTATTAGCTTCCTTTTCTTTAGGTGGTTTCAATCCTTATGCAGCTGCTGTTGGGGTCCTCTCTTTAGTCCTTTTTGCTCTAGTTGGTTTGGTTGCAGGCCCTAACCTAAGCAAGTTCGATAAGGATGCATAAATCAATAAATCTTTTATAGATTTAAATTAAAAGACTCATTAGAGTCTTTTTTTTATGCGGTTTTTTTAATTTATTTCTAGAATATTATTTAATTCAAATTGCTAAAGAGATGCTGTTAAACCCTTTCTATACATTTACTTTTTTGAAAATCTCTTCTCTAAAAGCAACGATTGTTTTTTTATCAATTCTTCTAATAAAATCAAACTTGCTGAGGTTTAAAGCGGGGCTAATAGGAGGTCTTTTTGCCTTGATACTCATATCAGGAATACTAGCATCCAGTACTTTAGCCTTAGGATCTTTAGTTTATGGTTTTAGCCTAAGGAAGAAATCAAATACTGATGATAATCAAATGCAGGATTTAGAAACTGTTAGTGCTTAAGTATATTTAGTGATATTTAATCCAACTTGTTTTCTTAAAATGGGGTCCCAGGGACAAAATGCAATACTAAAAATCCAAAACCAGCAGCAAAAACTATTGATACTGCAATAATAAGAAGGCCTGATGCCATTCCACCTTCGTTAAATGCCATATGATTATTAAAATTGAATTTATGATAAATGATTTTTGTTTTTAACTATTAGTGATAATTACTCAAATTATCCAAATTTATTATTAATGGTGAATAAAAGTAAGAAAATAGAAGTTAATGAGATGATAAAACCGATTATTATTAATGGCTTAGATTTAACGTTTTCTTCTCCCTTAGGTTTACTTTTTAAAGATGATAAATTTCTCTCTTTTTTTTTGTAGAGAAAATTGGTAAAAGGTTTAATCACGAGATACTTCCGATTTAAGCCTGTTACCTTAAGGTTTTGAATAAATCTTTATGGTAGTCAACAACATTTTGACAACTTATTACAGGTGTAAATTCCATATGAATGCCGAATTTAGCTCTCCATGGTGCAAAATGCTCAAATATTTCTTTATCACTATATGCCTTACATAAACAAACGACTCTTCCTTCTCCTGGGGCATGAACTCTAAATAACATCTCAAATTTGTCTGTTTTATCTGATTTTGCAATTTCACCGTTTTCCCAAGCTTCGACAAATAATTGATACGCTTTGACTTGATTTTCAATATCTGGGAATTGGCAGTCAGCAAGAAATAATTGCATTAGAATTTTCTTAAAGTTTCCTTATTATCCTTCAAAAACTTATTTTTTTATCAGACTGTTTGAATTTGAAGATCAGAATAACAATATGTTTCTATATAAAATGAGAAGAGAGAGTCTCTAAAAATTTTACAATATCTTTTTTATATAAACTATCTGTGATTTTTAACGAGAATAATTCATAAGCGTGTTTTCCTTTTTCTTCATTATCAAAATTAATATTTCTCTGTAATGAAATATTCTTCATTATTTATATTGATCACTATTAAAAATTTATACAAATTTAAGGAAAAGGCAAATTTCTTTACATTATGTTTTTATTAGAGAAATGACTAGCGCAATCAGAGAATAATTACTTTATTCAACTTAAGAGTTAATTATTTTTCCTAGAATATATAAAAATGTATTTGTTATAGAAAAAATCACTGTTAAGAGAGATGCAATAACGGGTAATAAATTAAACCATAACTGCGATGTAGTCATTTTTGAATCAATAGGCAGGAAATTAGTTCTTTTTTTAATTCTTATTTGCAGCCAGAATATAGATAATGGATAAATAATTCTTGAAAAAGTAATAAAAAAAGAAGGTAAAGTACCTTTGTTTGAATAAAGTATAAATCCTGAAAAAATGTAAAAAGCCCAAACTAGCATTCTTTGAATCAAAATTATCCCCTTACTTTTGCTATACATTATTAATGAACTAATTAATTTTTATAATTTTAATCATTTTATATCTTTCAAAAAAAATATTATTTATAATAACTTTTTCTTTACGAATTATTTCCCATTCATTTTTAAGAAATAATTTATAACTTATCAAGCTCGCTTCAGTTGAAAGAGAAGCTAAACCTTCTTTCTTAGCATCACCTTCTAATTTATGGAGTAACCTTGAACCGTAACCTTGTCTCTGGTATTTTCCTTTGCAGTAGAATAACGAAATTTTATTATTGGGATATCTTATTGCAAAAGCAATAATTATACCTTGATCACTTAAAAGCCATCCTTTACCTTTAAATATAGACTTATCAAAATTGGGATTATCCCATGCTTGGCTTGACCAGGCCCTTTTTTGTTCTTGGCAATATGTTTTTTCATCTAATGATTGAATTGAATCAAAATAAACCTTCTTTAATTCAAGTTGATCTTTAATGGTAATTTGTCTTAAATTCATAAACAAATCATTTATTTAAAATGCATAGTAAAAATATAGTCGCAATTGGTGGAGGAGGGTTTGGACGTTCTTTAGGCTCTCTTGAAATTGAAAAATATATAGCTTCCTTAATTAATAAAAAAAGACCAAAAATTTGCTTTATCCCTACGGCATCTGGTGACAGTAGTTTGTATAAATTAAATTTTTATAGAGCATTTTCTAAATTAGATTGTATAACAAGTCATATTGATTTTTTCTCTAGAACAGAAAATTTAGAAGAGAAAGTTTTAACTCAAGATATCATTTATGTTGGGGGAGGAAATACAAAAAGTATGTTGGCAGTTTGGAAAGAATGGAATTTACATAACATTTTACAAAATGCATATGAGAAAGGAATTGTAATGAGTGGTGTAAGTGCTGGAGCTATTTGTTGGTTTGATAAGGGAATAACTGATTCTTTTGCTAATGAATTGAATATAATTAATTGCTTAGGAATAGTTGATGGTATTGCTTGTCCGCATTTCGATGAAGAAAAAGAAAGAGAACCATATGTTAGTGATATTATCAAGAGAGAAGTTATTGAATCTTGTATTTGTATTGAGGGCAATTGTGCCTTGCATATAAAAAATGATTTTGATTTTTCCTCAATAGATTTTGGTAATGGTAAAAAATGTTTTAAAGTTTCTAAGGAAAATAATAGTTTAAAGAAAGAAATCCTTTAAAAAGAAAATATTTATAAATTTATTTTAGATATCTTCATTTTTTGAGATAGATTTTAATTCAATCCCTTTGTACTTTACAAATGATGCAGTCCATACTTCTTTAGCAAGATTGCTAAGGTATTTTAAAAATTGTTGTGTATCTCCGTCTCTTATCCATTCAGATTTAATAAATGGAAGCTCTTTCTGCATCCTCTTAGGATGCATATGAACCAAGAGTAAACCTTTATCTTCAGAGGCCCTTTTCAATTCACCTTCATCACTCCTTTGGAAAACTCTAAGAAGAAGATTTAAAATAACCTCTTCTCCAAGTTTCTTGAAATTTTCTGGTTCATCTAAATTATCTTTAATTTCTTTTCCTCCGAGTGGCATTGCTCTAACAGTGTTTTGCTCTATTAATGCTATTGCAATTAGATAATCTTGACTTGCCATATTCTTTTTAAAATACTTTTTGATATTCTAACCTCTCGAGTTCATCATAATCTTTAATGATTATATGATTTGCTAAAAGAATAAGAAATTAAGTATTAAATTATAAACTTGTATGTTTGATTTTTATTTATATTATTTAATCATATTAAATATCATATCTTTTTTGTATCTATTCTCTTGGATTTTTGTAGTTTTTTATTTCTCCTAACTTGGAGTAGTAATATCAAAGAATTGGGAACATCTCAATGATATTATTGCAAAATCAGCAGAATATAGAATTTCTATAAGAGTATTATTGGAGCTTTCTCCCAGCGAGTTATTTAAGAGTAAGAATAAAAATATGTCCTGACAAATAAGAATCGTAGCAGTCACATCTTTTCGTTAAAATATTTAAATAAAAGTTTAATTAACTAATTGATGATTAATAATTTAAGGTTTGAATTGTCATTTAAAAATATTTCTCAGTTAGAAAATAAACTTAAGTACTGTAAATTTAATAAAATAAAAAATATTAACATTCCTTGTAAGGGCCCTATTAAGAAGGAATTATTTAATTCAACTATTAAATATATATCTAAACACTTCCCAGAATTTAATGTAACTTATCATTATAGTCTTTATCATCAATACTCTAAAAATAAAGAAAAAACATATCAAGAATTTTTAGATTTTTTAAAAAATTCTTATTCAAATAGAAATCATGAAATTCTTCTCGTTACAGGATCTAATAAGAAAAAAAAACTTGATACAATTGACGTTTTAAGTAATTTAAAAAGAGAAAAAAATTTAAAAGTTAAATTAGGTATAGCTTATAACCCATACTTAAAAAAATATTATAAGGTATCTTCAGAGAGAGAAAGGTTAGAGAAGAAAATCTCTTCAAGATTAATTAATTCAATTTGGTTTCAATACGGTACAGATATTAAAGTACTTCAGAATGAAATTAATTATCTTAAGAAAGAATCAAAATATGAAAAATTAAATCTATTTGGAAGTTTATTAATTCCTTCAAAACAATTTATAGCCAGGTTTAAATTTCGTCCTTGGAATGGGGTACATATATCAGAAAAATGTTTATATTCGATAGACTATTTTTATGACTTTACAAGAGAGTTAGTTAACTTTTATACAAACAATAATATAACCCCTGTTATTGAAACTGATTTTTCATCATCAGAAAAACTTGATTATATTTATAGCTTTTTTAGAAAATGAATAATAATTTCTATGAATTTGAAAGACTTTTTTCAGCTGCAAGATAATAACAAAAGAACAATTATAGTATATTTAAAAAACATAGATTTTACTAATTCTTATATTCATTCTAAAGATGAAGATTCTTTTAAACAAAAAATATTTAATAATTTCAATTACCTTTTTGAAGGTAATTCTTCCGAAATCAATTAACTTGTAATGATAAAATATATATTATAAAATGTAGCGTTTACAAAACTATGGATGTGCTTTCCCATTCCCTTTTCAATTAAGTAAAAAATATAATGGATTGTGTGGTTATTGGTTTGAATGAGAAGGATTTGGTAGTATTGAAGGCTTAATTTTAAGTTATTTAATATTAGTAAAATTTTTAAGACTTAATTGAATATTTTTTTAAGTATGTGATGAATATTAGTGTTTTTTGTAATAATGAATTCGTTAGTATTATTTTTTATACTTTTATTTTTGAATTTATCATAATAAATATCCCAAGATTTTAAAAAATTTTTTTCAGCTCTTATTTTAGCTTTTCCCCTTTCTTTTAAATCTCTTTGTATAGCTCTTTTCATACACTCATTTTTATTTATTTTTAACTCTAAAAAAAAATAATTTTGATTATATAAAGTCCTTGAAAATTCCTTAGCAAAAATACCTTCAACAATTAAAAAATTAATATTATTTTTTTCGTTTAAAAATGTTTTTATTTTTTTCTTTTTGTAATTATAATAACGCTCATAGATTGAAATTCCATTCTTTATAATAAAATTAAAATCCTTTTTAAATAGTTTGTAATCAAAACTAATGCTTCTATCAAAATAACCTTCTAAAAATTTTGATAGTAATTTACTTATTAGCCCTGTTTTATAGTAATTGTCTGTACTTAAAACAATACCATTTTTAATTTTTACTATTATTTGATTTGATAAGGTTGTTTTACCGCTCCCAGAAGGACCACTTATAAATATGAGCTTCATATTCTATGCTCTGCGCTCTATTAAGACTCTAAGTTTACTTGTAGTAAATACTTTTAATTTTGGAAAGTACTTTTTTTCTTTTCTTAAAATTCTTAGACTTATTTAAAATAATTTCAATTACTAGTAAGCTTGCATAAATATTAAATATGTGTCTTTATATAAATGTAAATAAATTAATTTCATTCAATTATCTAAATTTTTTTTTATTAATTTCCACTGGGAATTTGATAATATATTTAAATTGAAGATTTAATTTTATTACTTATATATTGCAATGATTTCTAACTTTTTAAGTAAACTAAAATCTATTCTATTTAAAAGTACAGCATCACCTGAAACTCCTTTAAAGAAAGAAAAAAAAACAACTAAGTCTGTAAAATCTTCAAAAACAAAAGCAAAAAAAGTTAATTCTAAGAAAAATATTGAAACCTTGACCACACTACCTGGTGTAGGAGCTAAAAGCGCTAAGGCTTTATATGAGGCTGGATTTAAAACAACAAAAGCAGTTATTGCAGCAGATGAGAAAGATCTTCTTGCTGTTTCAGGGGTGGGAGTAAATCTTGTTAAGAAGCTTAAAAAACTTAAATAATTAAATTTTTAACCTACTGAAAATAGTAATAATAAAATTCTATATTTATTTTTAAAGGCTAGCTAGTACTAATTATCTTCTTCTTGCTTTCCTTCTTTGTTGCAACTTTCGTTTGTATTTTTCAACAGGGGTTTCATGATGCCTTAGTCTTTTTAAATCTGCAAAGATTCCTGATTTAGATACTTGCCTTTTAAATCTTCGAAGGGCAGATTCAATTCCCTCATTCTCTCCTACTGTAACTTGTGTCAAAATTTTATAAATAAATTATATTCTAACATCTTTTAAGCGTTTTTTATTTAAAACTTTAATTCATGGGTTTTTGGTTTATTTAGCTTATTTTTTTGCCCATTCCACAAATCTTTTCTTATTACTCTTTATATCTTGTAAGGATTCAAAATAATATTTTTCCCAATTATCTTTAGGCAGTCCAAGAAATAGCATGAGATTTAATGGGTATTGATTGCTATCAGAACAATTTCTAAAATCATCCCTGAATAAAAAGATTTCCTTTTTTAAAGCAATTGCAATACCCAATTCAATCATTACACCTTCATCTGGAGGTGTACCATTAACAATCGCAAAAATGCAATCACATTTTTGTAAATCATGGAAATTACTTCTTGCTATGTTATATGCACATTCACCTTCTTTTTGTATTATGTGTTTCGTCCTATCAAATGGTTCATAAACTTCTATATTTAAATCATCGAAAATATTAATAAATTCATATAGGAGATTTCTAGTTTGTTTTGAGAATCCATATGGATTTGCTAAATACAATTTTTTTTTCAACTTAAACCTCGTTTCTTTGTATATTCGTTTCGGTCTCTTTGTAAATTTAAAGTTTCCTCCCATGGAAAAACTATCCATTCCCTTTTTTCAGATATATGTACAGTATTCCACCATGTAGGTTTTATTTTACTAAACAATACAAAAAACATTGCTCCCTCAATATCTTTGAAGGCTTTTAATGTAATTCCCGTTTCATAAACATCATCCACTATTAGTGAATTTTTTATTGGTTCTGAAATCAAATTTATTTTTAATTTATGGCTTAGTGCTACGGCAAGACATAAACCACCACGAGGTACTCCATATATTCCAGAAAACTCTAAAAACTTACATTTTTTAGCTATATGTTCTACGCTCTTATCAAATTCGCTCCAGGTAAAATAACTTATCATCTTAATTTTTTGTTTTTTCAGTTGAAGTTGCGAAACTTGATGCGATTACACTTAAAAGAGCTACTACCTGCTCATTTGGGCAATTAGTGTTTTTTTTTAAATTTTCACATTCTTTGATTATATTGGCGTAAGTATCCTCGACAATTCCGTTCATTTGATCGTTAGTAAAAGAATATGGCTTATTCATTTTTAATTAATAAATAATTTTATTTTTACTTAAATATCCTATGAAGTAAATATATTTATTAATTAAAGGTAGAATTATTTCCACATTGGCTCATTTAGCTTTTCAATTCTATGGGGATTTGGGACATAAGTATGTAAAGTTTCAACTTTCATAGCCCATTTTTTAGAGTTGCCCTTTAAACTTTTGCTTTTAATTAGGCTTGTTAGAGAAATTCTTTTTCTGATTTTAAGAAGACCTAGACAAGTTTCCCAGTCTTCTTTTTTTTTATATATATCTAACCAAAAATCAAAAATACATTCCAAGAGGTCGAGTGGGATATTAAAAGAAATTCCTATTGAAGGTCTTTCAATGAAATAATTTTTATTTTTTATTTCATTGAATAAATTATTTATGTTTAAATTAATAGCGAAAAGAATATCTTTTGCTGATTCATTTCCTATTAGTTCTTTTCTATGACAATCTAAAAGGTTTTTATCATCAAGAATATTTTCATCACAATTTTTGACTCCTACAATCCAAAACCCTTCTCCATTTTTTACTCCACTAGCAAGAAATAGATTTTGAGTTGTATTTTGCACAATTTAAATAAATTTCTTTATTTTTAACATTTAATTCTAGTGATGAAAATATTTTTGACGTATAAAATCACAAAATTAGTTTTTCGAAAAGAAAAATTAGTTGTTAGTATTAATATTTTATTGATAATGTTTAAATTAAGAGAGCTAAAAATCATGTTTTTGGATCCTACTGATTTGTTAGTCGATAATATAAATATATTCCTGAGTAGTAATAAAACAATTAAATTGATTTTTTCTTAGGAAATAATTTTCTTATTTTCTCTTTTTGTAAAGATTCTTTTTTAGTTCTTATTTTTTTATCTTCTAGTGATTCTTTATTAGTGCTTACAGCATAAATAGTATATAAAATCAAAACATTAAATATTAATCCTAGAGAAACTATAAATATTCCTATAGGTTCACTAGGACTGAAAATTTTAAGATTTAAAACGTTATTTAGGGAAATTATCATCAATTAAATAATTCCTTAAATAACTTTTATTTAAATCTAATTGATTTCTTCGTAACCAAAGAATGATGTGGTTCCTGAATTTTTATACCCATTAGCTGCTTCTTGTGGATTCTGACTGTCAATTGTTCTTGCTTTAGCATGAATCATGTTGAATGGGAAAATTACAGCTCCGACGAAAAAATGAAGTATTAAAAAGTCTGAAGGTAGTCCGTTTGTCCAGTCAGGGAAAAATAGCAATGTCATCAATGATTCGTACATATCAGTAGTCAAATAAACCTCAAACTATTATTGCTGAACATATTGCAATACTATTAATTTTTAATAAATTGAAATTTAATTTTGCATTTATGAATTATAAGATTCAATTGAAAAGAAAACAAAATAAAACTAATATATAATTTATAGATATTAAAGTATAGCTATTGTTAAAGTTCTTTTTGGGTTTGTGTTTTTTTATTTTTTATCTCTTTAATCCTTTAATAGGTATGGCATTTGATACTTCAGACCCTAGTGTTAGTTTACTTCAAAATAGGATCTCTAATAATTTCTCGATAAAATATTGCAAGGCTATTAACAATGGTTTTTCTAAAGATGAAGCAATGAAATCAGCTATTATAAAAACAGAAAATATTATATCTTTTTCTTACAATCCACAAAAAAAATGGATTGAGAAAGATGACTTGGCAAATCAAATTTCATTGCAAGTAGTAAATGATTGTGGATGGTCATTTGGATTAATTGGAAAGGAGGGAGTTGATTATTTTAAATCTTATTTTCTAGAAATTTACGAAAAAACAACTCCTGACAAAAATTTTTCTAGATAGATTAAGTTAATGAATAATATTTCAGACAAATTAGTAATGATTATAATCCTCATCACTATTCTTTTTGTATTCGGCTTGATTTTTTCAGTAAAATCTCCCGAGAGAAAGGTTATAGATTCGCCAATAATGTGGAAAGATGATTATTCTAACATTTCGATTATCAGAAGCCATAAAATCAATTCTGAAGTTAAAATAATAATTTAAATAAAATGTATTATTATTTACAAAAATAGGAAGTTGAATTTCCCCTGATACAAAATATTATTAGTAACTTTTGTCAATTCATCATTTCATTTTTAATTTAGGTAGTTCAAAAGAACCGCCGCTAGTCTTAAATCCTGATTGAACCATGCACGAATTGCCATAGCTCTTCTAGGATCATAAAAATTTTGTTTTCTGTACCAACTAAGAACTTCAGAATCTGATTTCTTACCATTACATGACAAACAACATGGCACACAATTACTTGTACAGCTTGTTCCACCTTTTGACATTGGATGAATGTGATCAAGTGATTCTGATGGCTTACCGCAATAAATGCATTTATATCTAGTAAGTTTATAAAGTGACTCTCTCCAACTTTTATTACTTATCTTGGGACATAGTTGATCAAGGTAAATTGCATCTTGTCTATGCATAATATTCTTGAAAATATTTTTGATAATAGCAGTTTTAAATAAACTATGATTGAAAAAAGAAGATAATACTTTGTAATTCGATCCTATCTTTTTAAAATATTAAGAAATTAGAATTTAGATTTAATGCTTTATTTATTAACACCATTAGTAAATAGCTTTGATTATTCTTTTTATAAATTTATTTCTATATTTTTGATATCCTTTTTTTCTAATACATTTTCAGCAATTTCTGGAGGTGGAGCAGGCTTAATTCAATTGCCAGCTTTAATTTTATCTGGTGTGCCTTATTATCAAGCTCTGGCTAGTCATAAATTAGCAACAGTAGCACTAGGATTAGGCGGTTCATTAAGAAATTACAAATCTCTAAAAAATGATATTTATGTAGCTTTTCAAATTTTATTATTTGGGATACCTGGGGTAATTTTTGGGGCTTCTGTTGTTGAATTTATATCAGAAAAGTATTTATATTTATTTTTAGGAATGATTTCAATATTATTAGCATTTTATTCATTCTTTAAATCTAACTTAGGTCTATCCTCTGATAATAATCAACTTAATTTATTTCATAAAATTAGATTTTTAATTTTTATTTTCCTAATAGGTATTTTGAATGGTTCTATTTCTTCAGGGACTGGATTGCTTGTAACAATACTTTTAATAAAAACCTTTGGAATGGATTTTCTTCGTGCTATAAGTTTGACATTCTTTACTGTTGGGATTTTTTGGAATTTTACCGGGGCAGTTATTTTGAGTAAGATAGGATCAGTTCCTTCAAATTTACTACTATTATTGATATTTGGTTCTTTTACAGGAGGATATTTCGGAGCTCATTTATCGAAATTAAAAGGAAATAGATTAATTAAAAAAACTTTTACAATAGTTTGTCTTTTTGTAGGGATTAGCTTAATAATTAAATCCATAATCAGTTTTTTATAAATTAATTTTTAATACTAAAACCTTTGCGGAAAAAGACCAAAAACATCTGTAATAGTTAATTTAAGATGAATTTATTTTCCCTTTTATTTGTTTTTCCGAGTTTTAATGAATAACCATTTTTTTTTTAATATACTTTTACTGAAAACCTGATTTTTAAAAAAAGTAAAAAAAAGGCCTCACTTTTGTAAGGCCAGGTGATGGGGAAACTTATTTTTAAACCAATTTCTTGAAAATTGCAACCCCCTATCGGTAGTGCAAATTTATTCTTCAGAAGACACTATGGGTAGTGTTTAAAAAATTTATCTATTTGTTTCTTTCAATACTGAAATAATTTTGTAATTTTTAGCTTCAAGAGTAAAATTATTTCTTAGATATTTTCAAGCATATTTAGTCATTAAACTTGTTAAAATAGCCATTCATTGTATTATTCGGAAGAACTTTGTTAATTAAAAAGCCTTAATGATTGAATTAACATTACTTACTCTTTTGAACTATGTTGGAAACAATTTCTGTGAATATAGAGATTTAGGTCACGACAATTATAAATCTTTACTTCTTTCATATAGTGATGCAAGTCATAAATTTGGACCATTAGAAGTTAAAAAGGTTATTGAAAAGTCAGAAAATTTCAAAGTTGCAGCTGTTGCTGTTGCTGCTGTTAAGTGCCCCAATCATATAGTTCAATAATGAAGTTTGAGTTAAAAACTGAAAATT
Organism: Prochlorococcus marinus CUG1415; assembly: GCF_017696015.1. NCBI lineage: Bacteria > Bacillati > Cyanobacteriota > Cyanophyceae > Synechococcales > Prochlorococcaceae > Prochlorococcus > Prochlorococcus marinus. The sequence continues at coordinate 940,874 of NZ_JAAORL010000001.1, read as the reverse complement.
ACTCAAATTCATTTACAAATGTTTTAAGGTATGTTTTGATTATCGCGCTAATAATTATCTTTTGCGATGCTGCACTGAAATTAGGAATCATTGCAAGACATTATCAAATTGAACATAAATGTAGGCTTTTATCTCTTGAAAAATCTAAATCTAATTTTAGAAAATTATCAAATCTAACTAATCTTAGAAGTAAACAAAGAATTTGGGAATTTTGTAGGGAGGTTGTTAAATAATATTTAGCTAGAAGCTGATGAATAGAATTTTAATGCAAATAACCAAAACTTTCTAGAAGTAACAAGAAATATTATAGCGACAATAACTTCAAGTGATATTTTCCATAACTGAGAAATACCTAGGAAAACTTCAGAAGGTATTGTAGTTATAAATGCAATAGGAATGAAAACACTAAAAAATATTCTTAGAGAAAATGAAAATGAATTCAAAGGAAATCTTCCAATGTAAAGGAACGACCTTAATACTTCTGTAGCATTCCATGTCTTTACAAACCAAATAGTAGTTGCAGAAATAAAAAACCATAAGCTATACAAAATACAAATTGAGCAGATTATGGCAATAAAACACAATGCCAGAAAACTTAAATTTAAATGTATTTGATTGATTTTAATGCAGAATAACAATAAGCAAAATCCAAGCATTATTTCTAAAATGCCAGATGGGTTTATTTTTTTTAATGAGATATAAAATTGACTATCAATAGGTTTTAAAAGTACGAAATCTAAGGTTCCTTCTCTTATGTGTTTAACTATTTCAGAAAGATTTGGATTGAACCATGTATTAGTTATTCCATTCAAAATAGTATAAATACTTTGGATAATTAATGCCTGTTCAAATTCCCAGCCTCCAATACTGACATTGTTTTGAAAGAAAATAGATAATAAAAAAATACTCCCTATTAAACTTAAAATTGCAGTAATTAAATCAATTAATATATTCGTTTTGTACTCAAATTCAGAAGCTAGAGAAGTATGTAAAAATTTTTTATAAACTTTTAAATATTTTCTTGGATTCATGATCCCATAGCAGTATATTTTTTTGTGCCTGAAGACCATATTTTTCTAAAAACTGGGAAAAGTAAAAGAATCCATAGAATTTGAATGCTGAAGCCTCCAATAATATTTGTTTCATTACCTGATAGTAGGTTTGCAGGGAAATCGATTAGATATGGAAAAGGAGTTAAATAAATCCAAGATTTAACATATTGGGGAAATGAAACAACTGGAGCTAAAAGACCTGAGAGAAATAAAGTCGGAATAAATAATAACCTTTCGATTGATGATGCTTTTTCTGTCCAAAAACATAGACATGCAACTATTGACTGGATTAAGAATTGAATTAAGAAAGATAAGAAAGTCGAGATTATTGATAAGAATAAAATACCCAAATTTGGGATCCATATACTTTCTGGATTAAAAATAAAAAAGAAAAATGCTATTATTAGTGCGAAAGGAAATCTTGTTATTTGTTCTGCTAGATGTTGTGTAAAATACCTAAAAAATGGATTTAAAGGTTGGATTAAATAAGGAGATACTTTCCCCATAAGAGAATCTTCTTCAAAGCTAAATACTACCCAAACTACTGAAAACTGCCTTACAAAAAAAGCACACAAGAAATACCTAGAAAGCATAACATCACTGATATTTATGGATTCATTAAGGTTATTGTTCGTCCATATGTTTAACATGAAAAAAGGAATAACCCCTGAAATTGCCCATAATGCAATCTCTACCCTATATTCCAACATGTTTGAATATTGGACTTGTAATAAGGTAACTATTTTACGGTTAATAAATTTAGATGTCATAATTTGTTTTATTTAATATTTTTCCAATAATTTCATCTATAGGTGGTTCATTTATATAAAGGTCTTCAATATCAAAATTATTTAGTATGGTTTTCAATGAAGAAGTAATAAAGTTATTTTCAATTTCTATTGTGATTTCTTTCTTTGTTTTATTTAAAACATTAAAACCTGAATTAGCTAATTTAATGGCATCTTCTTCTGATCTACAAACTATTAATATTTCCTTAACAGGAGCTAGTTTTTTTAATAATAAATCTAGTTTCCCATCATATGAAATGGATCCATTATGAACACATATAACCCTCTTGCATAGCGATGTAATATCTTTCATGTAATGACTAGTTAGGCATATCGTTGCATTAGTTTCCTTATTATATTTTTGAAGAAATTTTCTTAAATTTCTTTGTGCATTAATATCTAATCCAAGTGTAGGTTCGTCTAAAAATAGAATATTTGGTTCATGTATCAATGCTGCTAGTAATTCTGACTTCATACGTTGACCTAGTGATAGTTTTCTAACAGGTATAAATAGCTCATCATCAATTTCAAGCATATCGGATAATTTTTTTATTCTTGTTTTTGCCTCGAACTTATTGATGTCATATATTGATGCATTCAAATAAAATGATTCAATTGGTGGAAGATCCCAAATAAGTTGTTGTTTTTGTCCCATTATTAATGTGATATTTTTTAGGAAATTTTCTTTTCTTTTGAACGGTAAGTATCCTGAAACTAAAATTGATCCTTCACTAGGATAAATTAAGCCACAAAGCATTTTTAAAATTGTTGTTTTCCCAGCTCCATTTGCACCTAGAAAACCTACTATTTCTCCTTCTTTTATTTCAAAACTTATATCTTTTATAACCTTTAAACTTTTTGTCTGTCTTCTGAAAAAATGTTTAATTGTTCCTTTTAATCCTGGCTCTTTTGAAGAGATATCAAATGATTTAGACAAATTTCTTATTTCGATAATATTTTTTACCATTTCAAATTTGAAATTTATTAAAAGTTTTTAAATATATTTATTACATGATCTCTATTTTAGAAAGATTTTTATAATTTACAAAATATCTTTAAACGATACTACTATCCAGAGAAAAAAGTTAATTGGATTAACTAACTCTTTAACCTTATGTTTATTCTCATACTTTAATTTTTTTAACATATCGATTATCAAATTATTATTCTCTTTTCTATCATGAATATTTTTTAATAAATTACCATTTTCGTCTAGAAGATCAATTTCATCTTCAAAAAACCATTGATCTTTTCCATTAGATAATTTCAAGACGACTCCAATACCTTTACCATCAGTTATTCTGAAATCACTTATCTTACCCACCGAAGAACTATTTATTGCGTCAATTATTTCTTTAGTTAGCCTATCCTTTGATTGTTCTAAATTTACTTGGGCAAAGTTTCCTATTTTAGTCTTATCTAGAATTGACATTTTTTAGGTTATTATACTTATTAATAAAAGAATTATGTGACTATTTATAAATAATTGATTTATTTCAATAATTATGATTTTTTGAATATTGCTTCAAGGATTCTTTTTATTGAAAGTGATAATATTCTCAAGAATACAAAAAACAGTCCTAACCATCCTAAAATAACAGCTATTGATAGCAAGCTTGAACCTAGATCGCGCTGTAGCAAATTTTGCATGTATTTCGTATCTCTAAATTAATATTTCAACTCTACATTAAAATTTACTTATAAGATTAGAGAAAGGTTAAAATTCTGCTTATTTTTAAAATTCTTTGTTATTAAAATATTCAATACAAATGATTTATGAGTTAAAATTTAGATATCAATCTAATTAAATATTTTGGAGCTAACTTTTAACTCTTACATTGGAATTCTCTTTATTATTGTTGGTCTATTAGTGAGAGTTGATTTAAAATTTTCCATCCAAAAGGATCTCTAATAAGTTCTAATAAGCTATTTTTTGTTAGATATAAAATCTTCCATTGCAGTTGTTAATTATCTTTATTTATTGCTGATATTAATTGCAAAAACTAAAAAAGCAGCTGTGAAGATGTAATTTTAGAAATTATGGGTGATTTTTATAAAGAAGGATTAGAAAAAGTAAGTAGAAAACATATTGTGGATACTGCTTATAAGATTGCATCTGCTAAACGTAAAACTGTAGATAATACATTAGGAATAATGGTCAATAAGAAAAAGCTAAAAAGATTTCAGAAGGGATTTTATGGTTTAGTTGATAGTGAAATACAAAAGGTAGAAAACAGTTCCCGATAGAAACCTTCGGGAATAAGCAAACTATAGTTATAGTCTTGTTTTACAGTTCCCAGTTCCCGATAGAGAGAAAGGGGTCAAAAATATCTTAATTTAGGGTATATCTATATTCAATGGGAAGGAAAAGCACTAAATCTATTACTATCACTAATAAAACACAACTTCCCGACCATTTTCTTCGGGAGTTAAACTATATAAATGGATAAATTCACCCTAATAAATAAAGATAGATCCAGAATTAAAGTATTTGAACCATTTGAAGATGTATCTAAACCATCCCCAACTATTGATGCAATGATGATTTCTTATGGTTGCGTTTATAAGAGATCAAGTAAACCAGTAATGAAAGGTAGCAGGGTGGAAACTGTTGAGGCTGCAAGAAAAGAATATAAGCAACTCCTACAGGAAGGATGGAAGAAAACTTCTATATTTAATAGCTATTTTTAATTAAAAAATTGATCTAGCTCTATTAGCCCTGCGAACAGCTTTTCTTAAAATATCCTTTTTTATTGATAAATCAGAAATGCAATAAAGAGCAAATAATAAAATTAATTTTGCCATATAATTAATAGCCATTTTTAAGCAGCCTCATATTGATCTCTATCTTCAAGCTCTCTCATAAATCTTTTATCTAATGCGTATTCGTCTATAAGGTCTGCTGCCATCATTATCTCAGCAGTAGGTTCTTTTAGATCATTATCTAGTAAGTAATTGTCTATAAGCTCTAGATTGTTATCTTCTTTCTCGCTGTCTAATAGCTCTTTTATGTAGTTATGTACAAGCTTTTTATTGTATCCACTTTTTCTAATTTCTTTCAACATCTTGTTTGGAATTTTCATAATCGTCAACCCCTATGTGAAAGCCTATATACGCATAATTACGAAAAATTAAGGACAAAGCAAGAAAATCACCAAAAAAACAGGGTGTATAAAGGGAACTAAAGGGAACTCAATAGGAAAGCATATTGCATTGTCTTGAATAATATTTAGAACCAAGTTTCTTTTGCATTTGTTTCTTTGTATATCTGCCTTCTTCTAAACAAACTAATTTCTTATAATCAAGTTTTGCTGAAGTCTTTAAACTCCCTGCAATAGAGAACAAATTAAGAGCAATAATCGCTAATAAGATGCTCATTGGGTACTTTTTGATAAAAGGTAGAATTTTGTTTTTCATTTTCAATTAAATAAACGTTTTGTCCAACCTTTACTTTTCATACATTTTGTATACCCATTATCTTCGTCAAAAAAAGTTTTACAATTATCTCTATCCTTTATAAATTTCTCATTTGCAGTTTTCTTTTTAATTTTTAATTGCATTTGTTCTACTCGCTCCTCTCTGAGACGCATCTTCTCACCTTCTTGTTGGAAATAAAAAACAGTCCCTAAAATAAGAGTTACCGCAATTGTTGAAGTAGCTATAGCAGTTATATCTTCTGATTTCATAAAATTCTTTAAATCCTTTTTGATATTTTTGACAGGAATTTAGTTCAAGATAACACTTCAATTATTGACAGTCGATCTAACATAGAGGGATAAAACCCTCTTTTTTTATGAATACCTTAATAGTTTCTACTTTTGATTGTTCTTTTGAAGATTTCGATAAATTTGTAGCAGACTTCCATGAAAAGGAGGGACATAAATATGTCGAAGAATATGAACTCATCAAAGTAAATGAACATAAAAGTCACTTAATACTTGAAGTTAAAGATTTAGAGGGATTTGCTGCTGCTACAAGTACTCCAGAGATGAAAGAGTGGGATAAAGAAAATGGTTATAAAGATATTTGTTATTCACTAACTCCTGTTGAATAAATGAAACGCTTTTACTGATGAACAAAGACAATTTACCAGTTATTATCTTTCTTCTCACTCTTTTCGTAATTATTCCCCTAATTCTTGGGCGTGTAGATGTTGTTGTTAACTTTTTTTTGTTTCTTTGCGGTTGCCTGCTTTTTTCGTTATTTGTTAGTTGATGAATACTTGTAAACGAATGAAATGCTTACTAATAGCATCTTTGATACTTGGAATTACTGCACCTGTTCAAGCAAGACCTTATGGTTTAAAACCTGCTTTAAAAGTCGAGGAATGTACTAGCGCAACTTTTCAAAAGCTGCATACAACATGGAGAGAACCTAAACATGACCCAAGAGCAATAATTGCTTTATCTCACAACCCTAAGGTTTCTAATTTGGGTTTATACCTTGGTTACGAGTTGGAAAAATATAAACATAATAATTGGGATACCCTAGGCGCTCATCCCCCAATCTTGATTAAAGATGCAAAAAAAATGTATAAGCCTAATGATCGAATTAAACTATGTCTAAAATTTGTTCCAGTTGAATGTAGGAAATATTTTGATTCAGATGTCAGAGGTGAGATTTATTCAATTACGAATGAAAGGACAAGAAAGATTCACTATGGTCGCTATGGGAAAAACGCCTGTGGAGGAGCATAAGAGACATTGACAGTCGATCTAACATGGAGGGATAAAACCCTCTTTTTTTTATGCCATACGATAAAGACGGAAAATATTATCGCAAGCCTGTTTATAGAGTTGAGGAAACAAAAAAGGATCTTCCTTTAAAGAAAAAAAGGCATATTAGGTTTTATTTTTTGGGATTAATTACCCCATTAGTTTTATATTTTTCTTTATTCTTTATTTCTTTCTTTTTTCTATATGGATCATCTCTAACTAATGTAGTTCTAATCCATAGTCTCTTATCAATTATCTATGGATTATTTTTTATTAGGATTCATAAATCCCAAGTCAAGAATTACCTTAAACAAGGAGGAAAGCTTACTAAAAAGCAAATTTTCATAATGGCTATTTTTTGGTGGATATTATCTGCAATATTTGTATATGCACCACTAATGGCAATGCTATGTTTTGGTTTTTTATTTATGGCACTTTTAATTGCACTAGTTTCAATTTTCGACGGCGGAGAATTATTAGATCCGCCTCCATATTGTGAATCTGTACTTGATAAAATAGTTGAATTAGAAAAAAGGCTCCTAAATAAATGAAACGCTTACTACTCCCACTACTAGCAGCACTCGCTTTACCTAATGCTGTTAATGCTGAAAGTGTTTGGCTTCTTCTTAGAGGTGGTCATCCCCTTGATCCTAAAACATTGGAAAAAATTGAGATGAAGGATATGGAGCAATGCGAACAACAGGGGGAAAAATATAAAAAATTTACCAATCAATGGGTGGATAAAAAGAGCCTAGAGGGAAAATATTATAATTACCTTTGCTTAACTGGTAAGTAGGTTCTTTCTAGAGGTTTCCCTGTGGGTCGTTCAAACGGTCTTTTTTTATCTAACGTGAGGAATTATTTTGTAGGACACTTTGCTATGTCTTTTTAGAGCGTAATTAAGACGATTTAGTGCGATTTAAAGCTCTCTAAGGCTTTCTATGTACTTATCAGGATCAAAGTTATTACACATAAAGCCATTACGATCAAAAACATTGGCTCTTATATGTTTTGCAAGGGTTTTGCCGTTCTTTTTTCGCATATAAAGGTATGTTTTACCTTCAATTTCTTCTAAATAATCGTCTAATAAACCCTTATTTTTTAATTGGTACAAAGTAGAACGAGATTTGTAACCCAGAAGTTTACTAGCTTCACTAAAACTGCACCACATGGTTAACTTTTTTGTCCTATCACCTTTACTAATTTTACTCAGGTATTGAAGTAGAAAACATAATTTGCTTTTTCTTTTCTTCACTACTTATCCAATATTGATAATGCTTTTTATGTGTAGATACATCATGCCCCATTGCTTGAGCCGCTTGCTCTATTGTTATTTGTTCAAATCTTGGATCAGTTGCAAGTCTGATTGCATAAGTATGTCTTAGGTCATATGCAGTTATTCTTTCTTTCTTATCACTCTTATTAGTTAATCCTTTCTTATTAGGAATTGAGGCAAGTAATGGAGGTAATGCTTTTAATAATCTTCTACCAATCCATTCACCTAAATAATCGTTATTAACACATACACCAACATCATTTAAATCTTTTGGATCAACATCTTTAGTTTTATCTCTAGTACTTTTAATAACCATTGATGCTTTAGTTCTTAATTGCTTTTGCATAGAATCAAAGTTTTTTAATAGCTTATATTTCTTAATCCAATCAGGATATAAAGGAAAAGCATAATGCTCGTATTTACTTTTAGTTCTCCATCCCCCTGGAATATATATCCATTTCTCAGAATCTTTAACCGAGTTCTTTTTAACCTTTTCAATATGGAATAGTTCATGGTTTCTTAACCCATAACAAAGTTGAATAGCTAAGTACCATTTTTCTAATTCAAACTCTTTGTCTAATGAATCAAAGTATTGTTCAGCTTCTTCTTTAGTTGGTATTCCTCTTATGTTTCCAAACTCTTTAGTAGGAATATATTTATTTATTTTTCTAGCTTCTCTATTATGTTGCTCTCTTAAAACAGTTAAATAAGTTTTAGGAATAAAGTTTGGTTCATTACCATTAGTACTTGATAAAGCTAATCTAATTTGTTCAAGTGAATCTAATCTATTTTTAAATGGTCTACTTTCTACATTTTTTTCAAATACCCATCTTTTTATAGAGTTCCAATTAATAGAAGTATTTGAATTAACAAGATTATTTAAATCAGCTTTAGTATTTTTTGCACTAGATCGTTTTTGAGTTTTATCTAAATATTCAATAGTAATTTTAGAAATATCATTCCAACTATATAAGGGTTGTTCTTTATCTATTTCTAGATTTGGGTTATCTAAATATGCAAGTTGATCGAGAATCGGTATATCTAAATTCCATTCTTGATTACCAACGTGTTCTATTAATCTTGAAACAGATAATATTTGATCTATATTTTTAAACGCTTTTATTGGTTTTAATGAATATTGTTTCTTAGTTTGTTTATCTCTAATGCTTAAAAATGGAGATTTTGTATACCTACGAACCATATATCTTGCATCAATATCCATTAAAAAACCGACTACATCATCCCAATCTCTTATTTTATTGCGTGATCTTTTCATAAAAGTCTACCTGAAGTCTACTTGAAACCACATAAACGTGACCTGTACATACTGATTAAATCACACACAGAACTCTAAGTAAAGTTAGGACTGACACTTGAAAACCTAGTATTTGCAATAAAAAAGCCCCCTAATGGAGGCTATATCTTTGGTGGCGGGGGGGAGATTTGAACTTCCGACCTTCGGGTTATGAGCCCGACGAGCTACCAGACTGCTCTACCCCGCGACATATACATAGCATACATCGTTAAAGGGGTGTTTTTTCTATTTCTTCAGGATTCTTGGAATTTTAATTGACCTTTAACTTCAATTCGCACTCCTTCAGAAAAATTAAACACCTTTTCTTCAAGGTCTTGAATTCTTAACTCAGATATCCAATCTAGTTGTTTTAGTAAGTGCAGACTAATAGCGTGCTTGGCTCTTTTTGAACCATCTTCTACTTTTAAAGCCAATCCTATACCTTCATTTACCTTACATAGGCACTGAATTCCCTCGGCACCACCTTTACCTATTACTTGTCCATGAGAAGCCTTAATTATTTCTGTATCGAATTTATTGTTATCACTTATCATTATTGGGTTAGTTGTCATAGCTCTACTTATTTGTTCTAATTCAGCATTGTCTGAACTGCTTAGAAGCGAATATAACTTGGACATTTCTAATAATTTTAGATAAAGAGTTGGGGCACCACAATCATCACGTTCTGCAATTATTTCAGATATGGGAATTTCCAGTAATTCAGAAACAATTCTGAATATTTCGATTTGAAGTGGATGATCCCCCTTTAAATAACTATCTAATGGCCAATTCATTTTTTTGCATGTAGCTAAAAAAGCAGCATGTTTACCTGAACAATTATGTTCTAAAGGACTTGTCTTTGTTTTTGGACATTTCAGGTTATTAATATCAATGTCATGATCCCATAAAATTTTAAAGGCTTGCCTTGAATGAAGTTTTGATCCACTATGTGAACCACATGCTAATGCAATTGACTTTGAATCATTATTGTTTTTAGATGCAGCTCCACTGCTAACAAAAGGGATAGCCTGAAAAGGTTTTAATGCAGACCTTATGAAACTTTTATATTCGGGATTTCCTGCACACATTAAAACTCTCCCTTTTTTGTCGGTAATAACAGCATGGATTTTATGGATTGACTCAATATTTGATCCTCTCATTAAGGTTGCCTGTAAAGGAGGATTATTTGATGTGTAGAGGTTTTTGAAATTTGAACTCATTTAAAAATTATTATATTGAAAAAGCAATATTCCTGATAAACCTAAGAATAAGATAATAGAAAAAATTTGAATTAGATTTTTCAAAATAGGCTTAACTTCAACTGAAGCAATAAGTGATTCTTTCTCTTTTAAAACTAATGGCTTTATCCAGACTTGACCGTCATACCAACCGGATTCTTCGTACTCAACTCTTTCAGATGTCAATCTCCTAAATACATGATTCCAACCAAGATATAATCTGACAGAAATCAAGAGAGGTATTGATAGGCTGCTAAAAAAACTCAATAAAATATACTTTAAAAGAGAAGTTTTAAAATATACGCTTCCTGATGAAATAATAAGAAATAGAACAAAAGCACCTAACCAGAATTTAATCAATATAAGAATTAGTGATTTTTTTGTTTTTGGCCAAGAAAAAATGATAGATTTTGATAACTCAATGAATTCATTTGTGGGTTGTTGCTCTCTAGGTACAGGACATTTAGATTCGTTCATAAAATAATTATGGAAATGTAAGATTATCTCCATTACTCCAGAATGATTCAAGGTCATAAAATCTCCTTATTTCTGGTTGAAAAATATTTACAATCAAATCACCGTAATCTAGTAAAGCCCATTTTGCTTCATTAACTCCTTCTTTCCTTATTGGTTCAACTTTAGCCTTCTCTCTCAGCTCTCCCTCTACAGAGTTAGTTATGGATCTAACTTGTACATCTGATAACCCTTCTGCGATCAATATCCATTCACTTATGAATGACACCTTGTCAATTTTTATAAGTTTTATATCTTTGGCCTTTTTTTCATCACAAGCTTTAGCTGCCATTAAAACCAAACTTTTATTGTCCATATACATTTTCGCTAGAAACTGATTTTTCTGAACCTTCTTGCTGAGACAATTCTGATCTAGCTTTTTCTGCACTTTTTCTTAAGGCATCTAATCTATCCTCAAAGAAACTTCTCTTTTTCTTTCTTCGAGTTTTCTCAATTAACTCCTTCAATGCTCCGCCAAGACTTTTATAAGCATTTGGGATACTGTATCCAAATCTACAAGCAAGATCTATAGCTCTTTCATCAGCAAAAATAGCATCTTGGAGTTTTTTTTCAGAATTATTTTTTATATATAATCGATAGCCTGCAAAACTTGATAAACCAAGAGCAAGTAATAAAAGTAGCCCATCTTGTACCCACAACTCCCCTATCGCTCCTCCAAGCCCTATAGCAAGAGCAGCCATTTCCCATCCATCTCTAGGAATTGTGTCATTTTGAATTTTTCCTACTTCGTGCCAAAATAATAAATTTCTGTGGTCAATTGCAAAGTTATCCCATTCATCTAAATCTATTTGTATTTCTACTTCGTCACGACCAATTTCCTCAAGCGTTATTAAAGGTGGGTCTATAGCAGCAGCAGCTTCAATAAATACCCAACTTTCATTCTCTGGAGGCAACAAACTTTTAAGTCGCTGAAGTTCGCTCATAAATAATTAATTTCTTTCAATACTATAGAAACAAATGTTGCTTTTCAAGTAACTTGATTAAAATCTGATGATTTATAAGTAGCATGAAATAAATGAACGTTTTAAATTATGCCTCAAAGAGGTGATCTTAAAAAAATTCTAATTCTAGGTTCAGGCCCGATTGTTATAGGACAAGCATGCGAATTTGATTACTCTGGCACTCAAGCTTGTAAAGCTTTAAGAAAAGCTGGTTATGAAATTATCTTGATAAATTCAAATCCGGCATCAATAATGACTGACCCTGAGATCGCTAGCAAAACATATATTGAACCATTGACTCCTGAAATTGTCTCTCAGATCATTTTAAGAGAAAAACCGGATGCAATTCTTCCCACCATGGGAGGTCAAACCGCTTTGAATCTTGCCGTTAAGTTATCAGAGTTAGATTTCTTGAAAAAAAATAATGTTGAGTTAATTGGTGCTGACTTAAAAGCTATTAATAAAGCTGAAGATAGAAAGCTGTTTAAAGAATCGATGGAAAAAATAAATATAAATGTTTGTCCATCTGGTATAGCATCTAACTTACATGAAGCTAAAGAAGTATCACAAAAAATTAACTCTTATCCTCTTATAATAAGGCCTGCATTTACTTTAGGTGGTGTAGGAGGTGGAATAGCTTTTAACCTTGAAGAATTTATCGAATTGTGTAAAACAGGTTTAGAGGAAAGTCCAAGTAATCAAATATTGATTGAAAAATCACTTATTGGATGGAAGGAGTTTGAATTAGAGGTGATGAGAGATACTGCAGATAACGTAGTAATAGTTTGCAGCATTGAGAATTTAGACCCAATGGGTGTCCATACTGGAGATTCGATTACTGTAGCTCCTGCGCAGACTTTAACAGATAAGGAGTATCAGAGATTGAGGGACTTGTCATTGAAAATTATTAGAGAGGTAGGCGTTGAAACCGGAGGAAGTAATATTCAATTTGCAATAAATCCTACTAATGGAGAAGTAATTGTAATAGAAATGAATCCTCGCGTGAGTAGATCCTCTGCTTTGGCCAGTAAAGCAACTGGATTTCCCATAGCAAAGATTGCAGCCTTATTATCGGTTGGCTTCACACTTGATGAGATTATTAACGACATTACAAAAAAAACACCTGCATGTTTTGAACCTTCAATTGATTATGTAGTTACCAAAATTCCTAGGTTTGCCTTTGAAAAGTTTAAAGGTTCGTCAAATACCTTAAGCACTGCCATGAAATCCGTAGGCGAGTCAATGGCAATTGGTCGCTCTTTTGAAGAATCATTTCAGAAAGCATTAAGGTCCTTAGAAGTAGGTGTTTTTGGCTGGGAATGTGATTTGCTAGATGAATTTAAGAGCGAGAATCAAATAAAGAATAGTTTAAGAAACCCCACATCGGAAAGAATTCTCATAGTTAAAAAAGCTATGGAGCTAGGGAAAACTAATTCTTTTATTCAAGAAGTTACTAATATAGATTTATGGTTTATCGAAAAATTACGTCATATCTTTGATTTTGAAAATGATATTTTGAAAGGGAAAGAACTTCATGATCTAGATAGAGATTTAATGCTAAATGCTAAACAATTAGGCTTTTCAGATCAGCAGATAGCTAAGTTAACTAATTCTGATTTTTTTGAAGTAAGAAGATATAGAAAAGAATTGAATATATTACCAATATATAAAACTGTTGATACTTGTTCCGCAGAGTTCTCATCCTCAACTCCTTATCATTATTCAACATACGAGGAGTCTTTCTTTAATTTAAATGCTCCAACTTTTGATAGCGAAATTTCGCAAAATAAAGAATCAGAAAAAATCATGATTCTTGGAGGAGGTCCAAACAGAATTGGTCAGGGAATAGAATTTGATTACTGTTGTTGTCATGCGTCATATCAAGCTTCTACAAATGGTTACAAAACAATAATGGTTAATAGTAACCCTGAAACTGTATCAACTGATTACGATACTAGCGATATTTTATATTTTGAACCTGTAACTTTGGAAGATGTACTCAACATAATAGAAGCTGAAAATCCTTATGGTTTGATTATTCAATTTGGTGGGCAAACCCCGCTGAAATTATCATTACCTTTATTTGAATGGCTTAAATCTAATTATGGGGTTAAAACTGGATCAAAAATTCTTGGGACTTCTCCAATCTCTATCGATTTAGCTGAAGATAGGGAGGAATTTACAAAAATACTTGAAGAATTAAGGATTAGGCAACCTTTAAATGGAATAGCGCGTAATCAAAATGAAGCACAAACAGTAGCAAAAAATATTGGATTCCCATTGGTTGTAAGACCCTCCTACGTTTTAGGAGGAAGAGCAATGGAAATTGTTAAAGATGAGAAGGAATTATCGAGATACATCTCTGAGGCAGTCAAGGTATCGCCTGATCATCCAATCCTTCTTGATCAATATTTGAATAATGCCATTGAGATAGATGTTGATGCTTTATGTGATGCAGAAGGTTCAGTTGTAATAGCTGGTCTAATGGAACATGTGGAACCTGCAGGGATTCATTCTGGCGATTCAGCTTGTTGTTTACCATCCATCTCTCTTTCAACATCCACATTAGAGAAAGTAAAGAACTGGACTAAATTAATTGCAAAAAGATTAAATGTTGTTGGTTTAATTAATTTGCAATTTGCAGTTACTAATTTAAATAATAATGAAAACAAATTATTTATTCTTGAGGCAAATCCAAGAGCTTCTAGAACGGTCCCATTTGTTTCAAAGGCCATCGGTAAACCTGTTGCAAAATTAGCTACCCAGTTAATGCTAGGCTTTAGATTAGAAGATATTAATTTTACCAAAGAATTTTCTCCAAAATATCAGGCAGTAAAAGAAGCTGTGTTGCCTTTCAAAAGATTTCCTGGATCTGATACCCTCCTTGGTCCTGAAATGAGATCTACTGGAGAAGTAATGGGTTTAGCTGAAGATTTCGGAATTGCTTATGCTAAATCGGAATTGGCAGCAGGAAATGGTGTTCCTACTGAGGGAGTAGCTTTTTTGTCTACTAATGATTTAGATAAAAAAAATCTTGAAGAAATTGCTAGGGAATTGTTGACTTTAGGATTTAAATTAATCGCAACGAAAGGTACAGCCTCATTCTTGGTTGATTTAGATATTCAAGTTGAAGAAGTGCTAAAAGTACATGAAGGTAGACCAAATATAGAGGATCTAATTCGTTCGGGGCTTGTTCAATTAATAATAAATACTCCTATAGGATCGCAGGCTCTTCATGATGATGCATATCTAAGACGTGCTGCTTTAGAATATAATATTCCAACTTTTACAACGATACCTGGAGCTAAGGCAGCCATTAAAGCAATCAAAGCGTTGCAAAGTAATAGAATTGATATTTACTCTCTACAAGAAATCCATAATTATTAAAGCTTTACTATAAGTTTTTTAGTTTTTCTCTTAATTGATTAGCTAGAGAGTTTCGACTAATTGAAAGTAATTTCAAAGTATCTTCATGCATCTTAAGTTGTGTTTCCGCTATTTGTAGTCCTTTTATAGATTCTTTTATGTCATCAGAAAGTTCATTTATCAAATATTTCTTTCCTTCAAAGGTTAAAACTGGTTTGGAAGAATCATTTGTGTTTTCACTCATGGATTTAACTTTTTAATAAATAAGATAGAGTTATAATTTTTTAATCAATTGTTTTTCACATAATTCTTTATAAATGCCTTTTTTATTTAGTAAATCAATATGTTTGCCAACTTCAATAATTTCGCCTTTATCAAAGACAACTATTTTATCTGCCTCTTGAGTAGTGGCTAATCTATGAGCTATTACAATTACAGTTCTATTTTTCATAGCTCTATTAAGCCCTTCTTGAACTTCTGACTCTGACTCTGCATCTAATGCACTTGTAGCCTCATCTAAAAGAAGAATTGATGGGTTCCCTAGGATTGCTCTAGCAATTGCAATCCTCTGGATCTGTCCACCTGAGAAATTTGAGCTTCTTTCATTTATCTTGGTTTCATATTTATCAGGAAGTTTTTGAATGAAGTGGTGAGCATTTGCTTTCTTTGCTGATTCAATAACTTCTTCTGTGGTAAAACTCCTTCCCATTCTTATTACATCAATAATTTTTCCTGAAAATAAAAAAGGCTGTTGTTGTACTAATGCAATATTTTTTCTTATATCTTTTGTATCTAATAATTTCAAATTTTTATCATCAATAAAAATGTCTCCATTATTTGGAGTTATAAATTTCAATATCAATGCCATCATTGTACTTTTACCTGCACCTGAGGCTCCAACGAAAGCTGTAACTTTACCTTTTTTTATTTCTAAATTTATATTTTTAAGAACTTGATTATCTTTTTTGTATTCAAAATTAACTTCTTTGAAACTAATTTTACCTTCAATATTAGCTATCCTTGTTAAATTATCTTTATCATCTTCGATAGGTTCTAGATTTATGTTTTTCAACCTTTTTATAGAGGCTTCTGCCTGTTTATAGTCATTAAAATTTGTACTTACATGACTTATTGGATCAATGAGCATCAATATTGCAGCAAAAAAACTACTAAATTCTTCACTAGTTAAAAGACTTAGGTTAATTCTTGCCGCTCCTAAACCTAATATCGCTAATATTCCAAATGCTTCTATAAAGCCGACAACTGGATGCTGAAATGCTAGTAATTTTAATGTTTTATATTTTGCTTTTTTATTTGCACTTAATTTTTTATAAAATCTATTTTTAATCCAATTTTCTGCAGCAAAAGCTCTTATCGTCGACATTCCATTTATTGATTCACCTATTAATCCTGCTAAATTACTTGTTGATTCTTGACTCTTTTCAGATGCGAATAAAACTCTTCTTCCAAAACTATTAACTGAAAAAATAATTAATGGTGCCAAAACAAACGTTGATAATGTGAGTGACCAATCTAAATAAAACATATATATTATTACCGCTAATAGTTGTAAGGTACACGGAATAGTATCCTGGACTGTTTTATAAATAACTTCGCTTACTCTATCGGCATCTTCTGTCAGTCTATATGTGATATCTCCAGCTGATATATTCTCAAATGAATTCATATCTATTTTTTGAATTCTGCTAAATAAATTTCCTCTCATTACTTCGCTAATTTCTAAAGATGGTTTTGCTATAAAAACATCCTGCCCAAATTGAGCAGTTTTTTGAATTAAAAATACTAATAAAGAATTAACTATTATGTTAGAAACTTTTGAAAGATCTCCAGATCCAATTGCTGGGATTAAGTTTCCAGCTAAATAAGCTAGTAAAGGCCAACAAGCTACGTAAATAAGCATGCATATGAATCCCTTTATAAACCTATTTGAATATGGTCTGACTGGTGGTATTAGTCTCAAGATATTATATATTTTAGTATTTATCCTACTTTATCAATATCTTTGGGTATAAAAAACAATGAAATTAGATCAATTCTTAAAATGGAAAAATTTGGTCTCCTCTGGTGGAGAGGCAAAAATCTTTATTAAATCTGGCTCTGTCAAAGTTAATGGTGTAATTGAAACTAGGAGAGGCAGAAAATTAAATAAAGGAGATAAAGTTATATTTCTAAAAAATGAATTAATTTTTGAATAGTTGGCCTATTCAACTCAATTTATATTAATATAATTTTCTTGGAGATAGTATTTTGAGAAAATCTGTTATTGCTGGTAATTGGAAAATGCACATGACTTGTGCTGAAGCTAAGTCTTATTTGGAAGAGTTTATACCTTTAATAAAAAACATAAGGGATGATCGTAAAGTCGTCATTGCACCACCCTTTACAGCTATTTCAACCTTCTCTAATCATTCTGACTTTGATTATTTAGATATTTCTAGTCAAAATATTCATTGGGAAGATGAAGGAGCATTTACTGCGGAAATATCTCCAAAAATGCTTCTTGAACATGGAGTCTCATATGCAATAGTTGGTCACAGTGAACCAAGGAAATATTTTAGTGAAAGTGATGAACAAATTAATAAAAGAGCAGTTTTTGCTCAATCTAGTGGACTTACTCCAATAGTTTGTGTTGGAGAAACATTAGAACAAAGAGAGAGAGGAGAAGCTGATAGGGTTATTACTAGACAGGTTGAACAAGGGCTTGAAAATACAGATCCATCAAATTTAATTGTTGCATATGAGCCAATTTGGGCTATTGGGACAGGTAAAACATGTGAGGCTAAAGATGCTAATAAGATATGTTCCATGATTCGAAGATTAATAGGTTTCGATGATGTAATTATTCAATATGGAGGATCAGTTAAACCTAATAATATTGACGAAATAATGTCAATGAGTGATATAGATGGAGTCTTAGTTGGAGGGGCTTCATTAGATCCAAATAATTTTGCAAGAATTGCAAATTATCAATAATAAAAACCCATGGCCAAAAGGCTGGCGACAGAAAACTTCAATTATGGGGGTTATTAATTTAACTCCTGATTCATTTAGTGATGGTGGAGATTTAAATTCTTCAAAAAAATTTTTAGATCAAGTTAATCATTTTTTATGTAATGGTGTAGATGTTATCGATCTTGGTGCTCAGAGTACGAGACCTGGGGCTGAAGAAGTTGGTTCTAATATAGAAATAAAAAGATTGATTCCCTATCTGAAATTAATAAAATCTGAATATCCAGATGTTTTAATTTCTATTGATACTTTTAATTCTGAGGTAGCTTACGAAGCTCTTTTAAATGGCGCTAATTGGATAAATGATGTTACTGGAGGAAGAAGGGATAAGGAAATTCTGGATGTAGTTTCATATTTTAATTGCCCATTCGTGATAACTCATAGCCGAGGAAATAGTCAAAATATGAATAAACTTTCAAAATACGATAATCTATTGAGTGAAGTTAAGTTCTCACTTGAGAATTTGATAAAAAATGCTTTAGATAAAAATATATCTAAAGATAATATCATTGTGGATCCGGGTATTGGTTTTTCAAAGGATATAAATCAAAATCTCGATATTTTAAGAAACTTGGATGTATTTAAAACTATAAATTTACCAATTTTAATTGGCGCATCAAGGAAGAGATTTATAGGAGAAATTTTAAATGAAATAAATCCTAAAGAAAGGGATATAGGCACACTAGCAATAAGTTGCCTCTGTTCACAGTTTAATATCGATATTGTGAGAGTTCATAATGTGAAGATGAACTTTCAAATTCTCAAAGTTGCGGATAGGATTTACAGAAAATAGATGGTAATTATTCTTTGACACCTTCAATTTTATCCTCAACCTCTTGGTAAAGTTCTTTTAACTGTTCAATATTTTCGTCTGAAGTTTCCCAATATCCTCGACCATTCACTTCTAGTAAAGTTCCCACTATTCTTCTAAAACTATTTGGATTTAAATCCATTAGTCTTTTCCTCATTTCTTCGTCATTTATAAATGTTTCATTAGTTTCTTCATACACAAAATTATCTACTTGACCACTAGTCGCACTCCAACCGAGGGTATAATTAAGTCTGTTAGAAAGCTCTCTTACTCCCTCATAACCAGATTTAAGCATACCTTCGTACCATTTGGGATTTAGAAGTTTTGTTCTTGAATCTAATCTGATAGTCTCTCCAAGTGTCCTGACTTGAGCATTAGAAGTAGTGGTATCTGCTATGTAGCTACTAGGTTCTTTTCCGTCGTCTCTAAGCGTTTTAATTAATTTGGTTGGATCTGAATCAAAATAATGACTTACATCTGTAAGAGAAATTTCTGAGGAATCAAGGTTTTGGAATGTAACATCTGCTGTTTTCATGACAGATTCGAATACTTCTCTTTTTTGATTCATTTCACCTGGATTATCAGCATTGAAAGCATATGTCTTGCGAGATAAATACATTTCTTGTAATTCATTTTCTTCCTCCCAAGTTGAATTTTCTACAGCTAAATTAACATTTGAACTGTAGCTACCACTAGCATTAGAAAATACTCTCGACGAAGCTTCTCTGATTGAAGAGCCTTCTTTTTCTGCTTGTTCTAATGAATGTTTTCTTACAAAATTTGACTCCAATGGCTCATCAGCTTCGGCAGCTAACTTTACAGCCTGATCTATTAACGCCATTTGATTAATAAATAGATCTCTAAATACCCCAGAACAATTTACTACCACATCTATTCTGGGCCTACCTAATTCTTCTAAAGGAATTAATTCTAATTTGTTGATCCTTCCAACAGAGTCTGGTTTTGGTTTTACCCCTACAAACCATAAGATTTGTGCCAGTGATTCTCCATAAGTTTTAATGTTGTCAGTACCCCACAAAACGCAAGCTATTGTTTCAGGCCAAGTACCTTGTTCTTCCTTTTGTCTTTCAATTAATTTGTCAACGACAGACTTTGCAGCAGCGACAGCTGCAGTAGTTGGTATTGATTGAGGGTCTAATGCATGGATGTTTTTACCGCTAGGCAAAACACCTGGATTTCTTATTGGATCTCCTCCTGGTCCTGGTAAAACATAATTTCCATCTAATGCTTTAATGAGGCTATCCATTTCTTGATCTGCACAAACTTGTTCTAAGCAGAAGAGTAAATAATCAAATAATTTATTTAATTCTGTTTGATTTACTTCATTAAATCCATTTAATCTACAAACTCTTAACCATGGAGTTGGTAGATTTAGACCAAATACTTTTAGAAAGTCAAAAAGTTTAGCAAGAAGTGATTTTTCTAAATAAACTCTACCATCAACAATTTTTAAGGAGTTAACCATTGCAAATATTGATTCTCTTGCTGTCTTTATGATTTTTTCATTTAACTCTACAAATTTGAGTTCACCTTTATTATTCCCATCATAAATTTGGTCAATAGTCAGATTTAAGGACTCTGCGAGAAGTCCTGGGAGTGATCTTAAGCCCTCTTGCTCTCTTTCTAATGAAGCAATATTTACAAGGGTTGCTACAGCTTCTTCAGCTGTTGGGGCTTCTCCAATAGTATGAAGACCACAGGGTAATAATCTACTTTCTATTTCCATTAACTGTTTATAGATATTACCAACAAATAGATCTCTTTCATCTAGAGAAAGTTCTTCTACGTCTTTTGAAGGGAGCTCAACATCTTTATCAAGATTGCATTGCTTAGAAGTCTCGACTATTGCATTAACAATTTGAATTCCCCTACTATTTTCTCTAAGTTGTTGATAGGAACCAACAAGTTCACTGAGTTCTTTAAGTCCTTTGTAGAGTCCAGCATTTTCTGCTGGAGGAGTTAGATAGCTAATAGTTGAAGCGTAGCCTCTTCTCTTTGCAATTGTTGCTTCAGAAGGATTATTTGCTGCATAGTAATACAAATTAGGCAATGATCCAATGAGAGAATCCGGATAGCATGTATCACTCATACCCATCTGTTTGCCAGGCATAAATTCAAGTGAACCGTGAGTCCCAAAGTGTAGAACAGCATCAGCTGCCCAGATTTTTTCTACATAAGTGTAGTAAGCAGCAAAACCATGATGAGGACTAGCACTTCTTGAATAAAGTAATCGCATTGGATCCCCTTCATAACCGAAAGTAGGTTGTACTCCTATAAAAACATTTCCAAAATGTTTTCCATAGATAAGAAGATTTTGTCCGTCACTATTTAAATTGCCAGGAGGTTTACCCCAGTTTTCTTCAAGTCTTTGTGAATATGGTGTGAATTCCTCGTATTCTTTTACTGACATTTTATGAGCAATATTTAATTCTGGAGAACCATCCATTGCTTCAGGGTTGTTAATTACTTTTTCCATTAATTCTTTCGAATTGCTGGGAAGTCCCTCTATTTGATATCCTTTCGATTTCATTTCAAGAAGTACTCTGTAAATTGAACCGAAAACATTTAAGTATGCAGCTGTTCCGACATTTCCTTTGTCTGGAGGAAAACTAAATACTGTAATGGCTAATTTTTTATCTTTTCTTTTCTTTACTCGTAAAGTTGACCACTTTATAGCTCTTTCAGCGATTACATCAACGCGATCTTGTAGTGTATGAGCCTTACCTGTAGCATCGTCACGACCTGAGAGAATGATAGGTTCAATAGCACCATCTAGTTCTGGAATTGCAATTTGAAGCGCCACCTGTACTGGGTGTAATCCTAAGTCGCTATCCTCCCATTCTTGAGTGGTCTGAAAAACCAATGGAAGTGCAACCATATAAGGTCTGTTTAGCCTTTTTAGAGCGTCAATAGCTTTAGGATGATCTTGTCTTGCTGGGCCTCCAACTAGTGCAAACCCTGTTAAAGATACAACTCCATCTACAATAGGTATATCTTTATTAATTGAATCAAAATAAAATTCATTTACTGGTTTAGAAAAATCTAGACCCCCACAGAAGATAGGAAGTACTCTGGCTCCTCTATATTCCAATTCTTGAATAACAGCAACGTAATGTGCATCATCTCCAGTAACTATATGACTCCTTTGAAGTACTAATCCTATTGTTGGCGTTTTGTCATCTTTAGGATGGATATCTTGCCTGTTATTTTCCCAATTTTGATATTCTTGAAGACTCTCAAACATAGAAGGAGCTAGAGGATGCCAAATTCCTAAATCTGGGAATGTTTCAGGGTCCTGTATCTTGAATTCTTCTATTTGCTCTTTTATGTTTTCTGAAACTGCATATTTTTCAGATATCATTAACAAGAAGTTTTTTAAGTTCTCAGTGGTGCCGCCTAACCAATACTGAAAACTAAGAATAAAGGTTCTTGCATCTTGAGCTTTTTCTACAGGCAGATATTTAAGTATTGAGGGAAGAGTATTTAATAATTTCAACATTGAATCTTGGAAGCTTGCTCCATCAGATTCTTTTTTCTTTTTTATTAAATCTCCGATAATACTTTTAGATTGACCAAGTTGATTCATGCTAAATGAGCCTAACTTATTTAATCTCATGACCTCAGGCATAGAGGGAAAGATAATCGATGCTTTAAGTTTGTCTTTATATGGAGAAACTGCATCAACTACTTTTTGCGCAAGATCTTCTATAAATATTAGGGAAGCAACAAATATATCTGCATTTGCTATATCTTCTTTAAAATCCTCAAAATTCTTTTCATTTCTAAGTTCTTCTATAAGATAGCCGCTAAGGTCTATACCTATTGGGCCATTCATTTCATTTATTGACTTTGCAGCTTCCGTTAAGGAATTTTGGTATTGTGGCTCAAGGACAACATAAACAGCTTTTATTACAACTTTGTGTTTGTTATCCTCAACAGGAGATACTCTGCGGTTTGCCGAGCGGACCTGCGTAAACATTGATTTTATTTAAGTATTTTTACCAGCCTACGAATGAAAAGACGTTATTGTGTGCAATATAAATAGCGTGTAACAACCTTTAAAAAAAAATTTTTTACAAAAATGATTGAAAATTCTAAAAAACCTATACCAGTACTAGTATCTGGAGCTTTAGGTAGAATGGGAAGCGAAGTTGTGAATACAGTATTAAATTCTACAGATTGTGAACTTGTTGCAGCAATTGACATAAACGATAAGAACAATGGGTCAAATATTTCTGAATTATTAAAGGTAAAAAGTTGTGAAGTTTTTGTTTCAAATGATTTTGAGGGAACTTTATGTTCTGTTAGTCAAAATTACAGAAATGAAAATATTAAACCAGTCTTGGTTGACTTTACTCATCCTGATTCTGTTTATGAAAATACCAGATCAGCTATCGCATATGGTATATCGCCAGTCGTAGGAACCACAGGTCTTACTCTTTCCCAAATAAAAGACTTGTCTATTTTTGCTCAGAAAGCATCTGTTGGTTGTGCGATAATACCTAATTTTTCAGTAGGTATGGTTCTTCTTCAACAGGCAGCTTCTGTCGCTGCAAGGTTTTATGACAATATTGAATTAATAGAGATGCATCATAATCAAAAAGCAGATTCTCCTAGTGGAACATGTATAAAAACTGCAGAAATGATTGAAGAATATCCAAAGAAATTTAATCATGGTTTAGTCAAAGAGTCTGAGTCATTGAAAGGTGTGAGAGGAGGACTCAGAGATTCAGGAATAAATATTCATTCAGTAAGATTGCCAGGATTATTAGCCCATCAATTAGTAATTATGGGATCTCCTGGTGAAACTTACACAATTAAGCATGACACTATTGATAGAAAGGCATATATGCCGGGTGTTTTACAGGCTATTAAAAAAATAGGTAAATATGAATCTCTAGTTTACGGACTTGAAAAATTGATTTTTTAAAATGCTAATTCCAATTAATTCAAATCAAATTTCAAAACTTATTCCTGCGGTTGGTACTGGAAGTCAATTTAAATATGCTTTGGGTAATCCAAGAAAAATTCTTCAAAGAGTTATAGTCTCCTCAATTGGTGGATTTATCTCATTAATTATTAGCTCAACTGGAGATCAAACAAATAATTTTTGGTTATTGCTTTGTGTCGCCTTCTTTTTATATATTATGTGGGGCCCAATTCTTGAATCAAGTAGAAAAAATTTACGAATAAGAAAATATAAATTTTTTTCTATATTTGATGGTTACGTATCAGATATCTATAAAACAGAAAAGATTGAAAGTTCTAGAGAACAATCTAATAGGCAAGGGAGATTAGAAGTAATCGAAAATAAAAGGACTTGGTTAGTACTCGAATTAGAAGACGAAGATGGTTATTTAGAAAAGTTAAGTTTCCCTATGGAAAATAAACATAGTCAAATTAGAGTGGGTTCGAGCATCAGATGTTTATTAACATCTGATAATCGCAATTTTGACAGAGATTTTTATTTGACCGATGCCTGGTTGCCAGAAATTAATTTATGGGTTGGAGAGTACCCCTACTTATTAAGACCAGCATTTGAGGAAATTTGCTATATTTATTTGAATAGATAGTTGAAATTAATATTATCTGATGCAAAATAAATTCAATTTTAAAATTGTTGGCTCTGGTCCTACAGGTTTATTACTTTCAATTGCACTTTCAAAATTTGATTGCAATATTTTTTTAACTGATTTATTAACAAAAGATAGATTAATTGATAAAGATAAAACTTATGCAATTACTCATTCAACAAGAAAAATCTTATCTAAATTCAGACTTTGGGAAAAATTAGAACCATATTTATTTGGCTTTGATACCCTTTCAATTTCAGATAGCGTAACTTCTTCTTTTACCAATTTATCAACTTCTGATTTAGATGATGATATAAGTTCTGCTGAAAATATTGGCTGGGTAGTTAAACATTCGGATCTCATGAACGTATTTTTTCAAGAGATTGATAATTATGAAAATATTTTTTTTATGTCGCCACAGAAATTATTAAATAAAAAAATTGTATTTGATTACCAATTCTTTTCTACAGGAGCAAACTCTCTTGATAAAAAATTGTTCGATTTTATAAATATAAAAAGATCTTATAATCAGTCCTGTTTAACTTTTAAGGTTTCTCTTAGGGGTAATTGTGAAAAGCGTGCTTACGAAATTTTTAGAAAAGAAGGACCTCTTGCATTATTACCTTTAGAAAAAAACTTATATCAAGTGATTTGGACTTCCAGTACATTAAAGTCAATTGAGAGGTTAAATTCTGATAAGAATTTTTTAATGGATAATTTATCAACTTTACTGCCTGATGAATTTAAGATAGATCAAATAATTGGTGAATTTAATATATTTCCTGTTTCTTTATCATTAAATTTTCAATTTTTTAATTTTAAAAAATTAGTTTTTGTAGGTGATGCATTTCATACATTTCATCCTGTAGGTGGTCAGGGTCTAAATGTTTGCTGGAGAGATGTTAACACTATTTTTGATCTTTTTAACAAAAATAATGATGTTACTAAAATGCATTTGATGTTATTTAAATTTAAGTATTTTTCACGCAGAATTTTAGATATTATCATTACTATTATCATAACTGACTCTTTGATATGTATTTTTGCAAATAGAAACTATTTTTTATTTCCCATAAGAAAATTTTCATTTTTACTATTAAATAATTTTATTTTTATAAGAAAGTTAGTCCTTAATCAAATGACTAAATCTCTTATTTATTCAAGAATTAAATAAAACTCATGAATAATTATTTATCAAAGAATATGATAATTTATTTACTTGAAGAGATAGGTTTAGATGAGTCATCAATAGAACTTGGTCTGAAATTATCAATAAAAAATAATACTTCATTACCAATCTTATTATGGAGTTATGGAATGCTAACTAATGAAGAACTTGATAAGTTATATTCATTTTTATTTGAAAAAATGGAATAATAATTCTGTTATAATTTAGTTATAGCTTAATCAAGAACAATTACTTTTTTAACAAAAGGAAATCACATATCAAGGCAATCTATAGAGAAACTTGATTTATTTTTATTAATCCTAGAGACCATAGATTTAAATGGGATACAATCCCTTTACGCTTTATCAAATAGACTTAATTTAAATGATGTTTTGCCAAATAAAGTAACTATTTGGAAACTTAGGAATAATAATCCATTGAGAAAATCATATTTGAAAAACAATATTAAATCAGAGGAATTTGATGCCTTAATTAAAATTACTGCTGAAATGTCGAGATATTTATATCCTTATATCCGAGAGTTACTTCAATCTAAAGAAGATCTTGAAAAAAATTCAGTTATTTGGAATGATTTTAAAAAAAGATTTTTAGAGTTAATTAACGAGAGGTTTAACATAAATAGTATTAGAGTAAAAAAACTCTTAAATCAAACTGTAAATGATGAGATTATTATAAAGTCAATGCTTACATTATCACTTTGCATCTCAAATCAGGGTTATCAAAAGTTGAAAAAGCTTTTATTCAATTTTTAATATCATGCAGAATAGATTATTGTTTAATCAATCTTCAGTTAATCTCGAAATCATAGGATTACCCGATTTTTCAAATAATGAAAATAATGATCAAATATCAATAATTTCACAATGGAAATTAACCATAATTGATAAACCACTTATTGAAGGTAAACTTGAACATTTAGTGCCAATTATGGAGGCATTTTATATTTATTCAAATCTTCTAATAAATAACGAAAACCCTTTATATGAATCAAAATTGATTGATATAAAAGCCGAAAATCTACACATACATAACCTTGTTCTTAAGAGTTCTAAGCCAGAGGTAAAACCACTAATTATAAAAATTGGCAATTCATTGTTGTCAGATATCATAAATTGTTTTGATCAGTTAAATGAATCATCAAGAGTCAGAATTAAAAAAACTGGTGTTTTTAATGATATTCCTAAAAAAGTAAGATTTAGCTTAAACAATAAAGTTAAACTTTTCAATTTTTTTCTACACCCGGTTATTGCAATTTGTTCTTTAACTCTAATATCTTCACCTTTTATGTATTTTTATAATCCTGATGTCGTTAATGATAAAAAAGAACTAATTAATCAAAAATAAAAACTTAATAGCATCATTACTACAAAAACGTTATTATAGGAAAATTCTCTTTTTAGAATAATTATTAATTTATTCTTTGAGCTTTGATATATGGCAGATTTAAACATCCCAAATTTAAATAAGAAGTCGGATAAATATATTTTTAAAAAAAAATTAAGTTTAAGAAGAAAATCTAAAAAAAGACTTTTTACTGAATCTGCATTTATGTTTTTTATGAGTCTTTTTTTAGTTTATATAAATTATTTAATACCTAATAAAAATATGCTTTTTCAAAATTTGCCTATTAATTTAAATAAATCTTTTATATTAATAATTGATCTTTTTTCTTATTTATACGATATTTTTCTGGTTATTTTTCTTTTGACTTCTACTTTGGTTACATTAATTTTATTGGCAGGTTCTCTTTATAGATTATTTAGGATTACAAAGAGAAAAACGAGAATGATTAGTTATAAATAATTTCAGATTGGTTGCATTAAACCACCACCACCAGAATCAGAATCATCGTCATCATTTTCTGCTTCTGTTCCGAATAGTGCATATGCACCAAGTATAATTGAAGACAAAATTATTGATAAGGGTAGAATCGAATTTTGAATTCCGACGTCTATATATTCACCCATGTAATAAAATTTCTTATAAACCTAACCGAAAATAAACTCTTTCGCGGATTTAAAATAATTTTTTAATAATTTATTCTTTTTTGATAAGAAGTTCTTTGTCAAAATTATTTATTTCTTTGATAAATAACCCAAACCAAAACATTAATTGATCAATTTGATTTTGAATTTCAGTAACTCCTAAACCTCTTATAGTTATTAAGGACCATTGTTCCCCCTGCTCAAAATTAAATTTATTCTGAACTCCACTAGGTAATGAATTTCTAAGTATTTTAAAAGTAGATTTTTTCAATTTAGTTTCTATAACGATGTTGGGTTTTTTAAGTTTAATTTTGCTAAATCCACATCTTTTAGAGAGTAACTTCAGTCTCATCAACATAATTAATGCTTCAACAGGTTTGGGCAATGTTCCATATCTATTAATCCAGTCTGTGGCTAATTCAGTTAATTCATTATTATTAGAACATTCAGTAGCTGATTTGTAAGCCTCAAGCTTCTCTTCCCTGTTTAATATCCATGTTGCAGGTATAAATGCATTTATTGGAAGATCAATTTGTGTGTCGCTAACTTCTGGTATTTCTTGACCGCTTATTTCTGAAATTGCTTCGTGTAGCATTTCTATGTATAAATCATATCCAATAGCATTAACCTTTCCACTTTGTTCTTCTCCTAGTAAACTTCCAACACCTCTTATTTCCATATCTTTCATTGCAAGTTGGTATCCACTTCCTAATTCCGAGAAATCTTTTATTGCTTTCAATCGTTGTTTCGCAGCGTCATTAATTTTATTTATATTTGGATAAAATAACCAAGCATGTGCTTGTACTCCACTTCTACCAACTCTTCCTCTAAGTTGATAAAGTTGTGATAGACCAAATTTGTGAGAATCTTCAATAATAATTGTATTTACTTTAGGGATATCTAATCCACTTTCAATTATTGTTGTACATATCATTAGATCTACTTCGCCATTATTGAAGGCAATCATTGCATTTTCAAGCTCTGTTTCGTTCATTCGCCCATGAGCAACAATGAATTTTAAGCTTGGAAACATTTTTTTTAATTTGTTTACAGCTTGATCAATATCAGAAATTCTTGGAAGAACATAAAAAATTTGACCTCCCCTATCAAGTTCTTGATTAATGGCAGTTCTTATAACATCCATATCTATTTCAGATAAATATGTTTTTATTGATCTTCTTGATGGAGGAGGAGTATTAAGTAAGCTCATTTGTCTTAGTCCAGATAAGCTCATATAAAGAGTCCTTGGAATTGGAGTTGCCGAGAGAGTTAAAACGTCTATATTGGTTTTGATTTTTTTAATTTTCTCCTTTTGCCTTACTCCAAATCTTTGTTCTTCATCAATAACAAGTAGTCCTAAGTTTTTAATTTCTAATTCTTTTCCTAAAATTTGGTGCGTAGCTACAACCAAATCAATTTTGTTATTTTTCAAGCCTGCATAGATTTCCTTTCTTTCATTAACGGTTTTGAATCTATTGAGTAATGATACTTTTATTGGGTAAGGTGTAAATCTATTGTTTATTGTTCTCCAATGTTGCTGAGCTAGGATTGTTGTGGGTGCTAGTAATATTACCTGTTTACCTGATGTAATAGCCTTAAAAATAGCCCGAACAGCGACTTCTGTTTTGCCAAATCCTACATCTCCACAAACTAGCCTATCCATTGGCTTATCGCTTTCCATATCAGATTTTATTTCTTCTACAGCAGTAATTTGATCAGGTGTTGGTTGATAAGGGAATGATTCCTCTAATTCATCTTGCCAAGGACCATCTTCTGGGTAAATGTACCCCTTTAATTTTTCTCTCTTTGCATAAAGTTTTAAAATATCGACGGCAACTTTTTTGATTTGTTTCTTATTTTTATCTTTTATTCTTTCCCATTCCGTCCCTCCTAATTTATTTATTTTTGGCTTTATTTTTCCGCTTGATCTATACCTGTTAACACTACCAAGTTGATCAGCGGCAACACTTATCTTCCCATCCTGATACTGAATGACTAAATAATCTCTTGAATCTCCAGTTATATTTATTTTTTCTATTTTTAAAAATTTTCCTATTCCATGATTTTTATGAACAATAAAATCACCGGGACTAATCTTATTTACATTTATATTTGAATTTACACTTCTTTTTTTTCTTCTGATGAATACATTATTAAAAAGAGATTGTTGTGAAAATAATTCTTTATCTGTTATCAGGACAACTTTCCATATCGGAAGATAAAAACCTTCTATTTCATAATTGTTCTTATTTTTTAAAATTAAAGGAGTTGAATTATTAATTGACTTAAATGCTTCTTCAATATCATTAGGATTGTTTAAGAAGTTTGTATTACATTCGTGCTCAAAAAGTAAAGTCCTAGTTCTTAATGGCTGTGCGGATAATATCCATACTTTTTCATTATTTTTTATATTTTTATTTATATCATTGGATAATTTTCCTATATTTTTAGAGTATGAATTTATTCTTTTATCATTTAACAAAAACTTATTATCAATATTGACTTTAGATTCAAATTCATAAAATTTTATCAAATTAAAATTTCCTAGAGAATTTAATATTTCGTCAAACTTTAAATGTAAATTAGGTTTGGCCTCTAAATCAATATCATTATTTTTAAGGTTCTCATTTAATTCATACTCACAATTATCAAAATTACTTTCTGAATCTAGATACCAATTATTTGCAAATTTCGTACAATCTTCTAATTCATCAATTACAAGAATTGTTTCTCTATTAATAAAATCTATTATATTTGAGGGTTGTTTTTCAATTATTCCTAAATAACGATCAAGATTATTTTTATTTATATCTTCTGAATTAAAAATACCATTCTTAGAAAAATTATTTAACTTATCTTTTATTAGCAAATCAAATCCAGCCTGTATTATTTCAATATTATTTATACTTTCTAATGTTTTCTGTGTATGGGGATCATATTCTCTTATCTTCTCAATTACATTATCAAAAAATTCCAATCTTATAGGAAACTCATTATTTACAGGATAAATATCTATTATTTCCCCTCTCCTACTCCAGAATCCCTCTGTTGAAGTTACATTATCCTTCGTATAACCAAGCAAAGTTAGTTTATTTGCTAATTCTTGAATCTCGATTTGAACCCCTTTTTGCAAATCTAACTTGTTTTCAATTAATAAGTTTTTATTTATTAGATGAGGTTGTAGTGATCTCTCTGTTGTTATAACAATATTAAGTTCACTTTTCTCTTTTTTTCTTAATTTGGTTAAAACAGTAAGCTGAGTAAATTCAATCTCTTTGGATTTATTAATTGATGAGTATGGTAGATGTTCTGTTGGAGGATAATATAAAACTTCTTTATCATTTATACTTTCAAAATAACCAATCCATTTGTAGGCAATTTCTACATTAGGACAAATTAATAATATATTTTTTTTCTCTTTTTTTGCGATGCTATCTAAGATTATTGATTTTGCATATCTACTTGAACCAACAATATTTAATTCATTATTTTTTGAAATTCTTTTTATTAATTCAGAAGTAATTTGTGAGTTCGAAATATAATCAACTAAAGTTTTTAAACTCATTTATATATATTAATCTTGAATACAATATCGGATCTATTATATTAGATTTTATAATGATTGTGAATAATATTTTATGGATTCGGCTGCAATAAATTCTTTTATACCCACACTAGATCAGGTAGACAGTTGGTATGAAATCTTTACACTTTTACCAATATTAATTGCTCTAGAATTATTATTATCAGCAGATAATGCTGTCGCACTAGCTTCTCTTACTAAATCCCTCGACAGTTCAGAATTAAGGTCAAGAGCCTTAAATATTGGCATAACAATATCTTTATTATTTAGGATTATTCTGATCATATTATCTAATGTTCTTCTCAAGTTTATTTTTATTAGAGTTTTTGCTGGTTTTTATTTAATATACTTATTCTTCTCAAATGTTTTTTTAAATTCAGATATAGAAAACACTGAAAATGGGACAAATAATAATAAAAATAATTTTAGGTTCTTAAGGGTTGTAGCGCTTCTTTCAATTACTGATTTTGCTTTTTCAATAGATAGTATCACTACTGCAGTAGCTATCAGTGATCAATACATATTAATTATATTTGGAGCAGTGATTGGAGTATTAGCCTTAAGATTTACATCGGGGATTTTCCTAAAACTTCTGGATATATTTTCTAGATTAGAAACAGCCGGTTACGTAGCAATTTTAATAGTGGGGATTAAACTTTTACTAAATACTTTAATTAAAGAATCCATTCTTCCAGACTATTATTTTTATTTTTTAATTCTTTTTGCCTTCATTTGGGGATTCTCTAAAAAAGAATCTAAAACTTAATCTGAGAGATATTCACCTACTGTTGGATTTAACTGTTGTATCAATTGCTTTTTGCTAGAAATGTTTTTGCCTTCAAGTTTTGCTTCTAACAAAATAATCGGATCAGTTTTAGTTGAAATTATTATCCCTTCATTTTCTATTACAGCAAGAATAATACCTGGTCTTGAATAATTGCTCATGAAAAGGTATTTTTCATTTTTAATTTCATCACTACTCAAAACTTTGATTTTAAGTATTTTTAGGTTCTTACCTCTAAAAGTTGTATTTGCTCGTGGGTATAATCCTTTTGTTTTTTGAGAAATTTCAATTGCCTCATTACCCCAATCAACCCTAAAGTCTGATTTTTCAATCATTCTTGCGTAAGTAATTTCTCTTCCAAGGGAATTTTGTTTTGTTAATTGAGAATTAGTATTTTTATAAATATTTTCTTCGATTAGTGATGTGGCATTTAAAAATAATTTTGCAGATAAAATACTAAGTTTTTCTGATAGTGTATTTAAATTATCGTCATTACAAATTTTAATTTTTTCTTCCAATAATAAGTCGCCAGTATCTAGTCCCTCATTCATTTTCATAATTCCTACACCAGTAAATTCATCGCCTTTTATTAGTGACCATTGGATTGGGGCTGCACCACGCCATCTTGGGAGTAATGAAGCATGTGCGTTCCAACATCCAAATTTTGGGATTTCCAATATCTCTTTGGGTAATATTTTCCCGTAAGCTATAACAATAAATAGATCACATGATAGTGATTTAAGTTCATTTATAAAATCTATATTGCCCCTGATTTTTTCTGGAGTATAAATTTTTATAGATTCTTGCTCGGCAAATCTTTTAACAGGTGAGGATATTAATTTATTTCCCCTAGATCTTTTCTTATCGGGTTGGCTAACTACTCCAATTACCTCGTGCTTAGATTTAATAAAAATATCAAGGCTCAAAATTGAATATTCAGGTGTTCCCCAGAATATAATTCTCACGCGTCACCAGTTATTGATAATTCATCTACCCATATATGTGGAGAAATTCCACTTGTTGTTACTTCTTGGTTTGATTCAATATTTACTATATTCTTCAAAAGATATTTGATATCCCCCGCTACAGTTGCAGATTCTATTGAGATTTTCTTACCGTTTTTATAGAGCCATCCATCAAATGGAAGAGAGAATGAACCTTGACTTGCTCTGACACCTGCATGGATTGCATTTAATTCTTCAATATAAACAAATTCTCCCTCATAAGTAGAGTGATCTAATGCTGTTTTTAGATTTGAGTTTTCCTCTGATTTCTCAACTACTATCCAATCAGGAGATACTGAGACTTTTGATCCTAGTCCAGCGTGGCCAGTGGGCATTGTTTTAAATATTCTTGCAGTTGATTCAGAATGCATAAAATTTTCAAGTCTCCCTTTGTTAATTAAACATAGTCTTTTGGTTGGAGTTCCCTCTCCATCAAATGGTGATGAAGAAATATTCTGTTCGTGAAGACCATCATCATAAATATTAAGTGCTTCTGTAGATAGTTTCTCTCCAATAGAATTTTTATTAGATAAGCTAACTCCATCTAAAATGCTTCTAGCATTAAACATTGAACTAAAGGCATTAATGATCGTTAAAAAAGACTCAGGGGAAAAACATATTAAATATTTATGAGTTTTAATAGATGAATAATTTAAATGAGAAACTGTTTTATTAGAAGCGTCTTTAATACACGACTCTATATCTATATCTTCAACTCCATATCCAAGTTTTACAGAACCTGAGCTACGAGGTTTCTTATTTTTCTCTTCTGCTCTTGCATATAAATAGAGTGCAGCTTGACTTTTAGTATAACTCCGAAAGGCACCATCACTATTTGCATAAACTCTCTCATAAAAACTCTCAGATAGACCATTATAAGGAACAGATTTTATGGATTCATGGCTTTCTAATAGTTTTACTTCCGCTTCTCTTAAAAGAGTAAGTAATTTTTTTATACCAACAGGATTTCTTTTTTTTGAGTCCTTAACTTTAATAGGATCATTGGCTAGTGGTGAAAATTCTGTTCTTTCATTCTTGTTGCCAAAATCAGATGCAATATTTGCTTGATTTAGAGCTTTTTTAATACCAGATTCACTTATATCACTAGTTGTTGTAATACCAACTAAATTAGATTCGTTCCAAACTCTTATAGTTATAATTTGCTTTTGTGATGCCTTAAGTTGTTTAGCCTCACCTTTATCAACTTGGACAGAATAATCATTAGAAAAGCTTGCACCATAATCCCATTTTTTAAGATTTAGAGAATCTGCAGCTTCAGAGATTTGAGTTGTTATTTCTTTTGAATTCATATCCTATCTTCCGCCAACAGTGATTGAATCAACCTTAATATGAGGTTGGCCTACAGTTACGTTGACACTTCCACTGATGGATCCACAGAATCCAGGAGCTAATTCGAGGTCATTTCCGCACATTGATATTTTTGGCATAACTTCTTTAGCCTCACCAATCAATGTTGCTCCCTTTACTGGATTAGTTAATTTTCCATTTTTAATAAGATATCCTTCTTCTACTGCAAAATTAAATTGTCCTGTAGCACCTACACTGCCACCACCCATTGATTTACAGTAAAGACCATCACTAATACTATTGATTAAATCCTCTTTCGAGTGCTCACCTTTAGCTATATAAGTATTTCTCATTCGTGAAGCTGCAGCAAAAGAATAATTTTGTCTTCTTCCACTTCCTGTTCTTTTATGGCCAGTTCTTAATTCACCTGCCCTGTCGGATATGAATTTTTTTAAAATTCCATCTTTTATAAGAACTGATTTTTCGGGTTCCATACCTTCATCATCTACTGATAATGAACCAAAGGATCCCTCTGAAATTCCTTCATCTATTGCTGTTACAGATTCATGTGCAATTTTTTCATTCAATTTATTCTCAAATGGTGTTGTTCCTCTCTCTATTTGAGTAGTTTCAAGTAAATGACCGCAGGCTTCGTGGAATATAACACCACCAAATTTATTAGCTAACACAACAGGCATTTGTCCCGCATCAACATAATCTGCATACAGCATGTTCATTGAGCTTTCGAATACATCATTAGCTGCTTTTTCGTGATCCCATAATCTGAATTCATTAGGCATTCCTGACGATCCAAATCTTCTACTTCCACTAGATCTATATTGGGCATCACTAGCAATCACGTTGAGCCCAACTGTTTGATGCAACCTAATATCTGATACATAGGTTCCATCGCTGGAGGCTATAATTACCTCTTGAAGATTTCTTGAGTAACTTCCTTTTCTAGTTATTATTTTATTATTTTTTTTAAGAGACTTTGTGCTGACTAATAGTTTTTCACTTATCTCATGAATCGATGGAACTTCATTAATCCATTTTTTCTTGGATAAACTATAGTCCCTATGTTTATCTAGGCCGTTAAATACTTCTCTTTTTTTATTATCTGTTATGTCTAACATCTCAATAGCCTGAGATACCGACCTCATCAAGCCATTCTTTGTTAAATCATTTGTACTTACAAATCCATCCTTTTTATCTTTGAAGATTCTAATACCAGCACCCCTTCCAAATGATGGACTTACACTTGTAATGAAATCATCTTCAGCTAGAACGCTTGAGTTGTCTGTATTCTCTATAAATATTTCTACAAAATCAGCCCCAAGTCCAATACCATAGAAAATAATTTCTTCTAATAAATCTTTATTGCAACTACCAAAAATTATTTCATTTGATTTGATTTGTGACGAAAGCATTTGAGTTTATAAATCTTCTCTGTATGAAAGATTATCTAATCGAAGGTTGGAAATCTTTGCTATCAAGAGGTTTTAATAAGTATAGTCTTAATAACTGGTAACCGTTTGATAAATATTTAGGTAATTTTTTAAAAGTTTTAGATACTATATTTCCATCACTGTTTGCAATATCCGAAAGAACCTTATTATTCTCTACTATTTTATCTAATCTTCCGTAAAAAGATTTATCATAAACGTCTAGTACTACGGGAAAAACTCTAGCAGAAGTTTCATTTGTTTTGTTAATAACATACTGGTCGTAATCTCTGGCATCTAAACCTAATGAACTGTAGAAATCTTTTTTAATTCCCAGATCCCTTGCATACATAGTTGCAAATACAGCAAGTAAGAAAAACCTAGACCATAACTTGGATGTTAATGGAAGATTGTTCAAAAAGTATCTAAATCTATGGAAATAGTCAAATAGTGGATGTGTAAAGGTAGAGCCCCCAATGGTAATTTTTTGGCTTAATGATTTAACGGTACGTGGTTGTGCTTTCATTAATGCGTCAAAGAAATCACCATGCCTATTTTCGTCTTGACACCAGTTCTCAAAGTAATTAAATAGTGGAAAAATCTTGCTATCTGGATTCTTTTCGAGATGCCTATAAATTGCTATGTATCTCCAATAACCTATTTTTTCGGATAAATAAGTGGCGTAAAAAATACTTCTTGGTGGGAAATAAGTGTAATCTTTATTGGCTGTTAAAAAACCTAAATCTAACTGCAGTCCAAAGTCACTCATTGACTTATTCAGGAAACCTGCATGTCTAGCTTCGTCTCTGGCCATATGAGCAAAACATTCAGCAAGAAGAGGGTTTTTGGCTTTAATCCTCTTACTAAGTTCCTTATAAAGTAAAAAACCTGAAAATTCTGAAGTACAACTTCCCTCAAGAAAATCAACAAAAAGTTCTCTTGTTTCGGGATCTAGTTTTTCTGCAGCCCCTTCAAATTCACTATTTCTTACAAAATGATGTCTATTGTAGTCTTTCCTAAATTCCTCACATATTGCTTCCAACTCCTCCTCATTTATTGATAAATCCATATTTTCCATTGCCTCAAAGTCAGTTGTATAAAACCTTGGAGATAAAATGGTTTCTTTTGCTGGTATCTTTCCATTATTTATTTCTTTTTTATTTTTAGATTCAATAGTTGATTGAGACATCTTTACTTTGACTTATTAATACTATTATTTACTATGATTTGTATTTTCGAGGAAAAAGTTAACTAGGTGTTATTCTTTTTTTATCAATTAACTCCTAATAGCTTTTGCCCGTTTAATCTCTGAATTACTCTTGAAATGATTAATTTAAGGGTTATTCTTTTTTCATCAATTAGAAATGACTCAATAATGCTAGGTTTGTGATTAGGCTTGGATAAAGAAATACTTTTTAATGAACTTATATCCTCTTTCTCAAAGGATAGCCAAAAGCTACAAGTATCCTTAATTTCGCAGCTTATTACCCAGCATTTGTCTCCCGAAATAGGTCTACTGGTGTTTTCGAGATTAATATTTTTTATTTCTAATCCTCTTTGATTAAGTTCATCAATTAAAGCAGGAATCAAATGCATATTAATAAATTCTTGGAATGGTTTTTTCTCAATAGGAAGTTCCTTCTTGGGCTTAGGAATAATTTTATCTGGTGAATTATTATCATTTTTTAAGTCAATTTTAGAATCAAGATTGTTTTCTGAGTTGCTGCTATTTTTATTGATTTCTGTACCTTGATGATCTATTTTTTCTGATTTTGGTACTTTTATTTCCCCAGAGTTTGACTTATTAGTACTGTCAGATATTTTATTATTAACGTCGTTATTTAATTCTAAATTTTTTTCCATTTATAAAAACTATTTAAATTCATTATAAATTAAAATAAGCTTTTTTAATAATTTAAAGTATCTATTTTTTTACCAATCATTTTCATCGTTATCCCAGTCATCGCCATTATCAGGACTATTTGAATAATTGTGATCTCTTTTAAGGTTATTTTCTTCAGTATTTTTTACCACTCTGTAATTAACAGATATTGTTGGTTGAGTATCTCTAATATCCCTTTGTGGTGGCATCTCAATATTAGATTTCATATCTTCTTCATTATTTAAAGGTTCATAATTATCTTCTATATTTTCGTAAGTATTTTTTTTATAACTCGAAACTGTAGTAGTTAATAACGTACTTATAAATAAACCTGAGAAAAATGAAATAATGATTAGGTTACCTATACTTACTTCCTGGGCAGTCCATTTAAAGTATCTAAATGAAGTCTTCTGATTATTATTTGTATATAATAAACTTTGAAAGAATATTATTAATAAAAGAGTTAATAGTAAAAATTTTTTCTTAAAAATCATTCTACAAAGTTATCTTTATATTTTCTATGTGGGTTAATATTTCCATAATATATTTTTTAAATTTATTTATGTTAACTCTAAATCAATTTGATATTTAAGAATATCGACTTTTATAATTTTAACTTCTATTTTATCTCCAACTTTATATGATTTCTTAGATTTCCTCCCAATTAATAGATTTTGTCTTGATCTATATTCATACCAATCATTATTAAGGGTGCTGACGTGTACTAGACCTTCCACATTTAATTCTATTATCTCAACAAAGAAACCATAACTTTGGACTGCTAAAATAAACCCACTATAAATATTGCCTAATAATTTTTCTGCCTTTCTTACTTTTTTTATACTTATCATATTATATTTATATTGATTAACTTTGTACTTATATTCATTAATTTTATCTATTACAAACTTATTAAATAATGTATCTATATTTTTTGAAATTGATGAATTAAATATATCCCAATTTACTAAATTTAATGAATTACTCTCCACTATATTTATTTCATTAATATTATTTTTCTTTGATTTCTTACCATTTATTATCATATTAAAAATACAGTACTGGTTAATAAGATTAGTGAAGTCATATCCTGGGATTGTCCATGGAGAAATAAATAGGTATTCTTGTTCATCATTCTCTGCATTTTTAGAACTAAGGCTTATTTCATTTCCCTTGAATTCATTAATTAAAAGTTTATGTAAGATTCTTTTTCTATTATCATCCTCACATAACCTAATTACTTGACTAAATGATAAATTGCCGTCTTCATTTAGCTCTATATCATTATCGATAAATTCTGAATACTTGATAATTTCATTCGCATTAATGTATTCTAATCCCTTTGAGAAGTATCCTGCACTTTTTAAGCTATATTGATTTGAATGTTTGAACCATATTAAATTCGCTTCATGCAGTATTGGGGAAAGGTATGTTTGGCAATCTTCTTTTTTTAATGGTTCAAAATATCCTTTTGAATATTCAGCTGGGTTGTTAATAAAAAATTCATCTAATGATTTTATTTTATTAATTGGCGCAGGAATTTCAACTATACCTTTTAAGAGATGTCTTTGTCTGAATGAAGTTGAAATTTCCAGTATTTTATCTAAATCCTTGATATATTCCTTTATAGGTTTTAATAACCGTGAGGTTATTCTATTTTTACTTTTTCTAGATAGAAGTGCCTCGGTATGATCACTTCCAACAATAAGACAGCATCTTACTAAAGTAAGATGAAATGACCATCCAATTATTTCATTTTCGCAATTTAAATGCAAGCATAGGCTTATTGCTTCATTATTTTCATTTAAGTTAAATTCAGAAGCATTTCTTATGGCTTCACTAAGGTAGTTTTGCCAATTATTCAATAAGGGTAATGATTCCAGGCCATTAAAGAATATTTCTATGGATTTTTTAGTATTTAGTTCTACTCTTTCTGCAAGATTATTTGTATGTATCCATAATTTTGTACTATTATTTTTTCCCTGCTCTATCTGAATCATTGGTAGCATTGGAGAATTATCAGAATTCCAACTTTTGAACAAAAAAGAGTTTTTATCTGATAAGTCTATTCTTTCCCTTTTTACTGTGTTCTTAGAGTAAATAAGATTTTCATTGCCTAAGTTGACGATATTGCTTTTAGATAAAACAAAATCTGTATCTGATTCTTCATTATTATTTAGCTGTAGCTCTTTTGTAACATGCCCTAATCCTTCGTCTTGACCAATGGGAAATCTATCAATTTCGACTTTGACTATATTTTTATTTTCTGGCTTGTAGGCGTATTTTTTATCCTTTTTGGGAAGTCTTATTTTAGAAAGAATCCTATCATCGATAGGGATGGCATACACATCATTATTTATTATTTCAACTTTAGAAAGAAGGATCTGATTTGATCTTTCAAGAATACAATCGACTATTCCCTCTGGTGATCTTCTTCTGTACCCTTCTTTTATTATCCTTACTAAAACTTTATCTCCATTCCATGCATAATTAAGTAGGTTTTCTTTAATGTAAATATCTTCTTTATTTTTGTCTCTTACAGCAAAGCAATAACCTTTGCTACTACAGCGTATTTTGGCGATAAAATGATCGCTATCTTCAGTGCAATTATATTCATTATCTGCATTTTTATTTATTATTTCAAGTTTTTCTAGAGCTGTTAAAGCAATATCTAATTTATCCTTATCAGATTTCTTTGTTATTTTTAATGATCTGCATAATTTTCTATATTCTAAACCTTCTGACTGATTCAAATTATCAATTATTGAAGATGTTGTAAACATGGTATAAATGAAAAATTATAAATTAATTAAGTTGTATATACTCCATTATTACACCTTATTATCCAAGCTTAAAACTAATTTTTTTCTTTTTCTTCTTTGTCGAGAGCGAATGAGTTTATAAAAAGTCTGATACCAATAATAAAAAATGTTGTTGAGGCTATTGATTTAAGAAATACTTCGGGTAAAAAACTTGATATGGAACCACCAGTCAATGCTCCAAGTAAACTTGCAAATACAAGTGCAGAGGAAGATCCTAAAAAAACTGCTAATGGTTTATTTGAAGTGCCACTTATTGTTAAAGTAGCTAGTTGGGTTTTGTCACCTAATTCAGCGATGAAAACGGTTATAAATGTTGACAGTAATAGACTTAAAAGCATTTATAAATAATTATGGAAAGTATCATAAGCTAAAAATATACTTATTATTATCATTAAAGCACCAGTAAATAAAGAAAATTTACTTGGAGATATTTTTTTTGATAACCATTTTCCAATTAGAACTCCAACAACACTAGAACTTATCAAAGCAAGAGAACTTCCAATAAAAACAATTATTGGCTTACCCGATTCAGCTGAAAGCATTAGCGTGGCTATTTGGGTTTTATCGCCAAGTTCAGCAATAAAAATTGTTGTAAAAGTGCTAATAAATATAGAAAAGAAACTTTTTTCTATATTGTTTTCTTTTTTTTCTAATTTATTATTCATTTTCCTGAAACTGCAATTTTAAAAGTTTTCATCTCTTTACTTTCGTATCCATAATTTGATGAAATATGTTGTTTGCAGCAATCTATTAGAAATTTATCACCAAATTTTAAATA
This sequence comes from Prochlorococcus marinus CUG1415, assembly GCF_017696015.1. Taxonomy (NCBI): domain Bacteria; kingdom Bacillati; phylum Cyanobacteriota; class Cyanophyceae; order Synechococcales; family Prochlorococcaceae; genus Prochlorococcus; species Prochlorococcus marinus. The sequence goes on along the minus strand of NZ_JAAORL010000001.1, from coordinate 899,455 downwards.
TCCATTAAATGCAACAGAGAATTCATTTACCCTGCAAAAATGAGGTCTGGTTTCATAAATTAAGCATTTTTTATTTTCTCTGTCCAGATTTTTACACCAACCGTCTTTAGCTGTCATTGAATTTATCAAAGCGATATCTTCGTTGTTAAGTTTTTCAGCCAAGTCGCTTCTTTCGTTCAAGTCGAATTTACAACAAGCTCCACAATTTTCTATACATGTCCATGATTTCATAATTTAATTCAATCTCGTAACGTATCAGTACAGTTCTGTCATTTATTTGTAAAAATAGTATCACAAAACATATTCATTATCATGGTAAATCTTATTGTATTAGGCGTAGTTGCGCTAGCAGGACCAGCAATAGTTGCTCTAGTATTTTTTAAAAATAAATAATCTCCTTGCTGAATACTAATCTCGAGGGTGTTTATTGGGATTTAGATGGTACTATCGCAAATACGGAATTAGAAGCTCATTTACCTGCCTTTAATTATGCATTTAATGACCTTGGTATTAACTGGAATTGGGATATTAATAAATACATTCAACTTTTGAGTATAAATGGAGGCAAAAATAGAATTGCTCATTATGCTAAATCAAGGAATAATGCCTTTTCAGATGAGTTAATTATAAAAATTCACGAGAAAAAACAATTTCATTATCTAGAACTTATAAAAAAAAATTGCGTTAACTTAAAAACTGGAGTTAATAGATTAATAAAAGAATTACATACAAAAAAAGTAAGGCAATTTATTGTTACTTCAAGTTCAAGAATGCAAGTTGACTTACTAGTTGAATATCTATTTAATGGTTTCAATCCATTTGAGTTCATTATATCAAGTGATGATGTTGAATTAAAAAAGCCAAATCCTTTACCTTATTTAAAGGCAGTTCAATTAAGTGGTATTAAAACAAATAACTCAATAGTTTTCGAAGACTCAAATCCAGGATTAATATCTTCCTTAGAAGCTAAATTGCCGACAATTTTTGTTCCATCTAATATTCCAATAGTTCTTGATGAAAATATTAAATTAAATTGTATTTTAGATAGTCTAGGGGATGAGAATAATGTGGCAAACGTTATTAAAGGACCTAAAATAAAAAAAAAATACGTTGACTATGATTTCCTAAATGATTATTTAAAGACAATTAGCAATGCAAAAAACTAATTTTTCAAGAATTACATATCAGCTAAATAATTTATTTTTTGGCTTTCTGAGTGATACTTGGAGGTCAAAATCTATTAGTCTAATTTCTGTTTTGACAGGTTATTTTTTGTTTGCAAATTTTGGTACAAAATTTATATCTGAAGGTAAACATGAGTTAATTATGGTTCCCATTATTATCGTATTTGCTGAAATTATTATAAGAATTAAGCCTTCCTCAAGTTCAAAATTTTATTATCTATGGTCCACAGTTGATAAATTTCGAATCGGTGCAATCTATGCCGTTATACTTGAGGCATTTAAATTAGGATCTTAATTTTTACTCTTCTTCTTCTTCTTCTTCAATAGGGTAAACAAATCCTTGAGCTTTCCCAGTTAAAACTGATTTGCCTAAAGATATAGCTTTTTGAGCCGCTAATGCTGCTTTTCCTTTCCAGACAGCATGCCTGTGGTTCCTTTTGCTCTTTGATTTTTTCTTCTTTGGTACAGCCATTCTGTTTCTTTATTTCCATATACTAATATAACCTTTAAGTGGTTATCTCCAAAATTATTGAGTATATTTTGTTTATATACCTCAATTTTTCAAATAAGCATATATGCTTTATTAATCACTTATAAAGATTAGTGTTTAGTTCAAAATTCTCATATTCAAATTCTAAATCAAGTTATTCGGATCTTCTAGAAGATATAGAGTCGGGGAACATAGAATCTATATTTTTCTATCCTAGGCAGAGAGAAATTGATGTTTTGTATAAAAATGGTGATAAATTTAAAATACCTATACTTTATAACGATCAATTAATCCTTGAAAAGGCTACTGAAAATAAAGTCGAACTTACTATTAACAATAGTAGAAAAGAATCTGCAGCAGCTAATTCGTTTGCTTCAATCAGTCTTTTTCTAATTTTTATATTAGCTATAATTTTAATTTTGAGGAGCACATCAAAATTAGCTTCTAGAGCTTTTGGTTTTAGCAAAAATCAATCTAAATTTGTAACTATTGAAGATGTAGATACGAGATTTGACGATGTAGCGGGAGTTCCTGAAGCTGCTGAAGAATTGAAAGAGGTAATAACTTTTTTGAACGAACCAAAAAAGTTTGATAATCTTGGAGCAAAAGTTCCTAAAGGAGTTCTTTTGATTGGCCCTCCTGGCACTGGTAAGACATTATTGGCTAAAGCAATTGCGGGTGAATCAGGAGTACCTTTTCTTTCAATAGCAGCATCAGAGTTTGTAGAACTTTTTGTTGGTGTTGGTGCAAGTCGAGTTCGAGATCTATTCGCTAAGGCAAAAGAAAAATCACCTTGTATAATTTTTATTGATGAAATTGATTCTATTGGTAGGCAAAGAGGCTCTGGAATCGGAGGTGGAAATGATGAAAGAGAGCAAACTCTCAATCAACTTCTAACTGAATTAGATGGTTTTGCTGATAATTCAGGGATTATTGTTTTAGCAGCAACAAATAGACCAGATATCCTAGATGCAGCTTTATTAAGACCAGGCCGATTTGATAGAAAAATAGAAGTAATGCTTCCAGATTTAGATGGAAGAAAAAAAATTCTTTCAGTTCATTCTCTTTCAAAACCACTTTCAAGCAAAGTTGACTTAGGATATTGGGCTTCAAGAACAGTTGGTTTCTCAGGTGCAGATTTAGCAAATTTGATGAATGAGAGTGCTATTCACTGTGCAAGAAATGAATCCAAATTTATAAGTGATTTTCATATAGAAAATGCTCTAGATAAAATTACTATTGGGCTGAGAACTTCATTAATAACCTCTCTCAATATGAAAAAAATAATTGCTTATAACGAAGTAGGCAGAGCAATTGTTTCAGCAGTAAGAAATGGAATTGAATCTGTAGATAAGATAACTATTTTACCTAGATCTGGCTCTTTAGGAGGTTATACAAAAATCTGTCCAGATGAAGATGCAATTTCAAGTGGCTTGATTTCAAAAAAATTTTTATTTTCAAAAATTGAAATTGCTCTAGCAGGAAGAGCTGCAGAAACTATCGTTTTTGGTGCAAGTGAAATTACACAATGCTCTATAAACCATATTTCCTATGCGACAAATATCGTAAGAGAAATGGTCACAAAATATGGATTTTCAATTATTGGTCCAATCTCTATGGACTCTGAAAATAGTGATATTTATATGGGAGAAGGATTATTCAGAAGAAAGCCTCTCATAGCTGATAATACTAGTTCTATGATTGATAATGAAATCATAAAGATTACTAATATTTCGTTAAAAAATTCAATAGAAATATTGAAAAGAAATAGATTATTACTAGATAAATTAGTTGATATACTTTTAACCGTAGAAACTGTAGATAAACAATTGTTTAAATCAACATCTTCTAAATTGTTGAAAGTTTGATTTAATTGTTTTAAATTAAAATAAAATATTATTCTTGATAATTAAAAATAACTCAACAAGTTTAATAATTACACTTTTATTATTGCTTATTCTTCCATTTGTTCAAAAACAATGGTTTAATTTGTATCTTTTCAATATTAATGGTATTTCTATTTATTCAATTCTTTACTATTTTAGCGGTATTATATGCCCATCTCTGATATGTTTAAACTCATTTAATAACTTTACATACTATAAATTTAATAAGTATAAAATTAATTGTAAAAAAATAATTACAGGGAAATCTTTATTATTTCTAGTAGCATTGAATTTGATAATTCTATCGTACTTAATAGCTGATTATTTTTATATAAATTTTGATCTGATAACAAATTTATTTCTAAAAGGAATTAAATTAAAAGAACCGGATATATTTCATTTTTGTTTTTTCATATTTTTTGTTGCGATTTTTTTAATTTTCAAGAAATCTAAGCTTTTACTTAAAAAAATAATATTAGTCAATTTTATTTTGATTTCTTTTTTTATTTGGTACCAGCAAATTAACAATATTAAAATTGATGATCAGTTTTATATCAATAAATATTATGCATTAGTTGATATTAATTTAATTAATGTTTTTATCCTTATAGCTATAGAAATATCTTATTTTATATGGTCTTTTATATCGTATAAATCTAATTTAAGTGACTGGATGATACCTATACCTAAAAAAGATGATATGATCCCATTTTTGAAAATTTTTATTTTTTATTTTTTTATAATTATTTATTATTCATTACTTGCTTAAAAGTTTTTAATACTTCTATAGCGCAGAAAAATATTCTTTACTACCTTTGGGATCTTCTAACATTGTTTTCTCACCAGGTGTCCAGTTTGCCGGACATACTTCATCTGGATTGGCCGCAACGTATTGATAACCTTGAAGGATTCTTAGTGTTTCATCAACATTTCTTCCTACAGGGGCTTTGTTAACAGTTGTATGCATAACTATTCCTTCTGGATTGATGAGAAATAAACCTCTATCGGCTTCTCCATCTTCATTAAGGACATTGTATGCCTGGCAAATATCTCTTTTTAAATCTGAAACTAATGGATAGTTAATATCACCTATCCCACCCTCATTTCTTGGAGTTTGTATCCATGCCAAATGACAGTGTTTGCTATCTACTGATACCCCAAGTATTTCCGTATTAAGTGATGAGAAATCTTGATATCTATCACTAAATGCAGTGATCTCGGTTGGACATACAAAGGTAAAGTCTAATGGGTAAAAGAATAAAACAACCCACTTACCTCTTAGATCTGAAAGTGTAATCTCCTTAAACTCTTGATCATATACTGCTGTAGCACTAAAATCTGGTGCTTCTTGTCCAACTCTTAAGCTCATGAAAATTGTTGTCCTTAATTGAATTATGTAATGGTCTAAATGACCATAATTAGTATTATAATTTTAATAATAATAAATTAGCAAGTTTTTTTCTAATTAAATGAAATGGCATTATTCCTTCACAAGAAAGTTTACAATTTTGAATCATAATAAACTTTTAAAAAATCTCAAAAAGGAATTAATTAAATATCCTATTAATAGGCTTGAAAATAAAAATTCAAATTAAAGGAATTTTTTTTTAATTTAAGATTCCTTATAAAAAAACTCTCTAGAATAATTAATATTTTTATTTTTTAATAATTTAAAATATGGCTAATTACATTGAAAGACTAAAGAATAAAATTAAACTTAAAAAGTTAGATTCTGAACAACCAATTGGAGCTTGGATCTTTGTTGTATTGTTAAATATCGTTGGTTTTGGGGGTTATTTTTACTTCAAGATAAATAATTTTCAACTAGGCAGTTAAAATATTATTTTACTTCTTTTTTTATTGAGCGACAAAAATTCTTTAATCTTTCATTGCTTGTCAAATCAGGTAATGTCCAAATTGATTCTGTTTTCGGAATAGGATCTTGACTCCATTCTTTGAATTCTTCCATTATTGATGCATTATTAAATTTTGATGTTATCTTTTTTCTTTTTTTTAAATACTTTCTAATTTCTGCTAAATTTGTTTCGATAGATTCTCTCATAATTAATACCAAATTAATAGTATTAATTTATTATCTCATTATATTCTGCTTTATAGAGATCCATATTAGACGTTATGTACAGCTTGAAACAGTCCAAATGAATAACCCCCTATTAGGATCCATCCAAGTACACTTGAAATTATTGTAGATCTTCTATTGTGTCTCCTAATTGCTGATTCAATCATCTCGTTAACTTCATCTCTGTTAAGATATTTTTGTTTAGAGTCTTTTTTCATTTTTTTTTTTTTTTAAGATAAACGAATTTATAAAAAAGTGAGTGTATATTTTTACTAATGGGTTAGATTTTTATCTTTGATAAATTGATAATTATTTTTATATGTAGTAGTAAAGTTATTAAAAAATTTAGTGTTGTTTTTAAATTTTAATATAAACTTAGTTCAGTAAAAAATTAGAGTTTTTTAAAGACCATTAAACAATAATGAATATCAATGATAAATCTGTTCTAGAGATGCTTAATAAACTTATAGCTATTGATAGGCTAAATAAAAGGCAAATTCTCCAAATGGTTAATTTAGTTTCTCTATCAAATGATATCAATGATTTAAAAGATAATTTAAAATGGGAATGTTCCAATTCTTTTCATTAAGTTAGTTAATAGAAGATAAACAATGTGTTTGATAATTATCAATATATGTAATTTAAAATATGTAATTTAAACAAGAGATTAAGTATTACTTAAATAAATTAATGGTAAGTTCTAAATATTTACTATAAATAATTCAAAATTATTTTTTAAAGAGAAGTAGATGAAATAATTTAATAATAAGATTTCTTTATAAGATTTCATTATAAGATACTTTATCTTGATGACGTTGATTAAGGGTTGTTTTTGTATCCTTATTGAATGTTTTAACTAGTATTGTAGTAGTAAGAATTATTATAATTATGATTAGAAAATCTCCAACTGTTATTCCTCTCTCCTTAAGATTCATATGTAAAATATATATCTTCTTTAATATAGCCTGTTTTAATTAATAAATTAATTATTTTCACAAATCAGTCAAAAAATGTATTAAGTAAATATAAAAAAATTATAAAAAAAATAAGACTATAAGTTTTTAAATCATATAAAAATATTAGGTAGAATTATTAAATGATTATCAAAAAAAAAATTGTTAGTTCTAACACTCCTAACTTTTACTCTAATGAGATGATTATTACAAAAAAATCTCTTATAGAAAATCAACTCAAATATACCTATCAAAAACAGTTAATATCAAATCTAGATTATAAGCACAAGGAATGGTCAAAATTTGTTGGCAGTTAGTTTTAAATGCTTTCATTAATTATATTTAAAAGTTTGTTTCTTTTATTAGTGTTCTTTTCTTTCCAATGAAGTGTTATTTCATCATTAATAATGGGCTTTGTTTCATAAGCTAAATACCAGAGAATAAATCCAGCAGGTAATATTAAAAATTGCATAATAAAAATTAGTTGACTTAAATCAAATATAGTGCAACACTTGTAATGTGCAAGTGTGACACAAAGATTTAATTATTATGCCCTCTCCGAGAAAAAGAATTGGGTTTTTGCCGAGTGAAGAAGTTCACGAAATTATAGATAAAATATGTAGAGCTAATCAATTTAGCCAATCAAAAGTTACAGGCTTATTGGTTGAAGAAGCATTAAGGTCCAGAGGAGTATTAAGCGACTCTTTCCCTTCTAAAATTAGTGATAAATTAAATTTTACTAATGATTCCTTTGAACAAGAAACATTTTCTACAAATAATAAATCCTTTAGTAATAGTGATGTTTATAAAGTAAATAAAAAAGCATTCTCCGAGGATATCAAAATGATGCATGAATTTATTGAGTTTAAGTATTTTAAGAAAGTCATGAAGCGAAATAACAATATTTATGAATAGAAGTGTCACACCTGTGATGTTTATATGAGATTGCTTTTCAAAGAAATTTAGAAATTAAGCAATACTAATTATTTATAAACTATTTCTAATCAACTTCTTAAAGAGGGATACAAAAACAAATTGAATCTTTAAAATTCAGCGGACTAAATTCTCGTGGAGATATGAACCTTAGCCCGTTTAAAAAAATAGCAATAAAAAATATAAATACAATAATTATGTAAATTTACTTTTGATTTAAGATTGATATGTAAACCTATAAATCTAAATGGCAGTAAGTAAATTAAATGAAGACACACAGGATCAAATATGTGATCTTCTTGAAAATCTTCAGCAAATAGAGAAACTTAAAAATAAAGATATGCGAATTTTGATTGATAAGATAGTTAGAAAATATGGAGGAAAAGTAGTAAATAAATGAAACGCTTATTAATCCCACTATTAGCTTTTTTTACTTTACCAAATATTGTTCATAGCTCCCATTTGTATAATCATAGAGAACTTATAGTCACTTCAGAAAGCACTAAGGAATCTATCGAGTTAGCAAAATACCTTAATGATAATGGTGTAGTTAAATATTCAGCATATTGGTGTCCTAATTGCCTTAATCAAAGTGAACTATTTGGTAAGCAAGCTTATAAGGAACTTAATGTAGTTGAATGTTCAAGAGATGGCATAAATAGTCAAACTCAATTATGCATTGATAAAAAAATTAAAGGGTTTCCTACATGGGAAATAAATGGGAAACTAATTTTAGGTGTACTTTCACTAAAAGAGTTATCAAAGTTGACTGGATTTAAGAATTAAGGAACAATTAAGAATATTAATTGTTAGATATTAAACGTTAATTCTTGAGTCCCTTTCATACACCCTCCAGCTGTATAATTAATTAATTTTTTGATATTAATCCGATACTGATAGCAACTATTCCTATATCAAATAAAGGTCTGGATATTTTGCTTGAGATGAGATATTTCATTGAATATTTATAACCATTAATAATAGGGATTATGAAATTATTACGTGGATTTTTTTGTTATTAAGAAAAAAATAACAAGTAACCCTAAATATATCTTATATTTAAAATATTTTTTAAATATAAGATATCTTGAATATCCTTAACCAATAAATTCTTATATTCCGTTCTTTCAGTATTTTTTAGTTTGTATTTGACAGTCTTATTTTATTAATATGATAGTATTCTTTTCTTTTTATGAAAGATAAAGAATTTAATGTTACTCAAGGAATGGTTTTGCTACTTTTGAAGCCAATAAACATACCCGCTAACTACGTCCTTAAACTCATAATTTACATAACTAAACCTAGCAACAATATTGGTTATCAAGAGTCTTCTCAAACAAGTTTGGTTCTCCTCCAACCTTGATAGATTAAATTTTTCCAATCATCTCTAGCTTTATCAACTTTAAGTTATTCTCTGGTTTTCATAAGAGTTGGTTCTTTTACTAAAACACCAATATTTTTTTCAGAGTCAATAAACATATATTCAAAAAATTATCTTTATTTTGCTTATTCTTTGAAAATCTATTAACGCTTGAACGGTTAGACTTTATAAGTCAAAAATCTTCTTTCAATCTTAATTATTTTATGTTTTCTCAATCGGAGCCATTGTTAATCCTTTGCTGAAGAGTTGTTCATGATATAGCTCTGCTTGTTCAAGATTACCTCTCCATACTTCCGCAGATCCTGTCTTGTCAACTTTGATGGTTAGATCCCATGCCCTTTTTTCAATCATGCCTGGGATTATTGTCAGAATACAATTTGCGACATGTTGAAAAGTATTAAAACTATCATCCAGAACTATTACCCTGGCTTCTGGATATTTTGCTTTAGATTTCTTTTGATCTAAGACTGTAATGAGTGAATTTAACATTATTGTCTGTATTATTTTAAGTTAATTAAAAATTTAGCCTAAGTTCTCTTCAATCGAAAAGTATTGGAAATGTCTCGAGCGTGACTTGAACACGCGACCTGCGGGCTATGAATCCGCCGCTCTAACCAGCTGAGCTACCGAGACATGGGAATATTGTAAGGCATTGGTTGTAATTAATTACCATTTTGAAAATTTATTTGTTTATGGGCCTCATATATAGCGATACCGCATGCTACGGAAAGATTTAGACTCCTAACACCTTTTTGATCATTGTTTCCAGTTTGTAAATTTGGCATAAATATTGATATTAAAAAGTCACTTTTATCAATAATGTATTCTGGTAATCCTGAATCTTCTCTCCCAAATAGCAAAATATCATCTTCCTGAAATTTAAAATCCTTTAAATATATCCCATTTTTCTTACTAAAAGAAATTATTCTTTTTGTTTCTTTTGACGCCAAAAATTTATCAAAATTCCCATACTTATTAACGGTAACTAGTGGCCAATAGTCTAATCCTGCTCTTTTTAAATATTTATCTTCTAGTTTAAAACCTAAGGGCTCTATAAGATTTAAAGGTATATTAAATGCAGCACATGATCTGGCTATATTACCAGTATTTTGAGGGATTCTAGGTTCAAAAAGAGCGACTTCCAATTTTAAGTAGGTATTTCTATACTTATTTCATCTATTTTGATTGCTCTGCCGTTTATTGCCAGCCAATTATCTTTTGATATTTTGGTTACTTTCTTTTGAAGCTCGCCAATTCTTTCAATATAAGTATTACCAATTTTATATTCAGAAACCAGACTCCAACCTACTTGTTCGCCAACAATAAATGTTATGCTTTTTCTTCTCATTAAAAGACCTATAAGTAAATGCATCTTCGTTGACCATTCATTATGATCTTTCCCAATACTTTCCACAACAAATCCGCCAATCGAATCTATTAATAATGGACCATCTTCCTGATTTAATGTATTTAATAGATCTGCCGTTTCTATTAATTTCCAATCATTTGGCCTTCTTTTTCGATGTAAATTAATTTTTTCTTGCCATTCTTTATCATCAATATTGTTTTCAGATAAGGCAACGTATGATAATTCTTTTACATCCTTTGCCAAGTGTTCTGCGAATTCACTTTTTCCACTCTTCGTTCCACCCGTAATAAAAATAATGTGAGATATATTATCTCTGTTAATTAAATTTTTGGCATTCATAAGTTCTCTATTATTTAGAGAAATACCACCATGTAGCTAGAGGGATAATAGTAGCAGCAATTAACAAACCAATAACTATATAAGTAGCAGTTGAACTCTCAGTATCTTTTGATCTCATAGTGTTAAAATTTGGATCAACTACAGGGTTATCAATAGATGAAGGCTGACTTTTTTCGTAATTTATAATGGTCTTTTGTTGAGTAATACCAAAAAATTTATTTATACTACTAATTTCTGTTGCGTATGTAGTTGAGGGAATAAGAATAAATATTAAGCCAGTAACTATAAGCGAAAGTATATATTTATTGATTTTTAGTTTCATTTTTTAAGGTTTTGATTAATTATATATTAAAACCGATATGTTTGAGTATTTTTAAATGTACTAAACAATATAATATTTGCATAATTTAAATAGTATTAACATATTTAATATATGGGATTAAATGGGAAATCTCTAATAATAATCGGTGCAATACTCTTTATTTTTCAGATAGCAAATTTCATTTCAATAGAAACAATTACTCCTGAGCTTGAAAGAGCACAAGTATTAGCTGCAATAGCATCATTAATTATTATTTTGATAGGTTTTTTATTTAAACAATTCGAACCTTTAGCTGGTGAGAAAGCTGATTTAAAAGGAGAAAATAAGTTTCTCTTCGATAGAACCATTCCGGATGAAGTTATTGATGAACTTGCCTGGGGTTCTGAAGCTATATTAACTTCTACAGCAGCAGCAGCAATATTAATCCACAATGATGGCGTAAATATATTAAGAAGAGGAATCACTTCAAGTAATGAATTTAAACCTGGGGAAACTTGCCTGAGATCCATAAAAGATATGAAATTAATATCATTAGCAAACACTAAATTTTATCCCGGAAGAGATGAATTTTTTAATTTTTGTGCCGATATTCCATCTATCTTAGTTGTACCTATAAATACGAAGGCTTTCATATTGATAGGAGGATGGAGTGCTAAATGTTTTACTAAATCTGATGAAAAATGGATAAATAACTGGTCTAAGAAAATTAATAATATTTTTTCAAAAAATAATATTTAAAAATAAATTATTGATTTAACTCTTTTTTCATTTGATTTAAAACTTACTGAATCTGTGTTTAGATTGTAGTAGGCGTTTTCTGACTTTATTTCATATTTATTCTCTTTATTTTCATCCTTTATTATGTATTTTACTGGATTGAAAAATTCAATTATATTATCTGGTCCCAACTTGGCTTTTCCAGAATTCAAGATAATATTTTGATTCTCAAATCTTATATTACCCTCTAATAGATAGTTAGTTTTTTCTATATTCCAAATAAAATTATCTGCATATAAAATATCCTCATCTTTCTTAAGAGTTTTTAATTTAACATTCCCTTTCAATTTTAGGAGTTTATTGTTGTCTGATAAAGTAGATTCTTCTGAACTAATAATATATTTAGTTTCTTCCCCATTGAAAATATTTATGATAGGTTTTTTTAAATCGAATTTTAATTCAATATTGTCATAACTTGAATTTGGACTGGAAATTGAATATATTTTATCTCCACTTTTAGAGAAAATATTCATATCAAAACTGTCTATTTTTTGTATTACTTTTTTTTCTTCAAATACAGTTGGGGCACAACCAAGCACAAGTAATGGAAGGAAAATTATTAATCTATAAATGTTGCTCATACTCCAGTTTATTAATGATTGGAGTGGGTTTAGGAAGACTTGAGTTACTAACTAATAATCCCCAACTTAATTGTTGTTTCCAAGGAATTTCCTCTCTGTATATAGAACCCAGTTGTTCATTAATTCTTGAAGATAATTCGGGCAATAAAGGTAGTAATAATAATCCTATTATTCGGGTACTTTCTAATACGTTATAAATAATTTTTTTTACTAGAGGTATATTATCATTCTCTTTTATTAACATCCATGGCTGATTATCATTCAAATATAAATTTGTATTAATTGCTAGGCTAAGCACTTCATTAGCGGCTAGATCTAATTTGTAGATATCAAAATTATGCATATAGTTTTCAACTGCAATTTTGGCATAATCCTCTAATTTATTTTCACTTAGAATTTTTTCATTATTTGGCACTTTATTATCAAACCATTTTCTAGACATAGATGATGTTCTATTTAATAAATTACCAATTGTATTAGCTAAGTCATTATTGATAATGTCAACAAATCTCTTATCTTGAAAATCTCCATCATTTCCTAGTGATATGTCTTTAATGAGGTACCACCTTACAGGATCATTTCCATATTTTGAAAGCAATAAGTCAGGGTCGAGTACATTTCCCAAGCTTTTGCCCATTTTTTGCCCCTCTCTTGTAAGGAACCCGTGGCCAAAAACTTTTTTAGGGACTTTCATATTGGCAGAAATGAGCATTGCAGGCCAATATACAGCATGGAACCTAAGTATATCTTTACCAATTAAATGAACATCAGCTGGCCATCCTCCATTAATTGATTTTTCTAATGATTGATCTTTTGCTTCAGAACTAATGGCACTTACATATCCAAGTAAAGCATCAAACCATACATAAAAGGTATGATTATCATAACCAGGGACAGGAATTCCCCATGAGACATTTGTTCTTGAAATTGAAAAATCCTTTAAACCTCTAGAAACAAAATTTATAATTTCATTCTTTCTTTCTATTGGCTCTATAAAAGAAGGTTCGTTGATTATTTTCTCAATTTCTTTTTGATATTTCGAAAGCTTAAAAAAGAGATTCTCTTCATTTTTCCATTCTAGATTTTTTTGATGTATGGGACACTTGTATGTTGATGAGTTTTCTGGATTGTCTTTAAATTCTTCACAACCGACACAGTACCAACCTTTTTGTACTCCCATATAGATATCATCTGATGCTTTTACTCTTTCATAAAATTCATTAACAACAACTTCATGATTTTTTGAGCTTGTCCTTATAAATTTATCAAAGGTTATATTCCAATTTTTCCAATTAATATTAAAGATTTCTGAGATTTCATCACAATGTGATTTTGGTTCAATACCCTTTTCATTAGCTGTTCTTTGTATTTTTAAACCATGTTCATCAACACCTGTGATGAAAATAACATCTTCACCTACAAGCCTTTTATACCTAGCTATTGAGTCACAAATTATTGTTGTATATACACTTCCTAAATGAGGTTTATCATTAACATAGTATAAAGGGGTAGTAATGACAAAAGTCATAAAGCATTTTTACTAATACTAACAGATATTTTTTAAACTAATAACAACCTATTATATTTATTATATTATTAATAAATAAACTCTAAAAGATTACTATCATTTATAATATATTTAACTTTATATATTTTATTACTATATATTTCTATTGATACAAAAAGAGTAATAAGTATTTCTAGTGAATAATCTGGGAAATAAACCAAAGCAATATTTCTTTTATGATTAATCCACTTAACAAATATTATTTTATAGAAAGGTTTTTTTTCATTCTTAAAAAATAATGTTAAATACTTAAATTTGTCATTTTTAAAAATATTATTATTCTCTGTTTGTCTATCCTTTGAATAATCAATAATCTTAGAGACTGCATTTATACTTAGGAGTTCATAATTATTAATTTTATTATATACTTGTCTTTGTATAATTAAATCAAGGTATCTTCTTAATGGCGAAGTGCATTGTACATACATTTTAAGGCCTAATGATTCATGGATACTCGACTTAGTTGTTATATAACTTCTCCCCATATATTGCTTTAATATTATATATTTAATTTCACTATCATTGTATCTATTAAGTATTTCAGATGGATTGCAATTTAATTTCTGAATCCTAAATGCAGCCGCTAAGTTATATTTATCTAGAAATAAACTTGTAACATAACCCATTAATATCATTGATTCTGCAACTATAATTTGTGATATTGTTTTCTCTAATTTATTTAGTATAACTTTATCCTTATATAATTTAATTTTACTATTAGGACTATCAAAAATAATTGCTCCTTGTTTCTTTCTGAAGTCAATACTTTTTTCTAATAAATTTTTAATCTCAATTAATTCAATTTCTTCTTTAGGTTCTAATTCTAATATTTCATTTGCATCTTCATATGTTAATTGATATTTTGGTTTTATTATTGCTTCAATTATTTCATAATTATTTACTGATCCATCGTCATTGAATTCTATTGCTGCACTAATAGTTTCTGAAACTTTATTTTGAGCTAGATTTGCCTTTTCAAGAATATCTTTTGGTAGCATTGGGACATATTGATCAATTAAATATAAACTGCTATTTCTCCTTCTTGCATCTAAATCAACATTAGAGTCATGCAAAAAGAGTTTGCATGGATTACTTATATGTATCCATAAATTTTTTATATTTCCTTCTTTTTTTTCTAAAGAAATAGCGTCATCAACCTCATGTGGATCATCAGAGTCAATAATATATGTTTTTAAATTAGTTAAATCTTTCAAATATTTGAAATATTAATTATAGTGCCAACTATATTCAATATGAAATTAGCCTTCAGGATTTACGAAGGGTAAAAGAGCTACAATTCTGGCTCTTTTTACAGCTAATGTAAGATCTCTTTGTTGCTTTGAGGTTAATCCAGTCATCCTTCTTGGTAAAATTTTACCCCTCTCAGTTATGAATTTTTTTAGGAGTTCTACATCCTTATAGTCAATAGGATCTCCAGGTTTGATAGGTGATAATTGTTTTTTAAAAATTGAATTAGGCATGATTTGATTTGATTACTTTATTTCTTTATGAATTGTCATTCTGTTTAAATGAGGATTAAACTTTTTTAGTTCTAATCTTTCAGTAGTATTTCTACGATTCTTTTCAGTAGTATATCTTGAGACACCATTTGATCTCTTAGGATCTGTGCTTGTCCTGGCTTCAGTACATTCCAAGGTCACTACAACTCTTGTCCCTTTTTTGGCCATTTTAATTAATACTTTATTGTATAATTTTCTATTGTACATCTTCAACAAACTTTTTTGAAGATATACTCATTTCTTTTATCATCATTGATTAAAAAATATATATGAAAGTTTCTCAAAATTGGTTAAAAAATTTAGTAGAAATTACTTCTACTCCTGAAGATCTCTCTGAGAAATTGTCTATTGGTGGATTTGAGGTTGAATCATTAGAAGATTGTTCAGAAAATGTAAATGGTGTTGTTTTAGGTAAGGTTTTATCTGTTTTAAAACACGAAGGATCTGACAAACTCTCAATTTGCCAAGTCGATATTGGTACTTCAAAGAATTTACAAATTATCTGTGGTGCGCGAAATATTAAACCAAATATTTATGTTTATGTTGCTACTGTCGGTGCGAAATTAAATGCAGTTGATTTAACTATTAAAAGAAGTGAAATTAGAGGTGTCATGAGTGAAGGAATGATATGCTCTCTGCAGGAATTAGGATTAGAAGACTCTAGCGAAGGGATAGAGATCATTGATGAAGATTTAGCCTTGAAACATGAACTTGGCACTCCAGGGGCTGAATTGCTTCAGTTAAATGATTTTATATATGATTTAGCCATTACAGCTAATAGACCTGACGGAATGTCGGTTATAGGTATAGCCCGTGAAATTTCTGCCCTTTTAGAATCCACATTCAATTTTCCAGAATTAAACCATAAATACAATATTCATTTACTTAAGGGAATTAAACTTTGCCCAGAGGCTATAAAATCTAATTGCATTTATACAATAAGCTGCATTGATGGAGTAAATGGAGATAAATTATCGCCAAAATGGCTTAAAGACCGTATAGAAAAATCAGGTATAAAATCGATTAATCTTATAGTGGATTTAACAAACTATATTCTTTTAGAGCAAGGACAACCTTTGCATGCGTTTGATAAAGAAAAACTATCTAATTTAATTGGAAAGGATGTTTCTCCTGAAGACTTCTCTGTGCGAAAAGCCAAGGATAATGAAAGCCTTGTATGTTTAGATGGTAAAAACTATGAATTAAATGAAAATATTACAGTAATTACTTGTTGTGATAAACCTGTTGCTATTGCTGGGGTGATAGGTGGGTTAGAGACTTCTGTAACCAATACTACCTCTTCTATTTACCTTGAAGGCGCTGTTTTTAATCCAGTTACTATAAGAAAATCTTCAAAGGCGGTTGGCATTAGAACAGAATCTAGCAGTAGATATGAAAAAGGGATTTCATCAAAAAATACAATAACTGCAGTTACTAGAGCTATTAATCTTCTAGAAGAATATTTTTCTATTAATTTACCAATGATAAATACTTCGAATTTAACAAATGATGAGGAAATTTTTATTAAATTACGTAGAAATCGAATACATAAAATTCTTGGTCCATTAATCATTAACGATCAATTTGAAAAAAGAAATTTATCTGATACTGAAATAGTTGATAAATTAACACTCATAGGTTGTACTTTAAAGAATAAAGAATATGGCTGGGATGTAGCAGTAATTCCTAATAGATCACAAGATTTAATCAGAGAAATAGATTTAATTGAAGAAATTGCGAGATTAATAGGCTATGACAGATTCGACTTGAACCTTCCTAATCCAATTAAGCCTGGGAAATTGTCATCAGAACAGTTGGCATTGAGAAAAGTAAAAAATGGGTTTACAGAAAATGGTTTTAATGAAGTACTTAGCTACTCTCTAGTTCCAGAAGATAAAGAAACACTTATAAAGATTTCTAATCCTTTGTTATTAGAAACTAGCTGCCTAAGAAATAATATCTGGAAAGAACATTTGGAGATTGTAAACCGGAATATAAAAGCTGGACAAACAAGTTGTTATATATTTGAAATTGGAAATGTTTTTCATAAGAATACTGAGTCCATTCAAGAAGAAGTACTGAATGGTGCAATTTATGGCAATAGAAAATTTGGAAAATGGGTAAATTCGGATAAGGATAATGATCTTAATTATTATCAGGCTAGAGGAAAGTTAAAGGAAGCCTTAGCATGTTTGAATATAAAAATTGACGATAAACCTACTGACTCATTTGATTTTCTACATCCAGGAAGAACAGCAAAATTAATTATTGAGGGTAAAGATGCAGGTTATTTTGGAGAAATTCATCCAAAATTAATACTAGAAAAGAAGTCATTAAAAAAAGTTTATTTATTTAGCATTAATGTAGCTAACCTCTTGGGAGCTAGTACAAGAAAAAATAAATGGATTCCAATATTTAAGCAATACCCAATTGTTCCGAAAATGGAAAGGGATATTAATTTTGTTTTCAGTAAGGAATTTTTAATTAGCGATATAACTTCAGAAATAAGAAAAACAGGAAAAAATCTTTTAGAGGATGTATATTTAATAGATGTTTTTAAAGATATTAAACTTGGGGAGGATTATATAAGCTATACATTTAGATTATCTTATAGAGATAAAAATAAAACATTACTGGACTCAGATATTAATTCAATACACTCAAGCATTATTTCTAAAGTTGAAAATAGTTTTAATACAAAGCTGAGGAATTAACTATACTGATAGTCTTATTTGAGACTATTAATGAGTCTAATCATAATTCTTATATAAGATAAGCAATAATCCTGTAAAACTGATTAATGTTGTATTATATGACTCATGATCAATTTTTTGTCTCTATTGCTATCTTCTGTTCTTTGGGTACAAGTCCCTCAGTGGGCAGATGATTGGTCGAAATGCTCTATTGATGTACCTGATGCATCATGCCATTGGTATATAACTGCTCCCGATAATACTTTTGGGGAAGGATTTGATTGGGCTACTGCTTCTTGGTTTGATGTTAACGGATTAAGTGATGTTCCTAGTATTGATAAGCAAACTGCCATTCAAAAGCTTCAATCCAAGTAGTACTGTCTATAAGACAGTACTAATAGATATAAAACTCTTTTATAGCAGTGATTTATAGTCATCCTTTATTCTCTGGACATAGAGAGGACATGATTCATTGATTTATTAATCAATTTAAATAAAATTTCATGTTTACAGAAGTTTTCAAATAAAAATGTACTAAGTAAATCAATTGATTTATTTATCTTATTTCTCTATTTTAAGACTAGGTATTAGACTAATAGTTAGTCTCATGTAAGAATTGCTATACAGATAAATTTCTTATAACTCGACACGGTAAATTCTATTTTAATTTCTTTTTATTCAAAATAAATGTTTATTTAAATTTGGACTAATAAATAAATGGATGAAGGCCTGCAATTTAATAAGTAACATTAATCTTATATTAGACTAATAAGTAGACCTGTATTTAGTCTTATATGAGAATTAGTATACTATCTCCTCCATAGTTTTTTTATGAATTGATATTCTTCATTTATCATCCTCATTTGATCTGTTGAACATCTTCCGCATTTGGATGCGTCTCTAAGGCTTATGTTTAAATTAGCTTTTTCTCTATATTGATCGTTATTTGAAACTATTTTATTTTAAAGATATTTCATTAACTTCTTTTTTTAACGTCTGATTTAATTAATAGCAATGCAGTATTTTCATCAATTTTTAAATTTACATTATTATTCTTTTTCTCGCTAAAGTCTATTTCTAGCTGTTGGCTATTAGGTAGAAAATCATCTTCTTGAATAAGTTCTGTTAATAACTTTTCTTACAGCTCCTATAGCTCTATAACCCCACTATTATCGTAATTGATCAAACCTAGAAATTATTCCTTCAGGTAAATCTATTGAAATTCATTTAGTATTTGAATCTTTAGGTATATTCAATAATCTTATTCTTAAATAATAAGGAATTTATTTAATTTTATTCAAAATCAATTGAAAGTCTATATTGAATATTATCTTTAATTCTAAACCTACTTATCTCAATGCCCCAATTTAATTAATTATCTTTTTATAATAATAATAAAATGCTTAATTGTTATTTCAAGTCATCAAAAGAAAAAAAGAGCTTTTATCAACATAAGAAATTAGAAATGCTCAATTATATTAAAGATTCTCTTGAACGTAAGATTGCTTCTGTAACAGCTTCTATAGAAGTTCTAGAAAGCCAAATAAGCAGAGATAAAGAACCTGAAGTTATTAATTAGTATTCAAACAAAACATTCTAAAAGTTTTTCTGGGCCAAATTTTTTTAAATAATTAATATCCGATTTTTCAGTTACTAGTAAATACCCTGCGAACCCTAAACCGTTAATACTGAATCCATGGATATTATCATTACTTCTTTTTATAATTGCAATCCATTTATTAGTTATTAAAAGATTGTATGGATATCTCGGTTTTCTATCCTTAATAGGGTCCCCAAGTCCTAATTTCTTACATAATTCTAAATACAATTCTAAAAGAGATGATGAATTTTCTAAAAAGTTAAATTTGGATACGATAATATTCTTTTTAAGCTTACTATCACAATCTTTAACTAATTTCATTTCTAAAAACCACTTTTCTCTTGGGCAAGATATCTCATCTTTAGATCTACGTAGAAGTTGAAAATGCCTGTGAGGTTGACTTGCTCCTGCAATAGGAGAACTGTTAAAAAACCATAATCCACTAGTATCTTTATTAACTTTTTTGATCGCATTCCAATCATTAATATCTATCCATCCATTTTGAGGTTGCCAACTATTTGTTATTAGTAAAATATGCCCTTTTTGTACAGGGTACTTATTTAATATTAATTGATGATTATTATCAATTTTGTCGATTTCTAGTATCTTTTCCCATGGACTAAATGGATTCTGCTTAGGACCGTAAAGTTTTTTTTTATTAAATTTTGAAGTATCAAGCTTTCTAATTATGAAGTCATCTTTTTCATATAAATCGCTTGTAATAATATCAGTTTTGAGTGGATATAATGATTCATCATCAATTGATAATCGAGTTTGTTCTAATGCTTTTTCCCAAAATATTTCTAAACTCATTTAAAAAAAGTTATCATAATCATTCTAAAAAAAATAATAAATTTGTAATTACTTTTTATTAAATTGATATTCTTTCAATTTTTTTAGAGGTACTGATTCTAAGACTATAATATTTGTTGATTCTAATATTACTTTTGGTGCTAGTCCGTCTAATAATGCTTGCTTCCACCTATCAAGACAAATACACCAATGATCTCCATCCTTTAGTCCTGGAAACGAATAAATAGGCATGGGAGTTATTAAATCATTACCTTGTGATTTACTATATTTCAGGAAATTATCATCCATTACACAACATATAGAATGATTCCCACCATCATTTTTGTCATAGTTGCAAAATCCATCTCTGAACCAGCCTGTCATAGGTGCACAATTACAAAGCTCAATTTTTTCTGCTAAGACATTCAATTGAATTTGATTATTCATAGTCATAGATTTTTTTTAAATAATAATAAAACACCAACATTTCTTAAAAAAAGGTTGACGAGTATGGGGGGTGAGGAGGTAATAATTCTAATAAGGTTTTTTTCATTATGGATTGGGACTTTACTGAAAACATAGCATTTAAAGCTCTTTATGATGCTTTTAAAGATAGTGAAGAAACTTCCGCATTAGAATTTTTATCTAGTGATGGTGCTTCATACTATCTTGAATTAACGCAAGATGCAGCAGGTGAGGGACTTGATCTGGGTGATAATGAAACAATGGAAGAACTTCAGCAAGAAATTATTGAATATCTAGAAAACAACTAAAGATTTAGCTTAAGCGCTGAAATATTTAGCTTTTGAGTGTAGTGAAATGATAGCTGTAGTACTTTGTTCTGGATGAAGTTGTTCAGATTCATCCATGGTCAAGTTAATTCTTTTTGCATCCAATAATGATAATTGTATGTTTGAATCAGATACTTTTGGACATGCAGGATATCCAAATGAAAATCTAGCTCCTCTATATTTTTGAGCAAGTATTTCTCTATTTTTGTCTGGCTCTTCAATTCTAAACCCACATTCAATACGAATTAATGCATGAATATACTCAGCCAGAGCTTCTGCTAATTGCACTGTAAGTCCATGGAATAATAAATAATCGCTATATTTATCTTCTTTAAATAATTTTTGAGAATATTCACTAGCAATTTCACCCATTGTTACTGCCTGCATAGGAAATATATCTATTGGTTTATCATTTTTTAAATCACAATAGAAATCAGCTATGCAAAGATTATTGCCAGATTTTTGTCTTGGAAAATTGAATTGGGAAATTTTATTTAATGATTTATCATCAAATAAAAAAATACTATTATCTTTTCTACCACATCTGAAATATCCATAAACTGCTTTGGGTGAAATAAGTTTTTTATCTACAATTGTCTCTAACCATTTATCTAACAATGGATTAGCATATGAATCCAAATAGTTATTGTATTCTTCTACGCTTTGGTTTTTCCCTTTTTTTATTTGCCATTGACCACTAAATAGAGCTTTTTTATCTAAATAAAAAATTAACTTATTCAAATCTATATTGACATCATTTATGACTTTCGTTCCCAAAAAAGGAGGTTTAATGGGTTCTTCTTCATTTATAAATTTAGATCTTATAAAATTTTCTTTTAAATTTAATTTATAAGTCTCATTGCTTATGGACTTTGATTTATTAACCACTTCAGAGTTGGTTTTTGATGAAGCTAAATTAATATCTATACCCTCATTATTAATAAATCCCTTTGTATTTGACCAGTTTCCCTTTTTTTTATTATCCATATATTCATTCATAAATTTTAGATCAGTGAATGCATCTTTTCCGTACAATATTTTTCCTTTATATATTTTGCTGCAGTCTTCATTTACAAATTTTGGCGTTAACGCTGCGCCTCCTAATATGACAGGTACACTAATATCTTCATTGTTAAAAGCCTCTAAATTATCTTTCATAAATGCAGTTGACTTTACAAGTAATCCGCTCATAGCGATGCAATCTGCATTGTGCTTCTTTTGTGCATCTATAATTGCAGAGACATCTTGCTTTATTCCAAGATTTATTACGTCATAACCGTTATTTGTAAGTATTATATCAACCAAATTTTTTCCAATATCATGAACATCGCCTTTGACAGTGGCAATTAAGAGTTTTCCATTAGATCTATTTTCATCTACAGTTTCCATATATGGTTCTAAAATTGAAACAGCAAATTTCATTGTTTCAGCAGATTGTAGTACGAATGGCAATTGCATTTGACCCGAGCCAAATAAATCGCCTACAACTTTCATCCCATCTAGTAAAAATGTATTTATTATTTCAAGAGGTTTATATTTTTTTAACGCTTTATTTAATTGATCCTCTAAACCAATTTTTTCTCCATCAATAATATGATTTTTTAAACTTTCTTCCAGAGTTAAATTTTTATTTTCCGAAGATGCTTTTTTGAAATCCTGAATAGATAAATCTTGAAAAGCCTTTGTTAGTTCCACTAATGGATCATAAGTACAAATATCATCTTTAAATTCTCTTTTGTCATATATCAAATCCAAGCAAAGCTTTTTAGTTTCTTCGGGAATTTTTGATAATGGCAAAATTTTATTTGGGGCGATGATAGCAGAATCCAATCCTGCATTAATGCACTCATCTAAAAATATTGAATTTAAATTAATTCTAGATAATGGTGATAGACCAAAACTTATGTTCGAAATCCCTAATATAATATGTATTTCTGGAAAATTTTCACGAATTTTAGAGATAGCACTAATTGTCTCTTTGGCATTTAATCTATCTTCTTCTATCCCAGTTGATATTGGTAGTGCTAATGGATCAAAAAAGAGCTCATAATCTGATAAACCACATTCTCTGGTTCTATTAATCGCTCTTTTAACAATGTTATATTTTTTATCTGAATTCCTAGCCATTCCATCTTCATCAATAGTTCCTACAACAAGCCCTGAACCATAACCTAAGGCCAAATTAAGAACTTGATCAAACCTTTCATCACCGTCTTCGTAATTGGTGGAATTTATAATACATTTACCGCCCGCTGACTTTAATCCACTTTCCATTTTGTCAGCATCTGTAGAGTCGATCATTAATGGTAAATTTATATTGGTAACTAGTCTTGAAGTTATTTCTTTCATATCTTTCACTCCGTCTCTTCCCACATAATCGACATTTACATCAAGAACGTGTGCATTTTCTTTTTGTTGTTTCTTCGCAATTGCAACTAAGCCATCCCAATCGTCGTTATTTAATAACTCTCTTACCTTTTTAGATCCACTTGCATTTAATCTTTCTCCTACTATCAAAATTGAGTTGTCTTGTTTGTATGGCACAGAATTATATATTGATGATGCAGAAGGAATAAAACCGCACGATTTATTTTTACCATTGTTGTTAGTTCTTTCATTATCGATAATTTCATCGATTATTGAAGAAAGATATTTTATATGTTCAGGTGTTGTCCCACAACATCCACCTATTAATTGAATATTAAAGTCATATATAAAATTCATTAACTGCATCTTTAATTCTATTGGCGTTAATCTGTAGTGAGCTACACCACCAATATTTTCTGGAAGACCTGCATTGGGAATACAGCTTATAGCGAAGGGAGAATTTTCAGACAAATATTTAATATGTTCTTTCATTTGCTCTGGACCAGTTGCACAATTAAGTCCAAGGATATCTATATTAAACGGCTCTAATATTGTTAGTGCAGATGCAATATCAGATCCAACAAGCATAGTACCTGTTGTTTCCATTGTTATAGATACCATTAAAGGTATATCTATATTTTTACTTTCAAGAATTTCTTTTGATGCTAATAAGGCAGATTTAATTTGTAAAACATCCTGACAAGTTTCAATCAAAAGAAGATCAACTCCTCCATCTATAAGACCATAAATTTGTTCTTTATATGATTGCTTTAATTCATCAAAATCTATATGTCCTAAGGTGGGTAATTTAGTTGTTGGTCCAATTGAACCGGCAACAAACCTTGGTTTATCAACTGATGAGTATTTGGTGGCAGCTTTTTTTGCTAATAATGCCGCATTTTTATTTATCTCATAAGCCTTATCTGCAATATCATATTCATCAAGAACTATTGATGAGGCTCCAAATGTATTAGTTTCTATAATATGACAACCTGCTTCTAAAAATGAATTATGAACCTTTTCAACCACCTTTGGCGATGATAAAACAAGGTTTTCATTACATCCCTCTAATTCTTTTCCTCCAAAGTCATCTGAAGTAAGATTTAAGTTCTGAAAAGATGTTCCAGTACCTCCGTCAAAAATAATTAATGGTTTTTCATCTCTATTTAGATAGGCTCTGAAAGATTCCATTGTTAGGTAAAAATCAATTTATTGTAGTGAAATTCTTGTTACCCAATTATCATAGTCTTGAGAACGACCTTCTGTTATTTCTATAAGCTTACTTTTTAATTTATTCATTATTGGTCTTTTAACATTTAATTCAGTTGATTCAATTTTTTTAACTGGTGTAATTTTTGCTGCAGTACCAGTTAGAAAAACTTCATCTGCTATTAATAATTCTGTTTTATCAACAGGCCTTTCAATTACATTTATTCCAAATGATTTTGCTAATTCAATTACACTAGCTCTAGTAATCCCCTCAAGGATATCTTGATCAACACCAGGAGTGATTAAGTCTCCATTTCTTACAATAAATAAATTCATACCACTAGCTTCGCTTACCTTACCATTTGAATTTAATAGCAAGGCTTCATCAAAACCCGATAAACTAGCTTCTGTTTTAGCTAATGAACTAGTAATATATGCTCCACTTATTTTTCCTCGCAAGGGGAGAGATCTATCTTCTTGTCTAGTCCAACTACTCATTCTACAAGAAACACCCTCTGGTGATAGATAATCTCCTAGTTCAATACAATAAATAAAGAAATTTGTTTCAATATTGTGTAACCTTGGAGCTATACCTAAATCGCTTGTATATACAAATGGTCTTATATAAATAGGTTTTTCTGGCTTGTTTCTTTTTATAACTTCTTCTAAGGCTTTAAACATATATTCTTCAGAAATATCAGTTAATAGTAATTTTGCACTTTGAGATAATCTTTTTATGTGTTTTTCAGTTCTAAACAAAAGGAATTCTTCTTTATTTGTAGGGTTAGGTATCGCTCGCATTCCCCCAAATGCAGCAGTACCGTAATGTAGTGCATGAGTAGCTATTGATATTTTTGCTTCTTTAAATGGAATACATTTACCTTCGAACCAGGCGTATGGAAGAAATTCATGCATATTCAATTTAATTAATTAAGGTAAACTTGTTTTATCCTACTTACTTATTCTAAACCTTATTTATATATAAAAATGCACAGGATATTAAATATAGCAGGAAATGAAAAGAATAAGGATGATTTAATTGAGCAACCAGTAGCTGATTTTATTTTTATAACTAGTGTCAAAGCAGATTTAAATCTAATATCAATCTTATTGTTAGAAAAAGAATTTGCTTCATTAAAAAATAATCTAAGAGCTTTAGAAATTTCTAATTTAAATTCATCAGCTCAAATAGATAACTATCTATTAAAAACGATTAATTATGCAAAAGTTGTCGTAGTTCGATTATTTGGAGATAAAGGTACATGGAACTATGGAATTGAACAACTTTTAAACTGGCAATCAGTTAACAAAGAAAGAAAGCTAGTAATCCTATCAGGAACCTTTGACCAGGAATTTTCCTTATGTGAAATAAGTAGTATAGATAATGATATTGCATTAAATATTTCTAAATTACTAAGATCTGGAGGTCTGGATAATTATAGACAATTTCTTAATTGTTTAAATTATCTGCAGTTAGATGAAGCATTAATCCCTGATAAGTTTTTGAATATTACTTGTTATGCAGATCCTTATTTGTATGATTGGAAAATTGAAAAAGGTGAAAAGATAGGAATAATATCCTATAAGTCACTTTTTTTGGCTAATGAAATTGAAGTAAACGAAAAACTTAACTTGCAGTTAAGAAAATGCGGACTATCCCCTAAAACATTTTTTATTTCAACACTAAAAGATCATATTATTCAAGAGAAATTAATAGACATTTTTAAAAAACAAGATATTAAACTAATAATTACCACAACTTCATTTTCTTCATCTCAAATCAAAAATAATGATTTAATTGAAAGTTCAACAAATATTTTTACTTCTCTTAATATCCCAATTTTACAGCTTCTTTCTTCTAATAAATCAAGAAAAAATTGGTTAAATTCATCCATTGGAATGAATTCCTCTGATTTATTAATGCAAATAATTATTCCAGAATTTGATGGAAGAATTACTACCTGTCCTTCAGCATTTAAAGAAATAATTTCAAAAAAAAATACACTTTACACTGAAATAACTAGTTATAAAGCTGATCAAGTTGGTATTAAATGGATTTCAAAATTTGCATCAAATTATGTGAAACTTCAGAATCTTAATAATTTTGATAAAAGAATTTGTTTAGTAATAAGTAATTATCCAGTAAAGAACGGAAGAATCGGTAATGGCGTTGGTCTAAATACACCATCTTCAATAATAAATATTCTTAATTGGTTAAAAGAAGAAGGTTATGACCTTGGATCTTGTAATTATCCTCAAGATTCTTCGGAATTAATGTCAATGCTTATAAAAACTAGAACTAATGATATTGAATCTCAAAATAATAAACCATTAGATTACTTACCACTTAGTGAATATTTAAAATATTGGAATTATTTAGAAATTGATCCCCAAAATATTATTGTTAGTCGTTGGGGTAAGCCATCTGATGCGATCGATTTAGATAATAAAGGTTTCTCAATAAATGGTATTAGATTTGGAAAAATAACATTATTGATTCAACCTCAACGAGGTTATGACGCTTTCACTGATAGAGATATTCATTCTCCCGATCTTCCACCTCCCCATAGATATTTAGCACAATATTTTTGGATTGAAAAAGTTTTTAATGCAAATGCTATGTGTCATATTGGTAAACATGGGACTGTTGAATGGTTACCTGGTAAATCTATAGGTCTCAGCAATAAATGTTTTCCAAATATTATTTGTCCCGCAATACCAAACATATATCCCTTTATCGTAAATGATCCTGGAGAAGGATCCCAAGCTAAAAGAAGAACTGCTGCAACAATTATTGATCATTTAACCCCTCCTTTGGATAGGTCAGAATTATATGGAAAATATTCAATATTAGAAAATTATTTAGACGAATATTTTGAAGCAAAATTATTAAATTCTAATCGGATTGAAATAATAGAAAATTCGATTTTTGAATTAATAAAAAAAGATTTTAGCGAAATTACTTTAAAGAATAAAAATAATCAAATAGAAGAAATTGATTCCTTTCTTTGCAAAATTAAAGAATCTCAAATTAGGACAGGTTTGCATATTTTTGGCAATAGGCAGACTGACATTAATGAAATAAATTTATTCTTGTGTATTGCTAGAGTACCAAATACGAACCGAATTGGTGTTATTCAATATATAGCAAAACATTTAAAACTAGATTTTAATCCTTGGACAAATCAATATGATCAAATGTTAAGTGAAAATGATAAAAAAATATTATTGACTTTTTCCAACAAAAATATTTTAAACTTTAGAATGGCTATTGATTTTTTGGAACAACAAGCAAAGTATTTAATATATTTGTTTTTTTACAAAAAGAATACCAATATAAAAAATCTAGAAAAATATAAAAATCAGAAAATAATAGACTATTTCTTTAATGAAAAAAAACACAATAAGTATTTTTTATTATTAAAAAAAGAGATTCTAATTCCAATCATTAATTCTTCATATAATGAGAAATTATCATTTATTAATTCATTAAAGGGACAATATGTAAAAAGCGGTCCATCTGGAGCTCCTACGAGAGGTAAAACTGAAACTTTACCCACTGGTAAAAATTTCTTTTCAATTGATTCGAGAGGACTGCCAACTGAATCAGCATGGAGTGTTGGTTGTCAGTCTGCTTCACAAATACTTGATTTATACAAACAAGATAATGGAGAAGATTTAAAAAATATAGCAATATCTGTATGGGCAACATCCACAATGAGAAATGGTGGTGAAGACATTTGTCAAATACTATATTTATTAGGAGTACAGCCTATTTGGGATGGGCCTTCAAGAAGAGTAGTTGATCTAGAAATCATTCCTTTATCTGTTCTCGAAAGACCAAGGGTTGATGTTACTTTAAGGATTTCGGGAATGTTTAGAGATGCATTTCCACAGTTAGTTAAATTAACTTCTAAAGCAATAAATCTTGTTTCTAATCTTAATGAGGATGATAAATTTAACCCTCTTGCTGGGGCATCAAGGGATGGTGATTCAATTAATCGTATATTTGGATCAGCGCCAGGTTCATATGGAGCTGGTCTGCAAGAACTAATTTCTAATTCTAATTGGGAAAATATTGATGATTTTGGAGAATCTTTTCTTAATTGGAGTAAGTGGATTTACAGTGATAATCTTGAACCTATAGAGGATAAAAAATCATTAGAAAATGCACTTAAAAATGTGCAGTTAGTTGTTCATAACCAAGATAATAAGGAACATGATATTTTAGATTCTGACGATTATTATCAGTTTCAGGGTGGATTATCTTCAGCAGTAAAAAAATTGAGCGGTAAATTTCCTGAAATGTATCATGGTGATTTATCAAAATTTGGATTATCCAAGATTTCAAAATTACAGGATGAAATTAATAAAGTTGTTATATCAAGGATACTTAACCCTAAATGGATAAATGGAATGAAGGATAATGGTTATAAAGGAGCGTTTGAATTTTCAGCTACACTAGATTACTTATATGCTTTTGATGCTTCTACAGAAGTAGTCTCAGATTGGTGTTATGAGGAAGTTTATAAATCATGGTTATGTGATCTGGATCTTAGGAATTTCTTTCTAGAGAATAATCCATGGGCTTTAAGAGATATTGCACAAAGATTTCTTGAAATTGTCAATAGAAAAATGTGGAATAATTGTTCATCAGATGTCATTGAAAATTTAAAGAACATAATTATTAATACTGATTCAAAAATTGAAAAAAACGAATTCTGAATTATCTACCTAATAGCGAAAGTCCATGACTATCTGTTCCGCATGTTTTTAGCATTGAATATTTATCTGCTAATTTATCTATTTCTGAACATACAAATAAACTAGGATTCCATACTTCATTAAGTTCATAATCGTACCAAACCTCTATTCCATCAATACCTTGTATTTTGGCCTCTGGAATTAATTTATAAAAGGGAATCCTGTATCTCGCTGGATGAGCAAGAAATGATAAACCACCAGCTAAATTTATTGCTTTTATGACTGATTTAATATTTAAATCATTACCTATTGGAGATTCTCCAAGGATGTAGGGATTTAGGTATTTACTTTTTATATCTATTCCCAATCCAATTACATGTACTAAACATCCTAAAATCAAACAATTAATTTCTATTCCCGAAATTAATGTAAAAGAATCTTTAGGATAATTTTTGAGTATATTATTTTTTTTTATATACTCATGAGCTTTAATTGTATGATGATCGGTTATGGATAAAAATTTCAAGTTATTTTTATAAGCTTGTTCTAAAAGTTCATATGGATCTAAACTTCCATCACTAAATTTTGTATGACAGTGAAAATTAATATTTTTAGGACAACTATTTTTATTAATATTGGAAGTTAATTTTACTAAGTCTTCCCTATTCATTACTTAATGAATTCTCATTTTTCTTTCTAATCTTTGCATATAATTGTATTGAAGCCAACATGAAAATAATTAGTCCAACTACGCTCCATGTAGCAACACTAGTTGGAAAATTATTTTTAAAAATAACTAAAAGTACAATTATAAATAATAATAAAGTAGGCAATTCATTTAATAATCTAAGGTTTTTTGCTGAAATTGTTGAAGTATCATTTTGCAATGAATACATTATTTTATAACAAAAAGAATGATAAATTACTAATCCCAAAACAAAAGAAATTTTAATTTGCAACCACTTCTCACTTAACCAACTTGGTTGCATAATAACCATGCAAATAGCCATACTTAAGGCTAATATCATCCCAGGTGTTGTGATTATATTCGCCAGCCTTTTTTCCATCAAGGTGTATTGTTTATTAAAGGCAATTTTTAATTCATTATCCATATTTTTAGATTCTTCATGATATATAAAAAGTCTTACTAAATAAAAAAGTCCCGCAAACCAAACGATTACACCAATAATGTGAAGTGATTTAAACCAGAGATATGCTTCAGCTGCCAAATTACTAGATTAATTTAAAAATATATATTTTTAATATAGTTATATTTAACAATATCAAGAAATCTATTTTTCAAAAATTAATTAATATTTATAACTCGTTAAAATATTCATATATATCATTTACTGAATTTTTTCCAAGTCCTTTAACTTTTGATAAATCCTCTTTACTAGCTATTCTTATCGCGTCTATTGATTTAAAATGCTCAAGCAATTCTCTTATTCTTGATGGTCCTAATCCACTGATTTGGGACAATTGAGATCTATTCATTCTTTTAGATCTTTTGTCTCTATGAAAAGATAATGCAAATCTATGTGCTTCATCTCTTACTCTTCTTAATAGAAGAACTCCTTTTTGATTTTCATCAGTATCAAGAGACTTAGTAAATCCTGGAATAAATATTTCTTCATTTTTTTTTGCCAATGAACATATAGTTACTTCTTCCTCAAGATTTAATTCTTTTAATGCTTTAATAGCTGCATTTAACTGTCCTTTTCCTCCATCAATCATTATTAAATCAGGCCAATCTGATAGAAGTTCATTGTCTAATTTACTATTCGTTTTATCATTTAATATTGAAAAATCCCCTCCGCTTTTTTTAAAGCTTGACCATTTTTTAAACCTTCTATGTATTACTTCATATATCGAAGCAAAATCATCACTATGTCCTATAAAAACGTTTGGATCTTTAATTTTATATTTCCTATAATGCTGTTTAGAAGGAATCCCATCAATAAAAACGACTTGTGATGCTACAGGGTCACTACCTTGAATATGGCTTATATCATAACCTTCAATTCTTTTAGGTTGTTCGCTTAATTCAAGGATTTGGGCAAGATCCTCAATTGATGATTCATTATCTTGTATCCCATTTAATATTCTATCTAATTCCAATTTCGCATTTTTTAAAACCATTTCTACAGTTTCATGTTTTTTATTTCTTTTTGGGATTAGGATTTTTACTTTCTTTTTTCTTAGCTCCGTTAACCAATCCTCTATGGTTGCTTGTTTTGGAAGGTTATATTGAATAAGAATTTCTGATGGTATTTCTACAGGTTCAACATTCATATAATGCTCTTCTAATATCTTTTGTAAAATAAGATTTTCATCTTCATTATTTAATTTTTGACTATAGCCAATTCTCCCAATGAGCTTACCAGATCTCATTTGGAAAATTTGTATACTAGCTACATTTTTTTCTGAAACTATTCCAAATATATCTCTATTAATTGAAGAATCTGGTATTGATATTTTTTGTGATTCAGTTAGTAATTTTAAACCTGAAATTTGGTCCCTTATTTTTGCTGCATTCTCATAATCTAAATCATTTGAAAATTGCAGCATTTTTTTTTGTAAAAATAGTTCTAAGTCATCATTTCTTCCCTGAAATATCATAGATACTTGTTTCATTATTTTTTTATAATCGTCAGATGATATAACTTCTTGGCAAACACCTGGACATCGTCCTATTGAATAATTCAAACAAGTTCTATCTTTATAGACTGGCCTTGGTCTTTGTCTAAGTGGAAATATTTTTTTTATCGTAAATAATGTTCTCCTTAATAATCCGACATCAACATAAGGTCCATAATATCTATCTAAATTATTTCTATTTCTTCTTCTTCTTGTAATAAATATTCTAGGATATTTTTCACTCCAAGTTATACAAAGATATGGATATTTCTTATCATCCTTTAAAAGAATATTAAAATATGGTTTGTTTGTTTTAATTAAATTTGACTCTAAATTTAATGCTTCATATTCGCTATCTGTGACTATTATTTCTATTTCAGTTATTTGACGAACCATCAAACTTAATCGAGGAGTTAAATCTGAATAATTATTGAAATAACTACTTACTCTACTGCGTAGTTTTTTAGATTTACCGATATAAAGTAAGTTATTATCAATATCTTTAAAAAGATAACAACCAGATGACTTTGGAATTTCGGATAATCTTGATTTTAATAACTCCTTATTATTAATTAATTTATATTCAATTTTAAAATTATATTTGTTATTTATTTTTTCGATAGAGGAATTACTCATTTATAATGATTAACCTCCATAATTCCAGCCAGTTGAAGATAAATTTAGTGAGTCAACATCATTATTCAGATAAGCAGATTGAACCTCTCCTACAAAAACGGTATGGTCTCCATGCATAACACTTCCAACAACATTACATTCAACACCACCAACACTATCAACTAAAATAGGCAATCCAAGCTCACCTAAATTAAATTCAACAGATTCAAATCTACCTCCTAATGCTTTTTGAGGTTTAAAGAAAACAGCTGCTAGATCCTTTTGATCACTTTTGAGCACATTTAATGAGAACTTATTGGTTGACTCTATTATTTCATGACTAGAACCCTCTGCTCTAACAGCCATTACAACTAATGGTGGAGTGAAAGAACCTTGAGTCACCCAACTTGCAGTAAATCCATTCACTTCATTTTTATCCTCGTCTCTAACGCCACAAATAAATAATCCATGAGGTATTTTTCTTAATAAGATTTTTTTTGCTTCTAGATTTAATGTCATAATTGATTTAACTAATAATCTTATTTTAACTAAATTTCTTATTCGATCATAATAAATTCATGAAAATTCTTTATCCAGGTACATTTGATCCTTTAACAAATGGGCATCTTGATTTAATAGAAAGGGCTGAAAAAATATTTGGCAATCTAGTAGTTGCTGTTTTAGAAAATACCTCTAAAACACCAACATTTAATCTTGAAAGAAGAATAATACAAATAAAAAATTCTCTTTCTCATTTACCTAATATTGAAGTTATTTCTTACTCTGGTCTTACTGTTGATTGTGCAAATGATCTAAAAGCTAATCTTATTCTTAGAGGCTTAAGAGCAATGAGTGATTTTGAGTATGAACTTCAGATTGCTCATACAAATAAATCTCTTAATAATGATATTGAAACTATATTTTTATCTACAAATACAAATTATAGTTTTCTTAGTAGTTCTTTAGTAAAAGAAGTTGCAAAATTTGGTGGTGAAATTAATCACATGGTACCCCCCTCTGTTGAGAGGGATTTAAAAGAATATTTTAAATAATATTTTTTTTAACAGGATTTCAAGTAATAAAGATCACGTAATAATTTAAAAGCTTTTTCTTTATCAATTTTATTAGAATTTTGGATAATGCTTATAATTATTGGCTTGTCATTTTTATATAAAAAGCCAGATAATGCAAAGACATTTGAAAGAGTCCCAGTTTTGCCAAAAAACTTTCCAGACAATTCACTATTTACAAATCTTTTAGCTAATGTTCCTCTCACTCCTGTAATTGAAAGTGTAGATTGATAAGCTTTAAAATCATTAAAATATCTCATTTTATCTAAAAACAATACAACTAACTTTGTTGTAATTTTATTTTTTCGTGACAATCCACTAGCATCTGCAAAGTATGAATTAGTTGCTGGAAGGCCTTTATTTTCAAGCCATCTTTTCAATTTTATATAGTTATTATCGTTCCATGTATTTGAGGCATTTTTAAAAAGAGATTCAGCCGTAAAATTATGGCTTTCAGAATTTGTTAGAGTTAATAATGAAAGAATTGGAGTTGAATATACTTTATTTATCTCTTTAATATTTTTTAAATAAAAAGTTTTTTCTGAATCAAGAAAATCTATATTTATTTTTGAATTTGGAAATTTATTTTTTAAATAATTTTTAATAAAATTTTTTAATGCATAAATATCATCATATTTATTGTGATTACTTTCTATTGCAAGAGATGTAATTGGAGATCCATATTCGTAAAGTTTATCTGTATTTGTCCAACCATTAGGCCAATATAATTTTGAATCAATTTCTACAATATTAAAGTTAATAATTTTATTTTCTTTAACATTTGAAATTAGTTCGATTATATGATCATAATTAAGATCTGGATCACCTTGACCGTATAAATAATAATCGTTTTTATTTTTGAATAAGGAAGTTTTTAAATTATTATTTAATTTATATTTACTTAAAACATAAGCTGATGATAATAATTTTTGGTTAGATGCTGGCAACCTTGGAACATCCTCATTGTAGGAACTTATTATTTCCCCTTTATTATTAATAATTGATACACTAAAAGAATCATCAAGCGTTTGATTCAATAAAGCATCATAAGTAGGACATATTTTGTTTTTAGTAATTATTCCCGGGAAATTAAAATAAATACTATTTAAAATAGTTATTTTCTGTTTTGCTAGTAAATATCTTATTAAGAAAGGAGATGTTACTAATACAAGAACAATAAAGAAAAATGAATATATTTTTTTTATCACATTCAATCTATAAATTTACAAAAATAGATTCATTGTCGGGTTTAATTTCAAATTCTTTTTTAAAAAAATATCTTTTATTTTCTTCTTTGAAAAGCAACCAGTTATTTGGATAAATATGCATAAGAGCAGCTTTATTTAAAGGCTGTAGAAAATAAATATTTTTCCATGTTTTGACAAAGTTTTTACGTCGCTCTCTAATAACACTTCCTATACCAATATTGGCATCTTCAAATTTTGGATTTAATGAATAATGCGTACCTTGATAATTATCAGACATTCGTTCAAATGAATCGAAATCATATGGCTGAGGTAGTATCGATATCATTGCACTATCAATATTATTTATATTATTTGATTCATTAAATGATTTAAAAGTAAAGATTTTATCTTTGATATCTGGATAGTCTCTTTGAGCCAAAGCCACAGCACCTTGGTCAGCAAATGTTATGAATACATTATTATTTTTAGACAATATCTTGTAGATAGTTATTCCAATTCTGTTAAACTTCAACCCTTCAAAATTAAATTCTATAGTAAATCTTTTATTTGAATCTAATAAACTTGGAATAATTGCATCCTCCATATTCTTAAGAGATTCATTTAAATCTTTAGGTAGTCTGTAATTGGTTTCCATTAAAATTTGTCAATACATATTTGAATAAGTTCTAAAAATTTATCTATTTCTGACTTATTGTTTATTGAACCTAAAGTAACACGAATATTTGAATATAGTTCATCATCTTTTAAACCAATATTTTTAAGTGTTGAGCTAGGTTTCCCAGATGAGCTTGAACAAGCACTTCCACTACTTATGGCTATTTTATTTTCTGACATGAAATTAACAATCTTATAGGCCCTTATAGGCTCAAATAGTTTATTTAATAGTAGAAAAGAAATATGACTGGGAAGTCTATGGTTAATACTACCCGTAATCTTTATATGATTATTATCTTTAATTTTTTGAAAAAAATAATTTTTAAGTTTATTAATATTATTAGAAGGAAATTCAGTTATGTATTCATATAATTTTATTTTTCCTTCAATATTCTTTAATGATTCATACATTCCAGCGATTAATGGCAAAGCTTGTGTACCTTGTCTAATTGAAAATTCCTGAGTAAGTGATATGTCCTTATTTTTTAAAATTTGTCTAGACTTTTCTTTTGTTAAAAGAATACCGATCCCTTTTGGACCTCCAAATTTATGAGCGGATAAACTTAAAAAATCACATTTAAGATCTTTCCAACTGAATATTCCATTACTTAATATTTGAGTTCCATCTAAATGAAACATTATATTTAATTCTTCACATTTGGAACCAATAAATTGGACAGGTTGTATTGTCCCAATTTCACTTTGTCCCCAAATAATTGATACAAGCTTAGTATCATTGTTTAAAAATTTTTCAATATTAGAAATATTTAAAATTCCATCATTATTTACCATCCATTCATAAATATCCCAATTTTGTTTTCTTAGTTTATTAGCACAAATAGTTGTTGCTTGATGTTCAACATTTGAAATAACAATCCTACCATTTTTAAATTTCTCATAAATATTATTAAATACAATATTTGTCGATTCCGAAGAACCAGATGTAAAAATTATATCCTCAGGATCTGCTTCAAATATATAAGCAATTTTAGATCTAATTTTTTCAAGATATGTAGAGCATTTTATCCCTAGCTCATATGTAGATGAAGGGTTATGCCAATAATTCCTATAAGTTGAATTAATTATATTTAAAACATTCTCAGATAACGGAGTTGTGGATGCATTATCTAAATAGATAAAATTATTTTCCATTAATTTACTAACATTGATCCTGAGAAAACCTTTTTAGCATTACCGGTCATCATTACTTCACAATCGTCTTTTGACCAATCAATTTTAAGATTACCTCCTGGTAAGGTTACTATGGTTTGTGAATTACAAAGGCCTAATTTATAAGCTGCCACATGGATAGCACAGGCACCTGTTCCACAAGCTAAGGTTGGTCCTGCACCCCTTTCCCATACTTTTACTTTGATATTATCTCTATTTAAAATTTGACAAAAATGCACATTAGTTTTTTCAGGAAATAATTCATTCTTTTCAAATATAGGACCAAGTCTGGAAAGAACAATTGACTCTATGTCTTTTACAAAGAATATTAAATGAGGATTTCCCATTCCTACGGCATAACCCATATTATTAAAATCTTTCTCAATAAATTCATGTGAAGGAATTGAATTTATTTTTTTTTCAATTGTTGTTGGAATATTTTGACATTCTAAAATTGGAACTCCCATTTTTACTGTAATTTCATCATTTATATATTTTGCAATTTTTAAACCTGCTTTAGTCTCAATTTTATATTCTATATTTTTATTATTCATTGAATCATTTACGTGGAGATACTCAACTAAACACCTAATTCCGTTTCCACACATTTGTGCTTCAGAACCATCAGAATTAAAAATTATCATTTTTGCATAATTATCTTCATTAGGTTCTTCTATAAAAATCAAACCATCTGCTCCAACACCAAATTGCCTGTTGCAAATTTTTTCTATATCAAATATTTTATTTGTCTTGTAATTTTTATATAATTCATTTCCTCTAGAATCTATTATTACGAAATCATTGCCGTTACCTTGATATTTTTCAAAAGTTATATTTTTCATTTGTAATTCATATATCTTAAATTTTAATTATAAATTATTCCTTTTAACAATCTATTTCTATTTTATACAATGGATATTAAAATAATAATTTAACAAATAAAAATTAAGTGATTTCTCCCGATAAACAATATGAGGCTGATACCAATTTATATAATCCATCTGAAATAGAAAAAAAATGGCAGTCAATATGGACAGAAAACAATTTATACAAAACCGATGAATTAACTGAGAATAGCGATAAATTTTATGCCTTATCAATGTTTCCCTACCCTTCAGGTAATCTTCATATGGGACATGTTAGGAATTATGTTATTACAGACTTAATAGCTCGATTCCAAAGGTTTAAGGGTAAATCTGTCTTACATCCAATGGGTTGGGACGCTTTTGGTTTGCCTGCTGAAAATGCTGCGATTGAAAGAGGAATTAGTCCAAGTGTCTGGACTAAAAAAAATATTTCTCATATGAAGTCACAATTAAAGCTTTTGGGACTATCAGTTGATTGGGATAGGGAATTTGCAACATGTGATGAAAATTATTATATTTGGACTCAATATCTATTTTTAGAGTTATACAAGGCAGGTCTTGTATATCAAAAGGAATCAGAAGTTAATTGGGATCCTATAGATAATACAGTCCTAGCGAATGAACAAGTTGACTCAGAGGGTAAATCTTGGAGATCTGGGGCAGTAGTTGAAAAAAAATTATTAAAGCAATGGTTTTTAAGAATTACTAATTATGCGGATGAGTTATTGAAGGATTTAGAAAAATTAGATAACTGGCCAGAAAGAGTAAAAATAATGCAAGATAATTGGATTGGAAAGTCAATTGGTGCAAATATTAATTTCAATATCAATACCAATCCAGAAAAGAAAATAACTGCATTTACAACAAGGCCAGATACTTTATTTGGAGTTACTTATTTAGCAATTTCTGTTAATCATTCATTAATTAAAAAAATTACTGATCAAGAAACTATACAAGATATAGAAAATCTTAAACAATATTTGAAAAATAATAAAAATAATGAACTTGAAAAAATTGGAATAAAAACTAGCTTAATAGCAATAAATCCAGTTAATTCTGAACCTATACCTATTTGGGTGGCTAGTTATGTTCTTGATGAATACGGTACAGGCGCTGTTATGGGTGTACCTGCTCATGATTTAAGGGATTTTGAGTTTGCTAAGAAAAACAATATAGATATTAAACAGGTAATAGTAAAGGATAAAAGTGAACAAAGTAAGGAGCTTGATAATGCTTAT
Source organism: Prochlorococcus marinus CUG1415 (assembly GCF_017696015.1). NCBI lineage: Bacteria > Bacillati > Cyanobacteriota > Cyanophyceae > Synechococcales > Prochlorococcaceae > Prochlorococcus > Prochlorococcus marinus. The sequence continues at coordinate 860,456 of NZ_JAAORL010000001.1, read as the reverse complement.
GTAGAAAATGGATATCTAATTAATTCAAATGAATACAATGGTATAGCAAATTCTATTGCTAAATTAAAAATTGCAGAGGAGGGAGTAAATAATGGATGGGCCGAAAATAAAATTCAATATCGTTTAAGAGATTGGTTAATATCTAGACAAAGATATTGGGGATGTCCGATACCCATCGTTAATTGCAAAAAATGTGGAACTGTTCCTTTAAACCAATCGGATTTGCCTGTTTCATTACCAAAAGATATAGAAATCTCCGCTAACAAGATTAATGCTTTAGGTAATAATAATAATTGGATAAATACAACATGTCCAAAATGTGGAATAGCGGCAAGAAAAGAAACTGATACTATGGACACTTTCATGTGTTCATCTTGGTATTTTTTAAGATACCCATCTTCAAAATGTTCAACTAAGCCATTTGAAAAGAATGAAATTAATAAGTGGTTACCTGTAGATCAATATGTTGGAGGAGTAGAGCATGCAATATTGCATTTGTTATATGCAAGATTTTTCACTAAAGCTTTACGAGATAATGAACTATTTGATATTGATGAACCTTTCAAAAAACTATTAACGCAAGGAATGGTTCAGGCCGCAGCCTATAAAAACAATAAAACTGGTAAATATGTTTCTCCTTCCGATATTACTGACTTATCAAATCCTACAGATCCAATTGACAATTCTAAACTCGAAGTTCTTTTCGAGAAGATGTCTAAGTCTAAATATAATGGAATAGACCCTGAATCAGTAATTAAAAAATATGGAGCAGATACAGCAAGAATGTTTATATTATTTAAAGCACCACCAGAAAAAGATTTGGAATGGGGAGATACAGATGTTGAAGGACAATTTAGATTTTTAAGTAGGATTTGGAAGCTTTATATAAATTGTGCAAAAGATATAAATAGTAAATCTAATTCCTATCCAGATAAAGAAAAAAGTTTAATAAAGTCAATGAATATTGCTATAAAAGAAATTTCAAATGACATATTAAATAACCAATTTAATACTGCGATTTCAGAACTAATGAAGTTTTATAATTCATTATCAAATTCCATTAATGACATAAACAATAATTTAAAAATTGATGCTTTAAAAACATTTTGTATTTTGTTGGCTCCATTTGCACCTCATATTGCAGAAGAAATATGGCATCTTATAGGATTTAAAAAATCTGTACATTTAGAACACTGGCCTTCCTTTAATGCCGAGGCACTAAAGGAAGATTCATATGAACTAGTAATACAAGTGAATGGAAAAGTTAGAGACAAAGTAACTATTAATAATGATATGAGTGAAGATCAAATTAAAGAATTGACTCTTAAAAGACCTAACATATTAAAATGGACTCAAGATAAGGAAATAAGAAAAATAATTATTGTTAAAGGAAAAATAATGAATATTGTTGTTTAAGAATTTATTTTTTGAATAACTAATGAATTTGGATTTGACCAATCGCCCTTAACTAAATAACTATCATTAGCGAAACACATTTCACGGAGTATAAAAAATATAGGTTCACTAACTGACTTATCAAATAATGATGTTATGTCATTTATAGAATATTCTCCACCTTCATCTAATAAATTACTTACTTTTTGTTGATACTCAATAATATTTGCAGCTGCTTTCTTTCCAGCTTCAACTCCAGGTTGATCATATGCATTTATATTTACCAATTCAGCGTAGAAGGATACAGCCCTCTCAAATAAAGCGATTAAGGCACCTAGTGAAAAACAATTTAACTTTTCTAACGTAATAGTGATACTTTGTCGGTTTTCACTAGAGAGTGCTGATCTTGTTCCTTGCAAAAAACCAGAAAGATATTCTTTAGGATTCTCTTTTTCATCAAATATATTAGTAGATGGAGAATCTAATAATTCAATAAAAATACAAAAGAAATTATCAATACCATCTCTCAGTTGCTGAACATAAGCATGCTGATCTGTAGATCCTTTATTACCAAAAACGGAAATACCTTGATTAACTACTTGACCATTCCTATTAAATTTCTTTCCTAATGATTCCATTACTAATTGCTGAAGATATTTACTAAATACCTGTAACCTATCTCTATAAGGTAATACGACCATATCTCTCTTTCCAATACCATCCCCAGTTAAATACCATGCGGATGATAATAGTGCTGCTGGATTATTTTTAAAATCACTTATACGTGTGGCTTCATCCATTAATGATGCACCTCTGATAAATTCAGAGATATTTTCATTAATAAGAGCTAATGGAAGTAATCCTACAGAACTTGTAATACTAGTTCTTCCACCAACCCAATCTTGCAAATTAAATATTTTTAACCAATTTTCAGAAGTAGCTTTTTTAAATAACTTACTACCTTTCATAGTTATAGCTATAGCATTAGAATTCCATTCAAGAGAATTGTTTTCGCAGTGACTTTTAATAATTTCCATAGCAATTCTAGGTTCAGGCGTACCACCTGATTTGCTTACTACTACAAATAATGTTGTTGATAATTTTTCAGATAACTCTTCTAACTTTTCGCTAATTAAAAAAGGATCAACATTATCGATATAAGAAAAATTTAAGCCTTTAGAACACTTCTGCAGTGACTCTGTAATAAGTAATGGTCCTAATCCACTTCCACCAATTCCTATCCAAAGAACATCAGTATACATCTGATTATTCTTATTCTTAATATCCCCATTTAAAATTTGTTTTCCAAATTCAGAGATTGAATTAATATCTGCTCTAATTTCTTCTCCTATTTTTGAAGAGGGTGAAATTGATGGATTTCTAAGCCAATAATGTCCAACTTGTCTATTTTCATCAATATTTGAGATTGCACCATTTTCTAATTCTTTTATTGATGAAAAAACATCTTTAAATTTATCTTCTAAATTCTTTATCTCTTTACTTGTGAAATTAATTTTGCTTATGTCTAACCAAATATTTAATTTTTTATCAAACCAAAGATAATTACAAAATTTATCCCAAGAGTTTAAATCTCCATTCATTTTATATATTTGTTTCTTTTATTTATTATTCAATTATATCTATACGAATAGTACATAGATTTGAATCATTTAAATTTGTTTAAATTATTATCTTCAAATAAATATGTTTTTGAATATAAACAATTAAAATTGAGGGTTTTTTTTATTTCATATGAATTTATCATTGGATAAAATAAAAAAATTTTGGATAGATCATTTAATTACATAATTTCGCCTGAGATATCTGAATTTAGAAGATTTACACCAAAATTAAAAATAGGTGTACTTGCTTCTGGGAAAGGAACTAACTTTCAGGAATTAATTAATCTCTCAGAAAAAGGAGAATTAGATATCGATATAAAAGTTTTAATTACTAACAAAGATGAAGCCGGTTGTATAAAAAGAGCTGAAAGTAAAAAAATACCTCACAAAATTATAAGAGGCAAAGACTTTCTACAAAAAGAAGCTTTTGAATTAGAAATTCTAAATACTTTAATTCATTACGATGTTGAACTTGTTGTTATGGCAGGCTGGATGAAAATTGTTTCTCCATTTTTTATTAATAAATTTAAGAATAAGATAATAAATATTCACCCTTCATTACTTCCTGCATATAAAGGTGGTTCCGCGATAAAGGACTCTATATTAAATGGTTCAAAAATAACTGGTTGTTCCGTACATTTTGTAGAAGAGGAGGTAGATAGTGGATCATTGATAATGCAAGCTGCATTGTCTATTAGGAATGATGATGATATTGAATCACTTACCAAAAGAATACAAATGCTTGAGCATAAAATTTTACCTTACTCAATCTCTCAAGCTGGGTTTTTGATAAGAAGTAATTTTATGGAAAATTATTAGTTAAATCAAGACCTTCATCCATTGAAAAGCCACTCATAATATTTAAATTTTGAATTGCTTGCCCAGTCTGACCTTTTAACAAATTATCAATTACAGATAAAATAATAATCCTTCCATTACGAATATCAACTTTTACAGAAAGGAAAATTTGGTTTGTATTTTTAACCCATTTTGTTGAAGGGTATGTATCTACAGGTAATACTTTAATATTTTTAAAATTTCTGTAATAATTATCCAGAAGAATTCTGCAATCATCAGAGGTTAATCCTGGATCTCTTAATCTCCCATATATAGTCGAATGCATACCCCTTGAAATTGGAACCAAATGAGGAGTAAAAAGCAGTTCAATTTTATTCCCAGAAATTAAAGATGCTACTTGCTCGATCTCTGAGGTATGTCTATGGTTTATCAATCCATATGCTGATAGACCTTCTCCACATTCTGATAAGAGTAGCTTTTGGTTAGGTTCTCGACCGCCTCCAGAAGTTCCGCTTTTAGAATCAATTACTATACCTTCATTTTCAATAATTCCTTGCGAAAGATAAGGAGCTAGTGGAATAAGAGAAGATGTTGGATAACATCCTGGACAAGCTATTAATCTTCCTTTTGAAATCGCATCTTTATTTATTTCAGGGAGTCCGTAGACTGCCTCTTTACATAAATCATCATCATTTCTTTTATAAATAACAGCTTCTTTGGAATATACTTTTTTCCATTCATCTAAGGACTTATATCTGTAATCAGCAGATAAATCGATAACTTTAACTCCTCTATCTAATAATTCCCTTGTCAAAGTTGAAGATAGGCCATTTGGTAAGCAAAGCAATGCAACATCTGAATTGTTTGAAATATTCTCTACTGAAATTTCTTCTATATAAGGATCATTATCTAGATAAATAAAAGGGAAATTATCATTCCACTTTGATCCAGATGTTTTATTACCTCCTAAAAATGAAATTTTGTAGTTTTTATTTTTCTTTAAAAGATTTACCGCTTGAATACCGCCGTAACCAGTAGCACCTACTATTGCAACATTCATTTCTTTGAGTTGGCAGACTTTGAGATAGGATTATAAAGTGTTGAATTTAAGGTAACTAAAACACTATTTTTCTATATTGATAGGAATAATGAAAGAAACAAGTCCCAAATCAAATAATGGAACAATTTTGGATATAAATGAATCTTTTAAAATTGAATTTGATCCTATCAGCGATGCGTTGGCAGCGATAAGGAATGGTGAATGCATAATTGTGGTAGATGATGAAAGAAGAGAAAATGAAGGAGATTTAATTTGTGCGGCTCAGTTTGCAACTCCTCAGCAAATTAATTTTATGGCTACTGAGGGACGTGGTCTCATATGCCTAGCTATGCAAGGGGAAAAACTTGACTCTTTAGATTTACCATTAATGGTAGATAGAAATACAGATAAAAATCAAACAGCATTTACGATATCAATTGATGCTGGACCTGAAAATAACGTTTCTACTGGTATTTCTGCTGAAGACAGGGCTAAGACAATTCAAGTTGCTATAAACCCAAATACACAACCTGATGATTTAAGGCGGCCAGGACACATTTTTCCTTTAAGAGCTAAAAAAGGTGGGGTTTTAAAAAGGGCAGGTCATACAGAAGCAGCAGTAGATATTGCTTCAATGTCAGGTCTCTATCCCGCTGGAGTGATTTGTGAAATACAAAATCCTGACGGTTCCATGTCAAGACTGCCACAACTTAAAGAGTATGCAAAACAGTGGGGAATGAAATTAATATCAATAGCTGATTTAATAAGTTATCGGTTTCAAACAGAGAGATTTGTATTTAGAAAATCCGATGCAATTCTTCCAAGTATTTTTGGAAATTTCAAAGCTTATGGATATGTTAATGAACTTGATGGTTCAGAGCACGTTGCATTAGTTAAACAAAAATCATCAAAATTAAGCGAACCTGTACTAGTAAGAATGCATTCAGAGTGTTTAACTGGCGATGCTTTTGGATCATTACGATGTGATTGCAGACCACAGTTAGAGGCTGCATTATCAAGGATAGAAAAGGAGGAAGAGGGAGTAGTTGTTTATTTGAGACAAGAAGGCAGAGGAATTGGTCTAATTAATAAATTAAAAGCCTATAGTTTACAGGATGGTGGATTAGATACTGTAGAAGCTAATGAAAAATTAGGATTTCCAGCTGATCTAAGAAATTATGGAGTTGGAGCACAGATATTAACTGATCTAGGGATAAAAAAATTAAAATTACTGACAAACAATCCTAGAAAGATTGCTGGATTAGGTGGTTATGGAATAGAAGTTATTGAGAGAGTTCCATTAGTGATTTGTCCCAACGATAATAATGCAGAATATTTGAGTGTAAAAAAAACAAAGTTAGGCCACATGATTGATGAAGATAATACTAATTCCAGGAATATCGATCCATTTATATCAATTTTTCTTGACGGAAAATATAAATCTATTGATCTAGTTCCAATAAAAAATAATGTTATTAAATTCTGTAGAGATCAAAACATTAATATTAAACTTGAAAGTAGTCCAAGATTATTGGCTTTTTGGAATAGACCAAAATTAGTTTGGCGAATTTTACATGATCAGAATAGAACCAATTGCAACATTACTGATGAGGAAATAAAGAATATAGAATTATTTATTCAGTTTTTATACAAATATGAAAATAGTACAAATATTGGAATTATTGTTTCTAAAAACATTGAACAAGCATTACACCCAAAAAATAGCATCAAATTAATCAATACTAAATTTACTATTAATAATGAAATCTTATATTCATATACAAGAAAATTTAATTTAGATAAAGAGACATTTAGTATTGTTTTTGAAGGCTAAATTACTAAATTAAGGTTGCCTTAAGAATTTTTGAACCATTAGTAAGCTTTATTACTACATCCATATCATCAGTCTTACCAAAAACAGTATGAACTCCATCGAGATGAGGTTGTGGTTCATAAACTATAAAAAACTGACTACCGCCAGTATCCTTACCTGCATGAGCCATAGAAAGTGAACCTTTTAGATGTTTTTTTGAATTGATTTCGCATTGAATATGGTATCCTGGGCCTCCAGTTCCAGGCATGCCAGATGCTCCATCACGAGTATTTGGACATCCACCCTGAGCCATAAATCCAGGAATAACTCTGTGAAATGCTAAACCATCATAAAAACCATCACTTATCAACTTTGTGAAGTTATTAACAGTATTAGGTGCATCATCAGAGAAAAATTCAATATTAATGTTACCAACTTGAGTTTCAAACAATGCTTTTGTCATTTTTTATTTATTTATTAAACTTTTTGTATTTTAAACCTTAAAGCAACTTTTCAAGGTTTTCCTTAATGGTATTTATATCAATATTTTCTTTATTACTAGTATCTTGTCCCCAATCTTCAACCTCTAGGTTTTTCTGGGGTGGGGAAATTAGTAACCTGTCTTCGGCTGTTTTAGGAACAAAGTTTTTCTCAACTAATTTACATTCATAATCTAAGTTAATACAGAATTCTTTTATTTCTTCTATGTCGATCATTTCAACTGTTGGCAAAGGGAAATCTTGAGCTTCAAGTAGACCACAGTATCTTGTCGCATCGTCTTTGTCTTCAAACATAAGAACTATAGTTCTTCCTTTAAGTTCGATTGAATGAATTCCTTCTTTATCTGTTCCTGAATTATATAAAAGAACAAATATGTCCATAATTATCAATTTTTCTATTTATATAATATTTGATTAAGAATCAGAAAGTGATAATTCTTGTAATCTTGTATATAAAGCAATTTCTTCATCATTAATATCCGCAGGAATAACTACCAAGATTTCAACATATTGATCACCCACATTATCTTCGTATTTTAAACCTCTGCCTTTCAAGCGTAACATTCTTCCAGTAGATGATTTTGGAGGCACCTGAAGGGTTACATTTCCATCAAGGGTAGGAACATCTACAGCACAACCTAGAAGAGCATCATGAGGAAATAATTCGAGTTTATAAAGAACTCTCAAACCATCGATTCTTAGACCATTTTCCGTTTGAACTTTTAACTGTAAGTAATGATCTTTTCCTCCCCTTGCAATATTTTCAAGTCTTAATCTCCATCCATCTCCAGCGAAAGGAGGTGTATCAACTTCAACCATAGTATTATCTTCAAGTTCAATTAATATAGAAGCTCCAGTTAAGGCCTCATCTGGAGTTAAATCGATAATTGTTTCAATATCTTGATCTAGTTTAACTGGAGGGGGTTCATCTGGAGATGTTGTAGGGTATTCAAAATTATAGAATTCATCACTTTCTATATTTGTGGATTCATCATCTAATGATTCATTATTATATTCGTCGTAATTCTCAGAGTTGTATTCATATCCAAATAATGAATCAAGATAAACTTGAAAATCAGGAAAGCCTGTTTTGAAATTATTATTTTCGTTAATATACTCTGAATTTATATACGAACTTTCATTTCTTTTATTTGGATCACGTAAGTATTCGTATGCTTCGTTAATTAATTTAAATCTTTCTTCTGCATTTAGGTCATTTTTATTTAAATCTGGATGCCATCTTCTTGCCTCTCTGCGAAAGGCCTTTTTAAGTTCTTTATCGTCGAAATCATGGGATAAACCCAAAATCGACAAATAGTCTTTTTTAGAGGTAATAGTCATTGTCCCATGGGTCATCATCCCTAGAGTTACGATACCTCGAATTTCTATAATTTCTATTCATTTGATTATCCCATGGATCATCATCCCAGTCTTCATCAGAAAAAAGTTCATCCTTTAATGATCCAAATGTATTTTTAATACCTTGTAATGGATTATTATCAGTTTTCCTTTCTGATGCAAATTTCCTGTTTAAACCAAATAATGCTTCCTGGAGAGAACTTACTGAAATTTCTAATTCTTGAGGATCATCATCATCTATGTATTCTTCAACATCTTGAATGGCTAATTCAACAGCTCGTTGTTGTCTTTCAGCTCCATAAGGTCCAAATTCTAAAGAAGCATCCCTCAGCCTTCTCTCAGCTTGCGCAATAAGAGTTAAAGCACTATTTTTTCTATCAATAACTGTTCTCCTCTTTCTGTCTTCATTAGCTTTTGATTTAGCTTCTTCAATTATCGAATTAATTTCTTGCTCATTTAAATTAGAGCCTCCAGAAATTGTAACTGTTTGCTTTCTTCCAGTTGTTCTATCAGTTGCACTAACTTCTAAAAGACCATTAGCATCAATATCAAATGCTACCTGAACTTGTGGGATTCCTCTAGGCGCTGGAGGTATACCTGACAACCTAAACTTACCGAGTGATTTGTTCTCAGATGCTAATGGCCTTTCACCTTGCCTTACTTGAACAACAACTGAAGATTGATTAGCTTCTGATGTACTAAAAACATCAGATTCTCTTACTGGTATTGGTGTATTACGTGGAATAAGTACCTTCATAAGGCCACCAATAGTTTCTAAACCTAAAGATAAGGGTGTAACATCATTTAACAGTAAATCTTGTAAATCTCCACTAATTATTCCTGATTGTATTGCAGCGCCAACTGCAACTACTTCATCTGGATTAACAGATTGACAGGGATCATTAGGAACAATAGTCTTGACTAATTGTTGAACCATTGGGATTCTTGTGCTTCCTCCGACAAGAACTACCTCATCTATATCTTCTGCATTCCATCCAGAGTCATCTAAGGCTATTTGCACAGGCTCTAATAATCTGTTTAACAGATCTTGAGATAATGATTCAAACTTTTTTCTATCAAAGGTCTCTTCAATATGTAATGGTCCCTCTTTACTTGTGGTTATAAAAGGTAATGATATTTTTGTTTTTTGCAATCCTGATAATTCACATTTAGCTTTTTCAGCAGCTTCAGTTAATCTCTGCAATGCTTGTCTATCCCGTCTTAGATCAATATCATGTTTAGCAAGAAATTTTTCAGCAAGCCAATCTACTATTTTAGAGTCAAAATTGTTTCCTCCTAGTTGGGTATCTCCACAAGTTGCTTTAACATCAAACACACCATTAGAAATTTTTAATAAAGAAACATCAAATGTTCCTCCCCCTAAATCAAAAACTAAAACATTATTAGAGGAACTCTTTTCAAAACCATAAGCTAAAGCAGCTGCAGTAGGTTCATTAAGGATTCTATCAACTTTAATACCAGCTAATATTGCAGAATCTTTTGTAGCTTGCCTTTGTGATTCATTAAAATAAGCAGGGACTGTAATAACAGCAGAGTCAACAGTATCTCCAAGATATGTTTCAGCATCATTAATTAATTTTCTAATCAATGAGCTCACTAACTCTTCAGGAGCATACTCTCTTTCTGTATTAGGACTAAGAACCCTAACACTTCCACTATTATTTGCTTTGACATTATACGGAACAGAAATACTCGTCTCATCTAGTTCATCCCAGTCGCTACCAATAAATCTTTTTAAGTTATAAAAGGTATTCTTTGGATTTAAAACAAGTTGTCTTCTAGCTTGACTACCTATTACTATTTCTTTGTCTTTTGTAAATCCTACAATTGAAGGTGTTGTTCTAGATCCTTCAGAATTAGCTATTACAATTGGCCGACCAGCTTCTATAACTCCTACAACAGAGTTAGTAGTACCTAAATCAATTCCAACTATTTGCCCCATGATTCTAGATCTCTAAATTAAAGCAAAATTTACTAATAATTTAATTAATTTTTATCTAAGATATTTACATATAATAGTAAAAATCAAATATTTTCAACTTATTTTAAATAAATAAGATTATTTATAACTTTTCTAATTGATTACTATTTAATTTATTATTTGTACAATTTTGTTGATGTAATTAACCTAAATAAACTAATATAAAACGGAGAGAGAGGGATTCGAACCCTCGATAAAGTTGCCCCTATACAGCATTTCCAGTGCTGCGCCTTCAACCACTCGGCCACCTCTCCCAATAACACCATTTTAACCCTTTATCAACCCATTTTTGAGGAAAGTTATTTGAACAAGACTTTCACAGTCACGATTAAAAATAAAGAAACAGGTAAGGTCTACCAAGAGCAGATTAATAGTAATGATTATATTCTTAAGGAATTTGAAAAGAAAGGTTTTAAGCTACCATTTTCATGTAGAAATGGTTGCTGTACAAGTTGTGCAGTTAAAATAATATCTGGATCGTTGCAACAACCTGAAGCTATGGGGGTATCTCAAGCCCTAAAGAACAAAGGTTATGCACTTCTTTGTGTCGCTAAAGCCACTGAAGATCTCGAGGTGGAAACAACTTACGAAGATGAAGTTTATGATTTACAATTTGGACAGTATTTTGGAAGAGGGAATACAAGAGTTGCCCCACCTTGGGAATTTGAGGAAGATTAATTATCATGTTCGAACTAAGCGAAATAGATGAACTTTCTAATCAAATAAACTTATCTAGCCTGTATGAAATAGCCAAAATCTCCGCTCAAATTGGTAATGAAATTCTAAAAATTAATTACAATAATATTCAAAAAATATCATCAAAAGGAAGGAAAGGTGATCTTGTAACCAATGTAGATTTAGAAGTTGAAAATAAAATAAAAGAATATTTAGTAGAAGAGACACCAAATATCTCTATAAATGCAGAGGAATCGGGGAAATTAAATAAATCCTCTGATTTGACATGGTGTATAGACCCATTGGACGGTACAACAAATTACTCCCATGGATATCCTTTTTTTGGGACTTCTATTGGTCTTGTATATAAAAACAAGCCAATTATAGGTGCTATATCAGTACCTTATTTAAATGAACTATATTCAGCCTGTATTGGTTTGGGATCATTCTGCAATAATAGTCAACTTAAAGTATCAAGTCCTCGTAATCTTTCTGATAGTTTACTTGTAACTGGTTTTTCCTATGACAGATTTGAGACAGAGGATAATAATTATGCTGAATTTTGTTATTTAACACATAAAACTAGAGGAGTTAGAAGAGGAGGAGCAGCAGCAGTTGACCTGGCATTTGTTGCTGCAGGTAAAATTGATGGATACTGGGAAAAAGGATTAGAGGTCTGGGACCTAGCTGCCGGTGCTATTATTGTTAAAGAGGCTGGTGGAATTATTTCTGATTATCCAGCAGGCGAATTTAATTTAAGTTCTGGAAGAATTCTTGCGTGCTCTCCCAGCCTTGAAAATGAATTAAAAAATGAACTAGATAAAGTTTCTCCATTTAAAAAAAATCTCTATAGCTAAAAATCTTTAAATATTAAAATGACAGATATAAAGGAAATTAAATTAGTAGATGTAAAGAATAACTCTAATATCATAAATAATTTAAATAGTATTTATAAACTATGGGGCTATGAAGAAGTATCACCTTCATTTATAAATACTTTAGAGACGATAAGAGGCCGTGGTGTTATTGAAGAAAATCAGGTTGTGGGAATAGTTAGTAATAATTCATTATGTCTTAGACCAGAAATGACAACATCTATAGTCAAATTGTCATCTACTAGATTAATAAATAAGAAAAGACCTATAAGATTATTCACCAATGGAATGGTCTTTGATAAGAAACAAAATAATAAAAATTCATTTAAGTTGCAAGAGAAACTACAGAGTGGAATTGAATTAATTGGATATGATACAAAATACCCAGAAATTGAAGTTATTAATATATTGTTTGATGCAATAGATAATATTAATTTGAAGGATGGTCGTAATTTATTTCTACTAGTTAGTACAACAAAAATAATGGACTTGATCTTAAATAAATATAAGAATAATAATTTTGAAGAAATCAAGAAATGTCTGGTTAATTTTGATCAAGATAATTTATCTAAATTAGGAATTGATGAAGATGATAAATATATACTTAAAGATCTCTTATTCACAAGAGGAGAACCAATTGCAATATTAAAAAAATTGAAAAGTATATATGGTACTAGTAAAACATTAGATGACTTAAATTTTTTATTTGAAACATTATCAAAAATATCAAATAAATATGGTGTTAAATTACAACTTGATCCCACGTTTCAACCTCACTTGAATTTATATGAAGGAATAGTATTCCAACTAATAAGTGATAATGGTAAAAATAAAAACGTTATCGCAAAAGGCGGAAGATATGATGAATTAGTAAGATTCCTTAGTCCTAATGAGAAAATCTTAAATGGGATTGGATTTACAATTTCAATAGACATTTTAAGAAATTTAATTAAGGAAGAAAAGACAGCTAAAAAAAAGATTTTGTTAATGTTTAAAGATTCATATTTGTTAGAGAAAGGTATAAATGAACAAAAAAAACAACAGAAAAGAGGAAATATTGCTGTCTTACATTTAAATCCATGTGATGACTTGGCTAAAGCCAATCAAATAATGAAAGAAAATAATTGTACTGATATTTTGTGGGTTAAATAAAAACTTTTAAAAATTAATTTAAGTTTTTAATTTATGTATTGTACGGACAATACTCCTAATTAAACTTGATTAACTAGTTTTGAGGAAATAATATTTAAATATTAAATTCTTTCTTAAATGGAAAAAGGCGAAATTCGTATTAATACCGAAAATATTTTCCCAATTATCAAAAAGGCAGTATATTCTGACCATGAAATCTTTTTAAGAGAACTTGTTAGTAATGGTGTAGATGCAATTAGTAAACGAAGAATGGCCTCTATGGCTGGTGACTGCGAAAATACTGAGGATGCTCAAGTAAAAATAGCTATTGACCGTGAGAAAAACACTCTAACGATTTCTGATAATGGAATTGGAATGAATGATGAAGAAATTAAGAAGTATATAAACCAAGTAGCTTTCTCAAGTGCAGAAGAATTCCTAACAAAATACAAAAAAGATAATGATGAATTTATAGGTCATTTTGGACTTGGTTTTTATTCAAGTTTCATGGTGGCAGAAAGAGTTGATATATTAACTAAATCAGCCATTGGTGAATCAAAAGCTTTCAAATGGTCATGTGATGGATCGCCAAATTTCACATTAGAGAAATCAGAAAGAGAGACAATTGGCACAGATGTGATACTTCATTTACTTGAAGAAGAAAAAGAGTTTATTGAGCCTGAAAGGATTAAATCATTAATAAAAAAATATTGTGATTTTATGCCAATAGATGTTTTATTAGAAGGTGAGATAATTAATAAGAAAAATCCTCCTTGGAGAAAACAACCTAGTGAATTAAAAGATGAAGATTATATTGAGTTATATAAATACCTATATCCTTTTCAGGGAGATCCACTGTTATGGATTCATCTAAATACAGATTATCCATATGACATACAAGGGATATTGTATTTTCCCAAGTTGTCTGGTAGAGCTGATTGGGAAAAGGGAGAAATTAAACTATTTTGCAATCAAGTATTCGTAAGCGATTCAATTAAAGAGATTGTACCAAAATACCTTTTACCTCTTAGAGGAGTTATTGACTCTACAGACATACCGTTAAATGTCAGTAGGAGTGCCTTACAAACAGATAGAAAAGTAAGGTCAATATCATCATTTATCTCAAAAAAAATTGCTAATAAATTGAAGGATTTGATAAAAAATTCTCCAGAATTTTATGCAGAAATTTGGGATTCCATCTCTGCTTTTATTAAAATTGGTGCTATCGAAGATGACAAATTTGCTGATTTAGTTGATAACAGTATAATTTTCGAAACAATAATCAATTCAGAGAAAGACGTAAGTAAGGATATTGAAAATAAATCCCTTATTAAATCCAATAATAAGTATTTTACAACTCTCGCAAATTACAAAGAACGAAATAAGATAGCAGATTCTAAAAAAATAATTTACTGTTCAGATCTGATTGCTCAGTCAACTGCATTAAATATCTGTTTATCTGATAGCAAAGAAGTTATCAAATCAGATCCCTTAATTGATGCACAATTTCTCCCATGGTTAGAAAGTAAAAACGAAGATTATCAATTCCAAAGAGTTGATTCAGAAATCAATGAACTAGATGATAAGGAATCAAAAGAAATTGTTGATAAGGATGGTAAATCAAATACAGAAAATCTTAGAGATACCATAATTAAGGCACTTAACAATGAAAAAGTAACAGTTAAAGTTCAGTCACTTTCAAGCAAAGGAGCTCCCCCTGCAATGATCTTGCTTCCAGAGCAAATGAGAAGAATTAATGATATGGGTGCTTACATGGAACAAAAGATACCTGGCTTACCGGAATATCATGTTCTCTTAATTAATAAAGAACATCCACTTATTGTTGGCCTCAATAAAATCACAGGAAATAAAATAATTGTTGATAAAAAAGATCCTGTTGAAAATCCATTGGCAACCAAAATCGCTAATCACGTTTACGATATGGCTAAACTATCTGTTGGTGGATTAGATCAAGAACAGATAATTAATTTACAAAATAATAATGCTGAATTAATTTCAGAATTGCTTAGTTCAACAACATAAGTCATGTGTTAAAATTTTTAAAGATATAACTCAAAAAAATATGTCAAGAGTTTGCGAACTGACTGGTGCAAAAGCTAATAACGGGATGGCAGTAAGCCACTCACATATTCGTACAAAAAAATTACAACAAGTTAACCTTCAGAAAAGAAGACTTTGGTGGGATGAAGGAAGAAAATGGGTAAATATGAAAATTAGTACCAAAGCTCTAAAATCTATACAAAAAGTAGGTCTAGATAAATTCGCTAAATCAAATGGAGTTGATTTAAAAAAATTCTAAATTTGATGAGAAATGTAGTTGAAGGTATATTAATATCATTTTTTCTTTTATTTAATTGTAATTCAGCATTCGCTTTTGATTTTGCTCCTGAAGTTAATGATTTAGCTCCATACTTTCAGCTGGAAGGCTTTAACAAAAACATACCAACAAAAAAAATTTGGGAGCTAAACGATTTTCAAGGTAAGTGGCTTGTTATGTATTTTTATCCAAAGGATTTTACAGCAGGTTGTACTCTTGAAGCAAAAGGATTTTCAGAATTAAAAAAAGATTTTTCAAAATATAATGCAGAAATTGTTGGTATTAGTGCTGATAATCAAGATTCTCATGATAGTTTCTGCAGTGAAAAATCAATAAACTATACTTTACTATCTGATACTGACGGTATTATTAGTGATAGATATGGTTCCTGGATTCCGCCTTTCTCAGATAGAAATACTTTTTTGATTTCTCCAGATGGGAAAATATCCTATAGATGGATAAGTGTTTTACCTATAAATCATGCTAAAGAAGTTCTCAACGTATTAAAGAAAAAAATATAAATTTTGCACGAATTATCATTTGGAACTTGGTTAATACATATTTCATCAGTCATTGAATGGATTTATGCAATATTTATAATAAAAAAAATAAGTAATGTTGAAAAATATAAAAGTTTTTTTTGGTTAAGCCTAGCTATGATTCCTAATTTAGCGAGTGCCATGTGTGCAATTACTTGGCATATATACGATAATCAAGAATCTTTGTATGGTTTAGTTACTCTACAAGGGATCTTGACTTTTATAGGTAACTCAACATTAGCTTTAGCAACTATTTTTATATACAAAGCATCATTGAATTATGAATGATTTTTTCTTAAGGTTTTTAGAAAAATTATTGACTTTTGACAATAACGTATTATTTGCTGCTTCAATTATTCCATATTCAATATTTTTGTTTTACTTATACAAAATCAACTCTGTCAATAGATTTGTAAAAACAGGCTATTCCTTGACAGTTTTCTTTGTATTTATAACTATAATATTATCTATTTTGTCGCTAACTTTTTACCATAAAACGCTTGTTGAAGTTGACCTTCTACATGGTTCAGCTGAATTTTTCTTAACCTTAGCCGATTTTGTAATATTATTAGGATTCATAAAGATGTTAAATACTTTAGAAGTAAACAACTCTTAAGACCTTTTACAATTTTGTGTTTTTTAGGTAAAAGTATTAGAGAATATATAAAAATAACGTAATTTTATGCTTACTACATTATTTGCAGCTGCAGATCCAGCAACATTTTCTTGGTCTCCAAAATGCGCCATGATAATGATTACATGTAATGGTATTGCTTATGCAATAGCTAGAGCAAATATTCAAAAACCTAATGATGGTTTTGAAATACCTAATTCAAAATTCTATGGTGGTTTAAGTCACGCATCAGTTGTTGGAGCTAACTGCCTAGGCCACATATTCGGAATAGGTGCCATCCTTGGATTAGCATCACGTGGTGTTTTATAGAGTTTAATTAAATTAATTCTTAATTATTTAATCTAAATTTCTCTATTATTTTATCTGCCATCTGATCAGGCATAAGACCTAACTTTTCTTTACTCTGATCAGGTGATGCATGATCAACTAAAACATCAGGTATACCAATCCTGTATACAGGAATATTTACTTCATTATCGTTAAACAATTCAACGATAGCCGAACCAAATCCACCAATTAAGGTTCCTTCTTCCATCGTTACTACTTTTTGAATCTTACTTGCTAAAGAGATAATAAGATTTTTATCTAGAGGTTTTACAAATCTTGCATTTACAATACATGCATTAATGTTCATACCTTTTAAGATCTCTGATGTTTCAATAGCTGAAGCGACCATTGAACCATAAGCAATAATTAAAATATCATTTCCCTCTTCTAGTATTTCAGCTTCACCAATATTCAAAGGTTCCCAACCCTCATCCATCACAGCTACGCCTAGTCCAGAACCTCTAGGTATCCTTAGGGCTGTAGGTCCTTTATGATTAATTGATGTTATTAACATTCTCTGTAATTCAGATTCATCTTTTGGCGCCATTAAGACAAAGTTAGGAATGGATCTCATATAACTGATATCGTACTGCCCTTGGTGAGTAGGACCGTCAGCTCCAACTATTCCAGCTCTATCGAGAACGAAAGATACAGGTAAATTTTGTATCCCAACATCATGAATTAATTGATCGAAAGCTCGTTGAAGAAAAGTACTGTAAATAGCTACAACAGGTTTAAGACCATCGCAGGACATACCTGCAGCAAGAGTAACTGCATGCTGTTCAGCTATTCCTACATCGACATATTGATCTGGTATATTTTTTTGCAATATATCTAAACCAGTACCAGTCGCCATTGCTGCAGTAATACCAATAACTTTGCTATCTTGTTCACAAATTTTCAATAGAGTTTGACCAAAAATTTTACTGTAGCTAACAGGCTTTGGTTTCTTTGATGGAATAGATTTCCCAGTTGTTAGATCAAATGCAGATTGTGCATGGTACCCAACTTGATCAGCTTCTGCATAAGGGTATCCTTTACCTTTAGTTGTAACAACATGAACAAGTACAGGTTTTTTAAGTCGATGAGCAGCGTTAAATGTATTAATTAAATTTCCAATATCATGACCATCAATAGGACCCATATATGTAAATCCAAGTTCTTCAAAAACAGCTCCAACTTTAGGCACAGCTAATCTTCTAACGCTTCCTTTGATATTTTTTAGTTCTTCTGGAATATCTTTACCAATTAAAGGAATATTTTTAACACTTTCTTGTACACTATCAGACAAAAATTGTAATTGGGGGCTAAGTCTAACCTTATTTAAATAAGAGGAAAGTGCTCCAACTGGAGGTGATATAGACATATCATTATCGTTTAATACTACAACCAAAGGAGTATTTGGTAGATGACCTGCGTGATTTATAGCTTCTAAAGCCATTCCTCCAGTCAATGCTCCATCTCCAATAACAGCGACACATTTGTAATTTTCACCTTTTCTATCTCTTGCTATTGCCATTCCTAAAGCGGCAGAAATAGATGTGCTTGCGTGACCTGCACCAAAATGGTCAAATTTACTTTCACTTCTTTTAAGATATCCCGCTACACCATTTTGTTGTCTAAGAGAATCAAATTGACTGAAACGACCTGTTATTAATTTATGAGGATAACCTTGATGTCCAACATCCCAAACAACTTTGTCAAAATCAAGATCAAGAGTTTGATATAAAGCCAAAGTTAACTCAACCACACCTAATCCAGGGCCAAGATGACCTCCGCTAGTTGATACTACTTGAAGATGTCTTTCTCTAATTTGACAAGCAATCTCCTCTAATTGTGAAACTGTTAAGCCATGTAGTTGATTTGGATGACCTAACTCACTTAAAAGCATTACATAAAAAATGGTATGTATATAATCTAAAACGCCGAGGTGCAAAATGAGTAATTTTTTTGAAATAGATCATGTAATGTTTTATTAGATTAATAATTAATGCTAAATATATATATATGAATGATTATTTTGAAAAAATACTTCAGGCTGAAGTCTATGAAGTAGCAAAAAAAACCCCACTAGAAAAAGCTCATAATTTAAGTAATACGCTTAAAAATGAAGTTTTTCTAAAAAGAGAAGATCTTCAAGATGTATTTTCATTCAAAATAAGAGGCGCATATAACAAAATGAGTAAGCTCACTAAATCTCAACTTGCTCAGGGAGTAATTACATCAAGTGCGGGTAATCATGCTCAAGGAGTAGCACTTAGTGCTCTCAAGTTGAATTGCCAAGCAACCATATTAATGCCAATTACGACACCTAATGTAAAAGTTAATGCAGTAAAAAATTTAAAAGCAAAAGTAATATTATTTGGAGATAATTATGATGAAACTTATAGAGAGGCAATAAGGATTAGCCAAGAAAGAAACTTGTGTTTTATTCATCCTTTTGATGATCCAGATGTTATAGCAGGACAAGGAACTATAGCTATTGAACTTGAACAGCAATTGAAAGATAAACCTTATGCAATTTATATTGCTGTTGGTGGTGGAGGATTAATAGCAGGAATATCTTTATACATTAAAAATATATGGCCTGAAGTAAAAATAATTGGAGTAGAGCCTGAAGACGCTGATGCTATGACAAAATCCTTAGAAGAATCAAAAATTGTGGAATTATCTGCGGTAGGGCAATTTGCAGATGGCGTGGCAGTTAAAAAAGTTGGTAATAATACATTTGATATAGGAAAAAAATATATTGATAAGATGATTCGGGTTAACACAGATGAAATATGTGCTGCAATAAAAGATGTTTTTGAAGATACTAGATCGATACTAGAGCCCGCAGGGGCTTTATCAATTGCTGGGATGAAAAAAGATATTTTGATATCGAATCATTCAAATAAAAGAATGGTGGCAATTGCATGTGGTGCGAATATGAACTTTGAGAGGCTTAGATTTGTGGCAGAAAGAGCTGAACTTGGAGAATGTAAAGAGGTAATGATGGCTGTTGAAATTCCTGAACATGCTGGTAGTTTAATTAATTTTTGTAGGTTGCTGAATAATAGAAACTTAACTGAATTTAGCTATAGAATGTCTAATTCTATAAATGCGCAGATCTTTGTAGGAGTCCAAGTTTATGGATTAATTGATAAAAAAAACCTTTTAGATGAATTTAGAAATTCGCAGTACTCTTTCATTGATATAAGTGATGATGAATTATCTAAAAACCATCTTAGACATATGGTAGGTGGAAGATTGCCTAAGAATTTTAATGAAATGAATCATAGAAATTTTGTGGAGTTATTATACAGATTCGAATTCCCTGAAAGACCTGGAGCTTTAATAAATTTCTTAAATAATATGAAATCTAATTGGTCAATAAGTGTATTTCACTATCGGAATTACGGTGCTGATGTTGGAAGAATTGTTATTGGAGTGCTAATCGATAGAAGTGAAATTACAGAGTGGAACAAATTTATAAAAATTTTAGGATATAAATACTGGGATGAGACTAAAAACAATACATATAAATTATTCCTTGGTGCACCAGAATAAATTTAAGGTAAATTAGGAATGATTTCGGTAATAACAATTAATCAATCTGAGCAAATTAATAAGCAACTATCTGATATAGATCTTGTTACCAGAGTAGAGGCTGTCCTTTATTTGAAAGGCAGGCCAATAACAAAAAAGGATCTTTCAGAAATTACTAATTCTGATATCAACTCAATCAATGATGCAATTAAAGAACTAAGAAATAAATATTCCAATCCAAACTCAGCAATTGAATTAAATGAAATAAGTAATAGTTGTTGTCTCGAACTAAAATCTATTCTTAATGATTTTGTAGAGGATTTACTGCCTTCTGAGTTGAAAACATCAGAATTAAGGACCTTGGCAACTATTGCCATCAAAAAAAAGATACTCCAATCGGATCTTATACTTCTTCGAGGGTCAGGAGCATATGATCATATTAAAGAATTATTAGATAAAAAATTCATTGTCAAACGAAAGCAAAAAGATGGAAGATCATTTTGGTTGACATTATCTGAAAAGTTTTTCCAAACTTTTGCTGTGAGTAATGAATATCTTTCAAAAATAGGCAGCCGAAAGGATAAGCAGCAATAATAAGTAAATGTTAGAATTAAATTATTTATTTTTTTAAATGACTGGAATAACAATTTCAATATTACAAGTTATCGGTACAACTTTATCTCTTTACTACGCCCTATTGATAATTAGAATACTTCTGACGTGGTTTCCTGGAATTGATTGGAGTAATGGCATATTATCAGCATTAGCATCCATAACAGATCCATATTTAAATATATTTAGAGGTATCATCCCACCACTTGGAGGATTCGACATATCTTCATTATTAGCCTTAATTCTTTTTCAAGTTATACAAGGATTCATACCTCAATTAATAACCTTTTTACTCAACCAAGGCAGTGGATTTGGATATTAAAAGTTAGCGATCATCACCAGATCCAGATATCTTACCTGTAGCAGCTCTTGATTTTAGTTTTTCTAGGTTTTGTAATGCAACATCCTCCAAATTGAAGTTTAATTCTGTACAAAGATTTGATATGTACCATAAAACATCACCTAACTCCTTTTTAATTCCTTGTTTTGACTCATTATCAAATATTCCTTTTTTATCCCTAATAACTTTTTTAACTTTTTCTGCAACTTCACCAGCTTCCCCAACCAAACCAAGAGTTGGGTAAATATTATTTGAGCCTAAATTTGGATATTGCGCAGTTTCTCTTGCTTTTTTCTGATAAGTTTTAAAATCCATGACTTAATTAACTCACTTTGGGTATGTTAAATTTATTTATATCTAGCAATATTATTTATATATGTCGAATATTGATTTAAAAAGAAGAACAAAAATTGTAGCCACTATTGGTCCTGCAACTCAATCTGAAGAGATAATTACAGATTTAATTAAAGCTGGAGTAACAACATTCAGATTAAATTTCTCACATGGAGATCATAAAGATCATGCAGAGAGAATTAAAACTATTAGGGAGGTTTCAAAAAAGTTAGATATTGATATTGGTATACTGCAAGATCTTCAAGGACCTAAAATCAGATTAGGAAGATTCAAAGATGGTCCAGTCAAAGTAAGAAAAGGGGATAAATTTACGCTAACCTCTAATGAAGTCGAATGTTCAAATACTATTGCGAATGTAACCTACGACAAACTTTCTCAAGAAGTTAGTGAAGGGAAAAGAATACTATTAGATGATGGTAAAATTGAAATGATTGTAGAAAAAGTTGATAAAAAATCTAACCTTTTAGAATGTTTGGTAACTGTAGGCGGTGTTCTTTCAAATAATAAAGGTGTAAATTTCCCAGATGTTCAATTATCAGTAAAAGCATTAACAGATAAAGATAAAGAAGATTTAAAATTCGGTTTATCTGAAGGAGTTGATTGGATAGCTTTAAGTTTTGTAAGAAATCCATCCGATATAAACGAGATAAAAGATTTAATCAACAAAAATGGTCATTCCACTCCCGTAGTCGCAAAAATAGAAAAATTTGAAGCAATAGATCAAATTGATACTGTATTACCTTTATGTGATGGGGTGATGGTCGCAAGAGGGGATTTAGGAGTAGAAATGCCCGCTGAAGAAGTCCCACTTTTACAGAAGGAATTAATAAGAAAAGCTAATTCATTAGGCATACCAATAATTACCGCGACTCAAATGCTTGATTCCATGGCTTCGAATCCAAGACCCACTAGAGCTGAAGTTAGCGATGTTGCCAATGCAATACTGGATGGAACTGATGCAGTAATGCTTTCAAACGAAACTGCCGTTGGTGATTATCCTGTAGAGGCAGTACAAACTATGGCAACTATAGCGAGAAGAATTGAAAGGGATTATCCGCTTAAAGCTATAGAAAGTCACTTACCAAGTACGATTCCGAATGCTATTAGTGCAGCCGTAAGTAATATAGCTAGACAACTTGATGCAGGAGCCATAATTCCTTTAACAAAATCAGGTTCTACAGCTCGAAACGTTAGTAAATTTAGGCCACCAACTCCTATATTGGCTACTACTACAGAGAGGAGTGTAGCGAGAAGATTGCAGCTGGTTTGGGGAGTTACTCCGATAGTGGTAAAAAATGATGAAAGAACAGCAAAAACATTTAGTTTAGCTATGCAAATTGCTCAGGAAATGGAGATCCTAAATCAAGGCGATTTAGTGGTTCAAACTGCAGGCACACTAACTGGTATAAGCGGTTCTACAGATTTAATAAAAGTCGGTATAGTAAGAAAAATTGTTTCAAGAGGAATTTCAATAGGTGAAATTGGAGTTACAGGTAAAGCAAGAATAATAAACTCAAACCTTGATTTATCATTAATTTGTCCAGGGGAAATTTTATTCGTACCAAAAGAATTGTTAGAAGATGTACCATTGAGCAAAAATATTGCAGGAATTGTTACAGACACAAATGTAGATGATGTTTATACATTATTTAATAAGAAAAATAAGAAGATTTCTACTATCTGTAATTTAGAAAATATTGAGGATCATCAAATTATTAATGGTGACCTGGTAACTTTGCAGCTTAATGAAGGGGTAATTTATATGGGACAAATTGAAGATGAGGAAGAAGCAATAGATAAATAGAAATATGTCTAGGAATATCTCAATAAAAGAAGCCTTAGGAATGGCTACCAAAACATTAGTTTCGAATAAATTGAGGTCTTCTTTGACAATGCTTGGGATAATTATAGGAAATGCATCAGTAATTACACTCGTAGGCCTTGGTAGAGGTGCACAAACATTAGCAAAAAACCAATTAAGTAATTTAGGGGCAAATGTTTTATTTATTGTTCCTGGCAATAATGACACTAGAAGAAGAGGTATTTCATTTCCGAAAACCCTCGTTTTAGAAGATGCGGTAGCAATCAGTAATCAAGTACCAACTGTAAAAAAAGTTGCTCCTCAAATCTCTGCAAACGAAATAGTTCAATCAAATTCGAAGAGCCTAAATATATCAATTGCAGGAGTTACTCCTGAATTTTTAGATGTTAGAAATTTTGAAGTAGATAAGGGAAGATTTTTATCCCAAAGCGATGTTAACAGTTCGAGAAGTTATGTAGTTATAGGTCCTGATCTAAAAGATGAATTTTTCAAAAATAAATCTTCATCACTTGGGGAAAAAATCAGAATTAAAGATCATACTTATGAAATAATAGGAATTTTAAAACCCAAAGGGGCAGTATTTGGAAGTAATCAAGACAAAAATGCTTATATACCATTGACTACTATGGTTAATAGGATTACAGGGAAGGATCCTACATATGGTGTAAGTTTAAGCTTCATAAGTGTAGAAGCTAAAAATAAAAATGCAACTAGTGCAGCTAAATTTCAAATTACTAACTTATTAAGGCAAAGACATAAAATAATAAGAGATGACGACTTTGCGGTTAGATCGCAAGAAGATGCATTAAACATCGTAACTAACATTACAAGTGGGCTGACATTCCTTTTAGCAGGTATTGGAGCAGTTTCATTAGTAGTTGGAGGAATAGGAATTATGAATATTATGCTAGTTTCTGTTAGCGAAAGAACAGAAGAGATAGGGCTTAGAAAAGCAATAGGTGCAAAACAGACGGATATATTAATTCAATTTTTAATTGAGGCATTGATTTTATCTACAATTGGGGGATTAATAGGAACAACAAGTGGATTATCAGGTGTTTTCCTTTTATCTCTGATTACACCGCTTCCTGCATCTGTAGGAATTACAACAACTCTTTCCACCATGATCATTTCAGGATCAATAGGTTTAATCTTTGGTGTTTTACCTGCAAAAAGAGCTTCAAAGTTAGATCCGATTGTTGCATTAAGAAGTTTATAAATAGGATTTATAATCATGCTCAATTTTTATAAGTTAATTGAGATAATTGTGAGTCTCCAATCATTAATAATATCAACAATGATTCCTGTTTATATCCCGCTTCGATTTATTGATAAATCAAGTAATAACATTGAAATACCAATCACATGGCAAATCCCAACAGTGATTTTATTAACCCTTATATTTAATAGAAAAGTAGTTCTAAGAGCATTCACTATTTATATTGTTTTAGGCTTATTTATATCTCCAGTTTTTCATCAAGGTGGTTCAATAGGATATTTGCTCACTCCAAATTTTGGTTATTTATTAGGAACATATCCATTAATCATAATAATTGATAATCTAAATAAAAAAAGTAAAATAAATTTTGGAAACTTTTTAATAAATGGTTGTTTAGCAATATTTGCTATGCATTTAACCGGGATACTTTATAACTTTATACAAATAATATATTACAATCAATTTAATATGTTTTTATACAATCTAGGAAAATACTCTGCAGGTAAAATTGGATATCATTTAATAATGCTTCTTCCAATAATATTAATAATTAAGCCTATAAAATATATTAAATATAACAAATAATGATTAATAAGATTCAAAATAAAGCATATTTCTTCTTTTTAAGTATTTTCATAATTCTAATAGATCAAATTACGAAATATTTAATGTATTATAACTACGAAATATTTTTAAATAAAGATTTTATTTTATTTAAATTAGACTTCGTAAAAAATTACGGTGCAGCTTTTAATATATTTAGCGGAAGTAGAATATTCTTATCTATAGTAAGTATTATTTTTTCAATTATACTTATTTATTTAATATTGAAAAAAACTTACTCTAATTTATCAGAACTTTACTCATATAGCTTTATTCTTGGCGGAACTATCGGTAATGGAATTGATAGGATAGTAAAAGGTTTTGTTATTGATTTTATTAATTTAAATATAATAAAATTTCCAGTATTTAATGTCGCTGACATATTTATTAATATTGGTTTTATATTATTAATATATAATTTCCGTAAAAATAAGAGATAATATGAATTACTGGAAAATAAAGTATTTAAAATATTTATTAAATATTTTATTTCTATATATTATATTTTCTCTCTTAACAAAACTAGCAAATATATATTCACTTTTATTTTTAATAATAATACTGTATATCTTTTACAAGCTTGATAAAAAATTATTTAAAAAGGTAGTTTATAAAGTTATATATAAAAATAAAACGAATGCAATTACATTTAAAAATGCATATGGAGCAGCAAAAACAAGTTTGGATGGGATTGAAAGAATCAATAAAAAAATCAGTGATAAAGTAAAAGTTGAATTGTTAAATTATGAAAAAAATAAATTAGAGAAACAATTAAAAACGGGAGATTATAAAGTTACACTTTTTGGAGCGGGCTCCTCTGGCAAAACATCTATAGCTAGATCTTTATTGAAAAATATTATCGGAAGAACTTCATCAAAAATAGGTACAACTAAGCAAATTAATAGTTATAAAATTCGAATACCAATTTTAAAAAGAAACATTAATATAATTGATACTCCAGGATTATTTGAACCATCTAAATTAGGCGAAGAAAGAGAAAAATCAACAATTTTACAAGCATCAAATTCTGATTTGGTTCTATTTGTTTTAGATCAGGACATAAATAAATACGAAAACTATTTAATCAAAGAATTATTGAAAATAGGAAAAAAAATAATAATAGTGCTAAATAAATGTGATTTAAGGTCAAGAGATGATAATAAACTCATTAAAGAGAATATAATTTCTATTACTTCCGCTATTAAAAATAAAATTTCAGTTGTTCAAACAATTGCAGTACCTCAATCATCACCTTATATAAAATCAGATACTTTAAATTCAGGTCCAGATGTAGGAAGCTTATTTAGAGAAATAATAGAAACGCTTGAAAATAATGGAGAAGAGTTACTGGCACATAATATCCTTTTTCACTCAAATAAATTAGGTATAAAAAGTAAAAATTTCATAGAAGAACAAAGATATTTAATGTCCAATAAAGTAATTAACAAATATATGTGGATAACAGGAGGGGTAATACTAGTTAATCCACTACCTGCTATTGATTTTCTGACAACCACTTCCGTTAACGTTCAAATGATAATGGAATTATCAAAAATATATGAAATTAAACTTACTAAAAAAGATGCCACAGACTTATCTAAATCATTACTAAGTGTTTTGGCTAAACTAGGAATATTAAAAGGAGGACTCGCCATTATCTCACCTGCTTTAGCGACAAGTTTTACTAAAATAATTATTTCTAAGTCAATACAATCTATTACTGCAGGCTGGTTAATAAGGATAGTAGGACTAAGTTTGATTGAATATTTTAAAAATGGACAAGATTGGGGGGATGGAGGGATTCAGGAAGTAGTTGATAAGGTCTACAGAATAAGTAAGAGAGAAGAGATTCTAAATACCTTCGTCAAAGAAGCAATTTCAAAAATTGAAATCCAAAAGTATATTAAATCAAATAAAAGGTTACCCCCATTTCCTATGTAAGATTTGATAATTGATCATTAAGAAAATTTCTGGAATCAAAGATAGTTATTAAAAATAAGTATGCAATACAAATGGCTATAGAGATAAACCCTGTTACTATGGCAATAATTTTTGGTCTACCGATATTCATTGATAATCATTTAAAAATTTCAAAAGTTCTTCAATATGAGATTCTTTCGTATTGTAGTTCCCCAGGACTAATCTTAAAAAATATTTTCCTTTAAATTTAGGTCTTGAAAGCATAAAATTATTTTTCATTAGTTCATTAACTTTATTTTGAGTCCAGAGATCGGAGTCTTTATGGGTAAGACCCTTTGGTAAGAATGAAACAATATGTAAAGGCCCTGAATATATTTCAAATTTATTTTTACTAATATTTCTCATGAAAAAGTTTTTTCTATTTATTGATGAATTTAATATATCTTCTATTCCTTTAATACCTAAAAAACGTAACCCAAGCCAAAGTTTTATAACCTCTGCGGGTCTAGAACCTTGTATGCCTATCTCCCCTCTGTTTATAATGTTTTCTTTAGATGATATGTATGGAAGTCCAGTAGAAAAGGTATTTTCTAAAGTACTCATATTTGAAACTAATAACAGAGAGGACGTCTTCGTTATGCCAATTATTTTTTGAGGATTTATTGTTATGGAATTAGCATGCTTAATATTTTTTAAACCCTCTATTGGAATAGAAGTTATGGCAAAAATACCTCCAATGGAGCCATCGACATGTAACCATATATTTCTTTCTTTGCATATTGCACTTATATCATAGATAGGATCAATTGCTCCTCTTACAGTTGTTCCTAGGGTCGCAACAACAGCAAATATTTTTTTATTTTCTATTGAACAATTATCTAATGTTTTTCTAAGATTTTGTATATCCATACAACCATTATTATCAGTTTTAATCCTTACGAGATTTTTTTCATTAAGACCCATTATTTTAGTGCATTTAATAAAGGAAGAATGAGCATCTTCACTTATAAGTAATACAGAATTAGGATCTGAACCTAATCCGGAAGTATGTCTAGCAGCAATAAGTGCATTCAAATTACTTAAAGTACCTCCGCTAGCTGCTATGCCTCCTGAAGAATCATTAAAACCTATTTTCTTAGCAAACCATTTGCATAATGATTCCTCAAGCAAAGTAACACTTGGAGATAACTCGTAAGCTAGAAGATTATTATTTAAACCAGCAGAAATTAGATCACCTAATATAGAGAAAATCAAAGGTGGGGGATCAAGGTGAGCTAGGGAACCCGGATGAACTGGATTAAAAGAATTGTTCATAAGGGATTCAATCTCAGAAAACAAATCTTCTACTGAATTGCCATCCTCCTCAGGCATGATGCACTTAAAATTTTCATCAAAAGGTAAAGGACCAGATATCTCGGATTTAGAGAACCAATTACAAAGAGTTTTAGTTGCTCTATTTAGAAGAATAATCAAGTTATCGTTAGTCCCTAAATAAGAGGGGAAGTAAATATCTTTTTTATTAATTAAATCTTCAGTCATCAGATAAGATATCTATTAATAAGTTTATTCTCAATATTATTAAATGAGGTATATTTTTGAAAATGAAAATAGTAATTGAGATCAAACAAACATAACAATGAAGTCAGAATACTCTAAATGGATGAATTCGATATTAAGAAGATCGGAAGAAATTGGAAAAGTTGAGTTACCTATCTCTTCAGTAATTTTAGATGAGAGAGGAAGATGTATTGGAAGAGGAGTTAACAGGAGAAATATAAACAAAGACCCTTTAGGTCATGCTGAAATAATGGCACTAAGGCAGGCATCCCTAATAAAAGATGATTGGAGATTTAATGAATGTATTATTATCACAAATTTAGAGCCATGTACCATGTGTGCTTCTGCACTTATTCAAGCACGGATGGGCAAAGTTGTTTTTGGCGCTTTCGATAGAAAAAGAGGCGGTTTGGGCGGTTCAATTGATTTATCAAAACATAAAAGTTCTCATCACAAAATGGAGATTATAGGAGGCATTCTAGAAGATAAATGTAGTGAAATCTTACACTTATGGTTTAAAAAGTTGAGGACTCAAAAATAGAATATTTCTTTAATTCAGTATCAAAAAGATTTAATAATCTGTCTACATTCTCTTCACTTGAATTAAAGCCCATTAATCCTATACGCCATACCTTACCAGATAATTCTCCAAGTCCATTGCCTATTTCTATTCCAAAGTTTCTTAAAAGATGATTTCTAAACCCATCTCCATCAACTGCTGGAGGAATCTTTACTGTTGTGAGAGTTGGCAATCGATAATCTTTTGAAACATGTAATTCCATGCCTAAACTTTCTAAGCCATTCCATAGTTTTTTTGCATTAGTATTATGCCTATTCCAAACATTCTCCAAACCCTCATTAGCAATTAATCGTAACCCTTCACGAATAGCAAAATTCATATTTACGGGGGCAGTATGATGGTAAACACGATCAGAACCCCAATATTTATTTAAAAGAGATAAATCTAAATACCAGTTAGGTACTTTTGTTTTTCTTGAACTTAGTTTTTCTTCAGCTCTCTTATTCATAGTAAAAGGGCTTAATCCTGGCGGGCAACTTAATCCCTTCTGACTACAACTATATGCTAAATCTATTTTCCATTCATCTATCAATAGTTCTAAAGCCCCAAGCGAGGTAACAGCATCAACTAAAAACAAACAATTATTTTTTCTACATATATCACCAATTCCATCAAGAGGTTGTAAAACACCACTAGATGTTTCAGCATGAACAATTGCAAAGATAGCAGGTTTTTTAGTCTCTATTTCATATTTAATTTCTTCATAAGAAAAAGCCTCACCCCATGGTTTTTCAATAACCGAAACGTCAGCTTTATATCTAGTTGACATATCAACTAGTCTGTCTCCAAAATATCCTTTTTTAGCAATTAGAATCTTTTCTCCCTCCTCTATAAAATTAGCGATGGAGGCTTCCATAGCAGCACTTCCTGTACCACTCATAGGAAGAGTAAGACGATTATTGCACTGCCAAGTATACCTTAGAAGTTGTTGAACATCAGACATCAATGAAATATATGCTTCATCTAAATGACCAATAGGATTAAGGGAAAGGGCGGTTAAAACCTCTGGATGTGCGTTGGAGGGACCAGGACCTAATAAAATTCTAGAGGGGACAAAAGTTTTGGAGAAATGAGATAAATTCTCTTCATTTAAAGTCGAAATAAGTTTTGCTTCTGTCAAAGCATTACATCAATTACTTTTAAATTAGACTAATTTCGCCACATAAGCGATATTTATTTAAAGAAATTCATTCAATTTAAATATTTAAGTAAACAATTCTTAAACTTATGACTTGAAACACTCAAAGAAGACATCTAGTCTTTAAAAAGGTTACGGTTGATACATAACAAGAATCATCTAGTTATTAATTTCATATAAGGTATCACAAAATTATGTCTAAGTCTCCACAAGATGTTTTAAGTCAAATTAAAGACGAAGGAATTGAACTAATCGATTTAAAATTCACAGACATTCATGGGAAATGGCAACATTTAACTCTTACATCAGACATGATTGAAGAGGATTCATTTACAGAAGGACTTGCATTTGATGGATCATCAATAAGAGGTTGGAAAGCAATTAATGCCTCTGATATGTCAATGGTTCCTGATGCAAGTACAGCATGGATCGATCCTTTTTACAAACATAAAACTTTAAGTATGATTTGCTCTATACAAGAGCCAAGAAGCGGGGAGCCTTATGATAGATGCCCAAGATCGTTAGCTCAAAAGGCATTAAAGTACTTAGAATCTACTGGGATAGCTGATACAGCCTTTTTTGGACCTGAACCAGAATTTTTCCTGTTTGATGATGTGAGATATGACTCAAAAGAGGGCTCTTGTTTTTATAGTGTTGATACTATTGAAGCTCCATGGAACACAGGGAGAATAGAAGAAGGAGGAAATTTAGGATATAAGATCCAATATAAAGAAGGTTATTTTCCTGTTTCGCCAAATGATACAGCACAAGATATTAGATCTGAAATGCTTCTTCTAATGGGTGAATTAGGTATCCCGACAGAAAAACATCACCATGAAGTTGCTGGTGCCGGCCAACACGAGCTTGGAATGAAATTTGATTCGTTAATAAATTCTGCCGATAACGTAATGACTTATAAATACGTTGTAAGAAATGTTGCAAAAAAATACGGCAAAACTGCAACTTTCATGCCTAAGCCTGTTTTTAACGATAATGGGACTGGAATGCACGTACACCAAAGTTTATGGAAGGGTGGACAGCCTCTATTTTTTGGTGAAGGTGCTTATGCAAATTTATCTCAAACAGCTAGATGGTACATAGGAGGTATACTTAAACATGCTCCCTCGTTCCTAGCATTTACTAATCCAACTACAAATAGTTATAAAAGATTAGTTCCAGGATTCGAAGCACCTGTAAATCTAGTTTATTCTGAGGGTAATAGATCTGCTGCAGTCAGAATTCCTCTAACTGGTCCAAGCCCAAAAGCTAAAAGATTAGAATTTAGATCAGGTGATGCACTCGCTAATCCATACTTAGCTTTCTCTGTAATGATGCTAGCTGGTATTGATGGAATCAAAAATCAAATAGATCCTGGTGACGGTGTAGATGTAGATTTATTCGAACTTCCATCTGAGGAACTTGCAAAAATTGATACCGTACCGTCATCTCTTAATGATTCACTTAATGCCTTGAAAGCAGACAAGGATTATTTATTAGCTGGTGGAGTATTTACTGAAGATTTTATTGATAACTTTATTGATATAAAATACGAAGAGGTACAACAATTAAGACAGAGGCCTCATCCACATGAATTCTTTATGTACTACGACGCATAAGTAAAAGAATTTATTATAAAAAAAAAACAATTTGAGAATTATCACAAAATATTCTCAAATTGTATTTTTTTTTGTTGGAATATATATATATATATCTAAAAATGGTTAGGGAATCTATTACGAAAATTGCATATAAAACACTGCAACAGAGCAAAAGCATAGCTGGATTTGCCCATAAACAAATCAGTTCACGGATAATGAATTTTATACTTCCCGATGAGAAGCTGGAAAATTTCGATCTCGATAAGGATCTTCTATCGCAAATCCAAAATTCCATGGATCTCTTAAGAGAAGAAGATTGGAATGACGCAGAAAAAAATATATATCCAAAAAAATTATTATTTGACGAGCCATGGCTTAGGTATTTGACTCAATATCCTAAAATTTGGCTAGATATGCCTAAAACCTGGAATAGAAGACGAAAAGAAAACTTTGATGATCTTCCAAAATCAATTGAAAAAGATAATTATCCTCAATATTACTTAAGAAACTTTCATCATCAAACAGATGGTTATTTGTCAGATTTTTCAGCCAGTATTTACGACTTACAAGTAGAGATACTTTTTAATGGAAGTGCTGACGCAATGAGGAGGAGAATAATAAAGCCAATAAAAGAAGGGCTAGAAAATTTTAGTGATAGAAAAAAAAGTTCTATAAGAATACTTGATGTGGCTACTGGTTCAGGAAGGACATTAAAACAATTAAGATTAGCATTCCCTAAAGAAAAAATCACAGGACTTGATTTGTCTGATTCATACTTAAAAGAGGCAAGTAGATATATTTCAGATTTAGATGGCGATTTAATTGAATTAATAAAAG
This sequence comes from Prochlorococcus marinus CUG1415, assembly GCF_017696015.1. Classification (NCBI taxonomy): domain Bacteria; kingdom Bacillati; phylum Cyanobacteriota; class Cyanophyceae; order Synechococcales; family Prochlorococcaceae; genus Prochlorococcus; species Prochlorococcus marinus. The sequence continues at coordinate 827,301 of NZ_JAAORL010000001.1, read as the reverse complement.
GTAATGCTGAAGAATTACCTTTTGAAAATAATAGCTTTCAATGCATTTCTTGTGTATATTTATTTCATGAATTACCAAGAACAATAAGATCTAAAGTATTAAATGAATTTTATAGGGTTCTTGAGCCCGGTGGAATATTAGTATTAGCTGATTCGATTCAAATAAGTGATTCTCCAGACTTTACATCCATTATGGAAAATTTCTATAAAACTTTTCATGAGCCTTTCTATCGTGATTACATAAATGAGAATATAAATTCTACACTTGATGAAACAGGCTTTAAAAATGTGAAATCAAATTCCTTTTTTATGACCAAAGTATGGTCTGCTATAAAATAAATTAAAAATTCTATGAACTATTGGGATAAAGAAACTATTAAGCTTGTTCAAAGTCTTAATGGAAAGTTAAAAATTGATCATTCAAAATGGCATAAAGACAAAGGGAATAAATATAAAAGATCTGCAGAACTTATTTCAGCAGGGTTATGCCAATTAATTATTTCTTGTAATGAGAAAGATACCATTGAGTATATGGAAGAAAGTATTAAATGGTTAAAAGAAATTAATATCGATCAACCTTGCCCGAGTAAAAATCACCTTTTTAAAGCCAACTGAAGCCTATTACCTTTACTGTTCCATCTAATGTCATCAAAACATTCATTAATAATATACAAGCCGCGGCCATTTACACTATTTAGTTTTTTTGGCAATTTATAGTTTCTTTTTTTTCTTTCTAAACCATTGCCCTGGTCCTGTATTTGCCAGACACACCAGTTAGGAGTAATTATTCTTCTCACTCTAATACTTTTTGTGGGATCTAATTTATTTCCATGTTTTACTGCGTTAACAAGAGCTTCATGTAAGCCCAGTTTAATGAGATAGGTTGATTGTGATTTTTTTATTGGTTCCAATAATTTATCAACAAATTCATTTAATTGTAATGAAGATTCAAATTCGTAATTTGACCAGTTAATGCTTGGTCTCTTAAAGATTTTTAAAATATTTTTGCCCTGAAATAAGGACATAATAATATTTCAACACTAACTAAATTTTAACTTATTAAAGACCTCTATATCAAAGAATATTATTATGTCTTTCTGCTATAGCAGGATGTCTAAGGATTGAGTCCAAAAGTCTTACACCTCTTAGTTGATTTATTAAAGGCATATGTCCATCAGGAGCCTTCAATGACCAACAAAACGAATTGGGATATCTTGTCCATAAACCCTCTTTTTTCCAGCCTATTTTAGGCCATAATAATTCATATTTTTTTCCTACTGATTTTAAAATCTTTGCTTGAATTGAAAAGCCGAATCTACCAGTAGAATAAATAGTCCATAATCTATCAATTGTTTGTAGATCTTTACCTGACATATTCTTAACCTCACTGTAGAAAACATATCCACGTTTTTCAGCTAGTTTTCCAGCTAAATGACGAAGGAATGAACTTGTTAATCTATCAGCCGCTTCAAATTTTTGCTCAACTAACATCAATTGCAATTCATCATAATTAATATCAATATCTGAATAAGTATTAAACCAATTATTGAACTTATTATTTTCAAAGAAATCAGGTTTATATTTTTTTAAGACTTGCAATAACCAACCAGCAGCCCACTCATCTCCATCACTATCAAAGATTTCAAACAAGGTAGGCCCAAGTTTGAAAATATTATCGACTTCAGATTCTATTTTAGTTAATAAATTTATTCTTTTTCTTTGATTTGAGTCTACAAATTTATTAATAAGGTCTAATGTAGCATTAGTATTGTTATCTTGTTCTTTGATTGTCATTTTAAATAAATTAACCTAAAAATAAAAACTATCAATGTATTTCAAAAGAAAAGAGCTAGAGAAATTTAGAAGTTTTAAAGGACCACTTATAGATGTTAGGAGCCCGAGTGAATATTATAAAGGACATATGCCTAATTCTATTAACATTCCATTATTTGACAATGACGAGAGATCAATAATTGGGACAATTTATAAAAAAAAAGGTAGAGAAGAAGCCGTAATAGAGGGATTAAAATTTTTTGAAAAAAAAATTGAATCACTTCTTGATAATTTATTTAAGAATATTGACTCTAATAAAATTATTACAGAAAATAAAAATAATGAATTATCAATCAGAATATATTGTTCTAGAGGAGGAATGCGATCACAAAGTATTGCTTGGTTACTAGAAAAATATAAATTTAATCCAATTACTCTAAAAGGAGGATACAAGACATATAGAAGATGGATATTAGATAGTTTCTCAAAAAAGTGGGAAATTGTAATTATTGGAGGGAAAACAGGAACTGGAAAAACAAGGTTATTGTCATTACTAGAGAAATATAACTATCAAACTATAGATCTTGAAGGATTTGCTTGTCATAGAGGTAGTACATTTGGTGGTTTAGGGATGAATGACCAACCCTCCAACGAACAATTTGAAAATAGAATTGCTGAAAAATTATATTCCTTTAAAAGCATTAATAATATTTTTGTAGAAGCTGAAAGTGCAAATATTGGCAAATGCAAAATACCTCATGAATTCTTCAATCAGATGAAAACCTCAAGGAGAATTGAGATTTTAAGGAGCGAATCAAACAGGTTAGATGAGTTGATAGATACTTATAGTGTATTTAAGAAAGAAGAACTCAAAAATTCTGTACTAAGGATAAAAAAAAGATTAGGGCCGCACAGAACAAAAATAGCTCTTGATTCAATTGATTTGGAGAAATGGGACTTAGTTTGCAGATCAGTTTTGGATTATTATGATAGGTGTTATGAATATGAAAAGGTTAGCAAAGAAAATATAACGTTATTAGATTTAACCAACAAAAAATATGATGAAATGATCCTAGAGTTAATAAATAATGTTTTATAAAATATTTATAAACGAAAGTGAAAATTATTTCTTAAAATATAAAATTATAAATTGAACATTATGAAAGCAAATAAAACTGCAAAAATACAATTCTATGAAGGGACTGATGAACCAGTAGTTCCTGAGATAAGGCTTACTAGGAGTAAAGATGGTACTAATGGTCAAGCATTATTTTTGTTCGAGAGACCTCAGGCCTTATCTTCAATTACAGACGGTGAAATCACAGGTATGCGTATGATTGATACTGAAGGTGAGATATTAACGAGAGAAGTTAAAGTAAGATTTGTCGATGGTGAGCCCATATTTTTAGAAGCAGTTTATATTTGGAAGAACACTTTAGACTTCGATAGATTCATGAGATTTGCAAAAACTTATGCCAAATCAAATGGATTAGGATATTCTGAGAAGAAGTAGACTATTAACTAAATTGAGTAGTTCATCATATTTCAAGTTAGCAGTAATCTTATTAACATCTTTAATAATATGGACATTAAGAGATTTCCTACTTTTAATTATTTGCTCTTTAGTAATTTCAAATATTGTATGTAATTTATGTAATCAAATACAAAAAGGGGTGAAAATTCCCCGATCCCTATCTTTGTTTTTTGTATTAACAGTTATATCATTGATAGTTTTTACTATTTTTATTATTGTCTTGCCTCCGTTTGTAAAAGAATTCAATGAAATACTAGTTGATATTCCTAATGGTTTATCTAAAATAAATATCTTGCTTAATACACATCTGAACAAATTGAATAGCTTATTTTATGGTGAAGAATCAGACAATGTTATAGACATATTTAATCTAATAAATAATGTAGTTACCATTCCAGACGCAGCAACTATTGCTAAAGCTATTCAAGAAAGTTTTAAGAACTTAATTAATATAGCGGGGAATCTGGGATCAGGACTTTTAAAATTAATTTTCGTATTAGTAGTTAGTTTGATGATATCTATTGAACCAAAACAATATAAAGAAAATATACTTCTAATAATCCCTAAAAATTATCGTAATAAATCTAGAATTATTCTTGATAAATGCAATATTGCATTAGCAAACTGGACCTTTTCTATGGTCATAAGCTCATTATCAGTTGGTCTATTATCTTTAATAGTTTTATCGATATTAGATGTAAAATATGTTGTATCAAATGCTTTAATAGCAATGGTTTTAAATATAATTCCTAATATAGGTCCAGTTATTAGTGGTATATTTCCGATCTCAATTGCTCTACTAGATAATTTTTGGAAACCTCTAGCAGTATTAGGAGCATATGTAATCATTCAAAATATTGAAAGCTATATAATAATGCCTTCTATAATGAAGAAAAAAGCAAATTTTCTTCCTGGATTAACATTAATATCGCAATTTGGATTTACCTTCATTTTTGGTCCATTAGGATTAATCTTATCTCTGCCTTTAGCTGTAGTAATACAGGTTTTAATCAAAGAATCAATTAAAGATATTTAAAAAATTATTTATTTAATTTTTTTATATAAATATGGAAAGGAAAAAAGTATAAAGAAAGCTAAAGGATGTTTTGCGAAAGCAAAATACAATGCATTGAAAGTAAAATGATCAAATAATATTCTTAACTCAGTATAAATATCAATTAAAACTAAGGAAAATAAAAGTATTAAATAGTAATTCAATTTCATAAAGTTAAAGACATAAGCTTAATCTTTGAGTAAAAAAGATGGAGCCAATAAAATACTTGAATAACTTCCAACTATAATTCCTAATGATAAGGAAACAGAAAACCAGAATAATGAGTAAGAACCAAAGAAAATTAGAGTTAACAAAGGTATTAAAGTTGTAATACTTGTAAAAGTTGTTCTCCTAAATGATTCATTAACTGATAATTGAATAGTTTCGTTATAGCCTTCGTTATTTGATCTTAAATTCTCACGAATTCTGTCAAATATAACAACAGTATCATTTACAGAATAACCTGCAATAGTTAACAAGGACACCGCAAATAAACTATTGACCTCAACAGATAATATAATTCCTAACCAAGAGAAGATCCCGAAAACTATTAATAAATCATGAAATAAAGCTAATAATGCATATAAAGCATATTTTCTATCAAATCTAAGAGTTATATATAATGATATTGCAATTAAAGAGACTAACAAAGAAGTAACACAGTTAGTAAGTAATCTTTTCCCTAGTTTTGGACCAATTAATCTTGAATTTTTACTATCATAATTCACGGGGCCAATAATTTTCTCAAGATTAGTAAGTAACCTATTTGATTCTTCAATACTTAAATAAGGTGTTCTAATTGATACTAATTTATTATTATTTTGGAATTGTAATTTAATATTATTTAAAAAATTTTTATTTTTAGAAACTTCTCTTAAATTCTCTAAAACTGAATCAGGAGAAACATCAGAACATTCCTCTTCACATATTCTCTCTATTCTTAATTCATTACCACCAACAAAATCCATTCCTAGATTAATAGGTTTCTTATATGAAGTATTAAATGTAGAATATAAAATTCCTAAAAGACTCAACAAAATAAGAAATGCGGAGAAACAAGTTATCTTTCTTTTATTTTTTATTAGTTCAAGATTAAATAATTTCATGGAAAGATTAAAAATAAAAAGTTTAATTTGAAAAGTTGTTCCTAGGAAGGTAAAGATTTTTTTGTCTTAAAGATTGATATGTTGTAAAAAATCGCAAAATAGTTTTGGAACAATTTAATGATGTAAATAAGCTTATTAATACACCAATACCTAAAGTTGCAGCAAAACCCTTAACAAAATTCGTTCCTAATAAAAACAATACAAAACAACTTAAAAGAGTTGTAATGTGGCCATCAACTATTGATGAATTAGCTCTTTGAAAACCGCTATCAATAGATCTTATAAGAGTATTGCCATTATATAATTCTTCTCTTATTCTCTCAAATATTAGAATATTTGCATCAACGGCCATCCCAATACTAAGTATGAGTCCAGATATTCCAGGTAAAGTTAAAGTTACAGGGATTAAAGAATACAGAGCCAAGTTAAAGAAACCATAAAGTACTAAAGAGAGAACTGAAACAAAGCCTAAAATTCTATAATTGAAAATCATAAATATACCAACAAAAATTAATCCACTAACAGCTGCATAAAGACTTTTTAAAATATTCTTGGATCCAAGCAAAGCTCCAATAGTGTTAGTTTCTACTATTTCAATTGGCAAAGGCAATGAACCTCCTTTAAGTTGAACTTCTAATTCTCTAGCATTTTCAGCACTAAAGTTACCACTTATGGTTGCTGATCCACCTGTAATCCCAGTATTAGCGAACTGACTACCAACACTAGCTTCACTTATAGACTCGCCGTCAAGAATAATAGCTAATAGTTGATTAGTTCCCGCAATTGACTTTGTGATTTCAGCAAATTTATCACCTCCTGAATCACTAAAAGTTAATAAAACTTCCCAATTACTATTAGTTTGTTCTTGTCTCCTTCCTGCGTTAATAAGATCCTTGCCAGTTAAATCTGTCTTGATAAATAAATTTGCTATTTCTTTGTCAACATACTTTTTAATTTCAATTAATTTCCCATATAACTCTTTATTATTAGCAGAATAATTAATTTTTTGTTCAATATCCCTAAGACTATCCTGAATAATGTTTAATAAATTATCTCCATTTAGATTATTTTCTAAAGAGGAATATTCCTCAATTAATTTTTTAATGTTCAATCTCTGAAGTTGCAATTCTTTTAAATCTTGGGATGTCCCTACTTTTTGGGTTCTAAATTCTAATAAAGCAGTCTTACCTAAAACTCTTGAAGCGACTAATGGATTCTGCTCTCCAGGTAATTCTAAAATCAATTGATCTCCACCAAGGGTTTGCAGGTTAGATTCGGAAACACCTAAATTATTAACGCGTCTATCAATTACTGAATTAACCGCTTCAAGTTCATCCTTAGTTACCTTACCTTCCTCTTTAATAATTTGTAGTGTAAGTTGAGAACCTCCTTTTAAATCCAAGCCTAACTGTAGTGGATAATTTATTAATAAATAAACAGATAAAGTAAGTAGAAATATTATAAAAAAAAGCCAGCCTTGCCTTCTTTTCATTGACTATATACTCCCAGTAATTAAGTGTTCAACTTTTTCAACTATTTGATGTGGTTGGATTATTGTCAAATTTTCAAGATTTCCATTATACGGAGTCGGTATATCCTGACTGGAAAGCCTGATTGGTCTGGCATCTAGATCATCAAAACACTCTTCTGTTATCAAAGCAATCAATTCTGCACCAATACCTCCAGTCTTCATACATTCTTCAATAATAATTACTTTATTTGTTTTTCTTATTGATTTTGCAATGGTTTCCATATCAAATGGTTTTAAACTTATCAAATCGATTAACTCAGCATCTATTCCTTTTTTATCTAATTCTTCAAGAGCTTTAAGGCAGTGATGTCTCATTCTTGAATAAGTTAATAAAGTAACATCTTTACCCTCTTTTACGACGTCAGCCTGATCTAAAGCGCAGGTATAGTCACCCTCAGGTAATTCTTCAGACAAGTTGTAGAGAAGTACATGTTCGAAAAACAAAACCGGATTATCATCTCTTATCGCTGCTTTCATTAGACCTTTAGCATTTGTCGGAGTACTGCATGCCACAATTTTTATTCCAGGAACTGCATGAAAATATGCCTCAAGTCTTTGACTATGTTCAGCACCAAGTTGTCGACCAACTCCTCCCGGACCGCGAACTACAGCAGGAATCTTATAATTTCCTCCACTTGTATATCTAAGCATTCCCATATTATTCGATATCTGATTAAATGCTAAAAGCAAAAAACCCATATTCATGCCTTCTACTATTGGTCTTAGACCAGTCATAGCTGCACCTACAGCCATACCGGTAAAACTATTCTCTGCAATTGGAGTATCTAATACTCGTAATTCACCATATTTTTCATATAAATCCTTAGTTACCTTATAAGAACCTCCATATTGACCAACATCTTCGCCCATTACGCAAACATTAACATCATTTGCCATTTCTTCGTCAATTGCCTCTTTCAAAGCATTAAACAATAATGTTCCAGCCACAATTAATTTCCTTATTAATCACATAAATAATCTTACCATTTTGATTAATTTATCCTCCTTCTGCAAAGGTTATAAGTAGTAATATTGACAAAATCATTCCTGGTGAGAGTAAAAGAATTAAAATACCTAGATCATGTAAAGACATTCAAAGAAAGTGTTTTTTTTATATTATTTCTAGTTCAACTTTTCTTCATAAAAAAACTGCGAATAAATACAATAAAAAGTCCAAAGCCTATAAAAGCGAAAGAAAAAGTCAGTAAAAAAGACAATCCAATTATTAAGGTATTAATACTAGAAGAAATATTCTGGACTATTTCAGAAGAATTAGATGGTTTATGCATTGAAAAATAAATTGCAATTTTATTACTTAAAAAATAAAAAAATATAAATAATAAAAAACTGGTTAATGATCCTGCAATAAAATTTAATGGTCCTTTTTCGGGAATATTTTTTTCAATATTCTCTTTACTATTATCAGCCACAATAAAATTTTGTATAAAAAAAATTTAAATGAATGTTATTCCCTTTTCAAGGAAAGTGCAAACCCATGAATCGTAACCTTTATCTTTAAATAATTTATAATTTGCAGTTAATTCTTTTTTAGCAGTCTCTACATCTTTAAAGAGTGCAAAGCATGTAGGTCCAGATCCACTCATTGAAAATGTCAGACAATTCTCTAATTTAGAAAGTAAATATAATGCCTGCTTTACAGAATCATTGTCATTTTCAACAACTAACTGTAAATCATTTTTTATAGTTAAATGTTCATTATCAAAATTTAAGTTATTTAAACCATTATCTCTTAAATTTTTTCTTATGTTCTCAATCATTGCTCTATTAGTAAGATATTGATCACAAAATCTATTACTATATTTTTTATAAGTTTCAGCAGTAGATACTGATACATTTGGATTTTTTAAAAGAATTACTCCATATTCAAAGTTTGAATCTAATTTCTCCAAAATTTCGCCTCTTCCAAAACATAATTGAATACCACCATTTATAAAAAAAGGAATATCAGATCCTAAAGTTGATGCTAATGAACATAATGTTTCTTGATCTAAGTTCAAATCCCATAACTTATTAAGACCAATTAATGTTGCTGCTGCATTACTGGATCCACCAGCTAATCCTGCACCAATTGGAATATTTTTTCTTAAAAATATATTCGCACCGAAATCTATATTTGATTTTTTCCTTAATAGATTTGCCGATTTAACAATTAAGTTATCACTAGATAAGCTTAAATCATTACAATCAGATTCAAGTTTAATTAAATCTTCATTATTAATTTCAAATTCTAAATAATCAGAAAGATCAATATTTTGCATAATCATTGCTAACTCATGGAATCCATCCTCTCTTTTACCGATAACTTCAAGGTGCAAATTTATTTTGGCAGGAGATTTTATAATAATTTTCGTTTTAGCTAAATCTTGCATATACTTAAATTTTTATTTTTTAATTTTAATACAATTTTCTGCAAGCTTAATCCATTGATGAATTGAAATATCTTGTGGTCTTAAATTAAAACAAACTTTTGAAGATTCAGATAATTCATTTATATCTTCATTTGAAAGTATTGAATTAAGAGTATTTCTAAGCATTTTTCTTCTTGAATTAAATGAAATTCGAAGAAGTTTATCTATATATTTTTCTAGACTAATGTCTAATCTTAGATCATTTTTAATTGGTTCGAAAACTACTAAAGAAGAAAAAACTTTTGGAGGCGGCCTAAATGATGAAGGCGGTACATCACAAATTCTTTTTATTTTTGATAAGAGTTGCATTCTTATACTAAGCGCACCAGCATTAGGACTACCTTCTTTTGACAAAATCCTATCTACAACGTCTTTCTGCATTAAAAAAATTATTTTTTCGTAATTATAGTTTCTTATAATGCCCAATCGCCCTATAAAAATATCCAATATTGGGCCAGTTATATTGTAAGGAATATTTGCAATCACTTTTGTAATCTTCTTATTAATCGAATCTAAATTTACAGAAAGAATATCTCCCTGCTGAAGTGAAAACTTATCATTATTATTGAATTTATCATTTAATAAATTTATTAAATCTTTATCTAATTCAATCGCATGTAATTTTTTAATTTCTGAATCTAATAACTTAGAGGTTAAAGCTCCTTTACCTGGACCAATTTCTAAAATAAAGTCATTTTCATTAAGAACAGCAATTTCTTTAATTTTTTCTAGTATTTTTTTATTTACTAACCAGTGTTGTCCAAATCTTTTTTTTTGATGATAGTTTTTAGAATTCATCTAAAAGATAAATAATATGTTTAAATTAAGTATGAATTTATTTAATACTTTATATCATGAGCTTATCAAAAAAGAATTTAGATAAACTCAATAAATTTAAAAAAAATAAAAATTTAAATAACGAAAGTAAAAATATAAGTAATTACACAAATATACCTAACAATGATAATTTAATCCCCAATCCACTTAATTCAGAAGATCCCAATAAAATTTTTTATTCATTAATTGATAATTCAGAATCTTTAGAAGAGACTTCTAACGTTAATAATTCACTAAGAAAAAGTGAGCTAAATCAAATTAATATGAATTCTAGAAAAGCTAATTTTTCTAAGAAATTAACAACAGAAGAAGAACTTTATGATCAATTTAATTATCTTCTTGATGAATAATTAAATTTAATATTTACTTATGCTTCAGAGTAATAGATTAGCAATTTATGCTATAGGCAAAATAAAGAAAATTTGGATTAGAGATGGAATTAATCAATACAAAAAAAGAATGCCTGAACTTATCATTAATGAGTTAAAGACTTTTAATATAAATAATCTTAGATCTAATAATAATATTATTATCTGTCTAAGCGAAGAAGGCAAGCAGTTTAATTCAGTTGAACTATGTTCTTTACTCTTAAATTTTAAAAATAAAAAGATTAATTTCTTAATCGGTGATACTGATGGAATTACTTTCGATATAAAAGAAAAATCAGATCTTATACTAAGTCTTTCTCCTTTAACTTTTCCTCATGAATTAGCTAGATTAATCCTAATCGAGCAAATTTATAGAGCTATTTCTATATCCAACAACTCTCCTTACCATCGCTCTTAAAAAGATTAGATTTAATCTAAAATTAATCTATAAAAGTTCAATAACCAACCATTTGTTAAATTAATAGTATATAGTACATATATACTATTAATTTAAGTCTTGGATTTTTTTGATTCAGTTACTAAAAAGTTTAAAATCCCTTTGTTAACTGATTCGGTATCAGCAGGATTTCCTTCTCCTGCAGATGACTATACAGAAGAAAATATTGATTTAAACGAACACTTAATATCTAATCCCTTTAGCACTTTTTTTCTTAGAGTTAAAGGTGACTCAATGATAAATGCAGGAATTAAAGATAAAGATTTAATAATAGTAGACAAGAGTTTAGCCGCCAGGCCAGGGAATATTATCATTGCAATGATAGACGGGGAATTTACGATAAAAAGATTATCTATAAAAAATAATGAATTATATTTAAAAGCAGAAAATCATAATTATCCTGATTTTAGATTTAAAAACCATATTGATGTACAGATATGGGGGGTTGTTATTTATTCAATACATAGCTATTTATGAGAATTTCAAGTATTGATGCGATAGCTCTTATAGATGCTAATAATTTTTACGCGTCATGTGAACAAAATATTAATCCTCATTTAAGAAATAAACCAGTAGTAATTTTATCTAATAATGACGGATGTATCATTGCAAGAAGTCCTGAAGCGCGAGCTTTAAAAATTAAAATGGGAACTCCGTATTTTAAGGTCAAAGGAAGGTTAAATCAATTAGATGTAGCAGTCTTAAGCTCAAACTACTCGCTTTACGGCGATATGAGCAAAAGACTAATGAATTTACTAAAAAACTACTGTGAACGGATAGAAGTCTATTCTATTGACGAAGCATTTGTCTCGATTTCCAGACCTAATGATAAAAGTCTATATCCTTGGGCAAGAAGCATAAGATCATTAATATATCAAAATCTAGGGATTACCATAACAATAGGAATAGGAGAAAATAAAGTAAGAGCAAAAATTGCTAATAAATTAGCTAAAAATATTGATTATTCAGCTGGGATCTTTGATTTAGCTAGAACCGGAAATGAGAATAATTATTTGAAAAGAATTAGTATAGATAAGATATGGGGAGTCGGAAAACAAACCTCTAATTGGTTAAAAAGTAAAGGTATTAAAAATGCGAGAGAACTAAGAGATATGGAAGAAAATGAACTTATTAAGAAATTAGGCATTATAGGGAAAAGATTGCAATTAGAACTGAAAGGTCATAGATGTTTGCCTATAGCAAAAAACAAGAACTCAAAAAAAGAAATTCAAGTGAGCAGAAGTTTCGGTACTCCTATCACAAAATTAGAAGACTTAACTCAAGCACTGGCAACTCACGCAATAAAAGCGTCTGAAAAAATGAGAAGTCAGAATTTGCAATCATCTGATATTAGAGTATTTGCCAGAACCAGTAAATATTCAAGTCAACATTATCAAATAAGTGCTCATAGAAAACTTACAAATCCAACAGATGACACGAATAATATTTTAAAAATAGTAGTTGAATTATCTAAAGAAATTTATAATCCCGAATATAAATTCTCAAAGGCTGGTGTTTTAATGCAAGATTTAAAAAATAACGAATATTTGCAGCAATCAGTTATCGATTACAACTCTCAGAAAGACTTGAAAAAATCAACAAATCTTATGAGAACGATTGATTTATTAAATAAAAGATTTAATAATAAGGCAATTACATGGGCTATTACAAAAAATCCACGAAATTGGACTATGAATAAAAATTTCTTAAGTCGTTCATCTACAACTGATATAGAACGAATCCCAACTATAATGAAGTAAATAAAACAAAATGGAATTTATAATATTTTTAAGCAAATTAGATAAAGAGATTCTTGACTTATTGACGAAGGCGAATTACATCGTTGAGGAAAATAAAGTTGAGTGTCTATTAAATAAAAAGATTAAAGGACTACACAATTTTGAAGAAAATAAAATAATAATTTGTACTGAAAATGCAAAAAGGAAAACAAATTATAGAAATCTAAAGCAACAACTAAATAAAGATAATTTCAAAACAAAACGGGCAATAAGAAAAGCATTAAGACATGAAGCAACTCATGCAATACAAAAATGCAATAACAACAAAACAGTAGGAGATATAAAAAAATTAGAAAGTAAATTACATCAAAGTAAGAAGAAAGCATTAGAGTTCTCTACTTCAAATTTTTCTGGTACTTATGCAAAAGAATTAGAAGCTTATGTTCTTGAAGACAAACCCAAAAAGGTAAAAAACCTTATTAAAAAATACTGCCTATAAATTAAAAATATACCTATTAACTAGCAATGAAATTACCACAACGCTGTTTATCTAAATAGTTTATATGTTGTCTTTCTAAATAATATAGTTCCTGAAATTTAATCGCATCTGAGTTTAAATCCTTAAAGAGTTCATCTATCTCTTTATTGGTATCTGAGGAACCTGAAGAGGAATTATCAATTAAGATAGATATGCAATTTTCTAAAGTTTTTAATCTTTGAGATCTCCAAGATTCGATCAAGTGCCTGCATCTTTTTAGTGAATTATATCTCTCAAGGAGTGATAAAGTTCCAAGTAAATTATCTTTGGGATTATTTAGCATTGTTAAGAACAACTCATTCGGATTAACAAAAAAATTAATTTTAGTTGATGATTCAGAATTATCAATAGCTAAGTAGTCTGGCAAAAGTGAAATTAAGTTAATATCAGAAAACTCATTTTGAAGAATTTCATTATTTGATTGTTTTAATTCAGTTAAATAATTTAAACCCAAATTATTCTCTTCAATAATTGAAATAGCTTCCCATATTTTTTGAATATAATCAGTATTAAAAGAATTAATTTCTCTTTTGAGAAATTCATCACGAATAAAAAGCCTAAGATTAGGACAATGTAGATAATAAATAATTATTTCAGATTCATTTTTCTCACGACGAGAAACTTCATTTGGCTGCTCAAATTTTTTTGCTCTACCATGCCAACGGAATCCTTTAACTTGATTTCTTAAATCCTGTTCGAACTGTATCGCCAACCTAGCTTGACCTTTACTTAATCTTTCAGAAACTTTTTGTAAATAATGGGTTCTTGTTGATGATTGAGGTAATTTACTCAACAACTTTACTAATGAGAAAATAACACTCTGAAAAATATCAGACTTAGTTAAATCTTTATTGTTAAAGATCTGATCTATCTCCCAGTCAATCCAAAAGGATGAATTATCAATTAAATTAAAATAATCTTCTGGAGTATGACTATTTAAATATTCGTCAGCATCTTTAAAATCATTAAGTTGAAGAATTTTAAGATTAATTTGATCATGAAGAGATAGACTTTCCACTTCTTTTATTACTCTTTCTGTAGCTAATCTCCCTGCATTATCAGAATCAAAATTCAAGATTATATTTTTATTATCTGTACATCTACAAAGTTGAGAAATTTGATACTTATTTAATGCGGTACCAAGAGAAGCCACAGAATTAGTAATACCTCTTGAATGAAGAGAAATCACATCAAAGTAACCTTCAACAATAATCGCTTTATCTCTTTTTCTTATATGGCTAGATGCTTTTTCGAATGCAAACAACATTTTGCCCTTTTCAAATATCTCTGATTCAGGTGAATTAAGATATTTAGGTTCTTGGCCATCAAGAGATCTGCCTCCAAAAGCAACTACTCGTCCCTGCATATCATGTATTGGAACAATTAATCTATTTCTAAAACGATCATAAATCTTGTCAGAATTATCCTTAGAAATTACAAGACCTGAAGCTAATATAAGATTAATAGGAAATTTTTCTACTTTTGATAGATAGTTATATAAATCATTCCATGAATTTGGAGCAAAACCTAATTCAAAGTTATCAATAATTTTGTTATTTAAATTTCTCTTAGATATCAAATATTTCATTGCTTCAACACCTAGAGAATTATTTAATTGAGACTTAAACCAATTTTTAGTAACTCTTAGTATTTTATAAAGTTCTTCTTTTCTAGATAATTGTTTTTTATATGCTTCTACTTGGGGGCCCTCAAGATTTTCAACATTAATATTATTTTTCTTAGCAAGAGAAAGTACAACATCAGAAAAATTAGCACGAGTAAATTCCATTAAAAACTTAATAGAGTTACCCCCAGCACCACAAGAAAAACAATAATAGAATTGTTTACTTGGTGATACCGTCATAGAGGGCTTTGTATCATCATGAAAAGGACAAATACCAACAAATTCCTTCCCTTTTTTCTTAAGAACAATATGTTCAGATATAACATCAACAATATCTGCCTTTTCCTTAACCTCTTGAATAGTTCTTGGGTGTATAGAATGAACCATTGAGATTTTTATCAAGAAATAAATAATGATTTATTTGTTATAGTTCAAAATCAAATAAGAATCTACTTAATTTCACAATAAAACTATTTATTCAATGATAAATATCGCAGAAATAGAAAAAAAAATAACCTCATTGAACAAATTGAATTTGGTATTTGCCTCATTCTTCTTTAGTTTGATGACTTTGTGCGTAAAAAATATTGATAAAAGGATACCTATTTATGAATTAGTTTTCTTCCGGTCTTTATTAAGTTTAATGATTACATTATTTATAATTAATATTAAAAATATAAGTCCTTGGGGCAACAATAGACCATTACTTTTTTTAAGAGGTTTTTTAGGGACTTTAGCCTTAGTTTGTATTTTTTATGCAATAAGAAATATGCCTCTTAGTATATCTACTGTCATTCAGTACACATATCCTATATTTATTTCTATATTTGCTGGCATATTTATCAATGAAAAAATAAATACGAATATAATTATTGCTTTAATTATTGGCTGGATTGGTATATTAGTAATATTAAATCCAACTCAATTATCAAATATTAACGTTGAGATTGAAAATGTTTCGGTATCGATAGCTCTTCTTGGTTCAATCTGCACTGCATTTGCTTACGTTACAGTGAAGAAACTTGCATTTACTGAAGATGTATATGTAATTATTGCGTATTTTCCACTTGTTTCTTTTATAACTTTATTGCCAATTGTATTAATCAACTGGGTCTCCCCAAATTGGAATGAATTAATTTGGATAATTGGCATTGGCTTATTTACTCAATTAGGTCAGACTTTCTTAACTGTAGGATTAAAAAATTTACCTGCATCTGAGGCTTCTACAATTAACTATTTACAAGTTTTATTTGGTTCAATTTGGGGATTTTTGTTTTTCAGTGAAATGATAAATATAAATTTCTTAATAGGCGCTTCACTAGTTTTATTAGGAACTATTATATCTACTACCAAAAGAACCAAAAGGGCATAGAATAAATAAAGAATAAAAAAAAAAGTGAAATTTTTCTATTTAGCTTTATTGTTTTGTTTTTCTCCTGTTATTCAAGTTGAAGCATCGACTCCAAAGTCGGTAACTTGTACAAGGACCGAATATAGGGAGGAATATATTCCTGGAACGAAATCAAACCCAGGCTTCGTAAAAAGTTATGAAGTGGATGTGGTAATACCCTGTGGAGGCCAAAATCAAGATAAGAAAATAGACGATAATGACTGTAGTGAAGGTTCAGTTATTGGAGGTCTTCTTGGTGCTGGAATAGCACTTTCCTCCTCTAGAGGGAAAGATAGATTTTGGGCGGTACCTGCTGCCGGAACTGCAGGAGCACTGATTGGATGTCAGGTGGATGGTGGTTAATTGATTAGTTGGATAAATGGAGAATTGCTTGAATTATGGCAAACTAATAACAAATTTTTTGTTTTAATAAATTGTCAAGGATTAGGGTACGAAGTTCAAATATTAGAATCCTTTTTTCTAGAATTAAAAACAAACAATATATCTAATAAAAACATTACTCTTTGGATAAAACACATTAAGAAAGAAGATTCAGATTTATTATTTGGCTTTACATCAAAGGATCAAAAGAATTTCTTTATTGAAATTTTAAACATTCGAGGCGTTGGATCCCAAATTGGGATGGGGATATTAAATAAATATTCCATTAGTGAAGTTATCAATGCAATTAATAATCAAAACAAAAATTTAATTTGTTCTGTACCTGGTATAGGACAAAAAATGAGTGAAAGGTTGATTTTAGAATTAAAAAGTAAATTTAAAAATGAATTACAAATTGAGGAACTAAAAAGGCAAGATGCATTTAATATTAAGAATACTGAAATCAATAAAATGATGGGTGACCTTCAGTTAACTTTAAAGTCTTTAAATTACACCAAGAATGAAATTAAAAATATTTTGCCAATTATTATCAAAGAAACAAATAATTCTACTAAAAATGGAAACAACACATCATTTGAAAATTTATTGAAGTTAGCTATGAATTATTTGGATAATGATAGTAGTAATATAGTCAGATAACGTAGTAGTATATATTTAAGAAAATAAATTTTATGTCATTAGATACAGCTGAGAAACAGAAACTTATTGAAACCCATCAAGTTCATGCAACTGACACAGGATCAGCAGAGGTTCAAGTTGCAATGCTTTCTAAAAGAATTTCGAAATTAAGTGACCATTTACAAGAAAACATTCATGACTTTGCATCAAGGCAAGGATTATTAAAAATGATTGGGAAAAGGAAAAGATTGCTATCTTACATAAAAGATAAAAATGTTCAAAAATATCAAGACTTAGTAAATAAAATTGGAATCAGAGGATGATTTCTATTAATGAAAAAAAAACAATCAAAAAAAAAGATACTTAATGGAAAGAATAAAACTTTATCTGAGAAAACTGTTTTTCCCAATCCAGAAAAAAAATCTAATAGAGTTACTGCCCCAAAGCAATCATCAACTGGGATCCCTAAATATGTAGCCGATAGAATGGCGAGAAGAATATTTTTTACCACAGGAATACCGACGCTAATGGGTATGTCAGTTTTTGTTTTAAGCTATATTATCGTTACTAGAAATATCGCTGAAATACCTCCTTCTTCAACTATTGCAATTTCAGCATTATTTTTCTTGTTAGGTCTTGCAGGATTGAGTTTCGGGATATTATCCGCTAGTTGGGATAAAGAGCCTGGATCTTTTTTTGGTATTGAAAATATCCCAATAAATATACAAAGAGCAAAAGCCGCCTTCAAACCTGCAACACAAAACTTTGAGGAGAATAATTAATCTAGGAAACTAAAGATTTCAAATTAACTTGGAATGAATTATTTTCTAATAATTTGCATGCTCCTTGAATATCGCCTATACAGAATTGATCACCGAATTTAACGTAGGTAATAGTATTATTATTTCTTACTGCAGCTAATACAGGGATCTTGATTCCACATTTGCCTTTATCTGGCTTAAATTTAATTAAACAGTCTCTTAAATTATTTTGTACTCTTACATCTGATGCTTGAGAACTTTCAAGATTAATAATAAGCAATTTAAGGTTATCTATTTCTCTACAATCATCAATTATTAACTGAGTTTTATCACTTTTTTTATCTATTGTTCCCCACACCAATAATCTAGTATCAGTCAAAAGAAATTCTGATAACCTTATATAGGTTTTCGGGAAAACTACTGCTTCGCAATTTCCAGAAAGATCTTCTAGCTGAACTATAGCCATCCTATCTCCTTTTCTCGTGGTGATTTGCTTCAATTCGGGTATCATCCCAACTAAAGATACTTTCGTTCTATCTTTTATTTCTTCTAACTGTGAAATACTAATTGGAGATACAAGTTTTGCTGGCTTAGTTAAATGTTTCAGAGGATGATCAGATAAGTAAAAACCTAAAAGCTGCTTTTCTAACTTTAACTTCTCAATCAGTGAATAATCATCAACTTTAGCTAATTGTGAATCTGAAAATGCTACATTTGAAAATTCATCTTTAGAGTCAAATAGATTTCCTTGCCCAGACAATCTATCGCGATTTCGTGAAGAGGCCCATTCAACGACATGTTCGAGATCTGACAATAATTGAGCTCTATTATTGTTATTTGAAAACTCATCTAGTGCACCACAATGAATTAGAGATTCAAGATTTCTTTTGTTAAGGACATTAGAAGGTAAACGATCGCACAAATCTGATAATGACTTAAAACTTCCAAAATTTTTACGATTTTCAATTATATTTCTTATGGCAGAATCTCCTAAATTTTTTATTGCAGAAAGACCGAATAAAATCTGATTATTCATAATAGTGAAATCAATTCCAGAGAAATTAATACTTGGTGAAATAACTTCTATTCCCATCGAATAACAATTAGAAATATATCTTTGCATCTTGTCGCTGGCTCCTGAATTTACGCTTAAAAGAGCTGCCATATATGCAACAGGAAAATGGGCTTTTAAAAATGCAGTTTGATAAGTTACTGCACCATAAGCGGTTGAGTGGCTTTTATTAAAACAATATTCTGCAAACAAAACCATTTGATCAAAAAGATCATTTGCTAATTTTTCATTTACACCCTTCTTCATAGAACCGCCCACAAAAATATTTCTATGTTTAACCATCTCTGATACTTTCTTTTTCCCCATTGCTCTTCGAAGTAAATCAGCATCACCCAGAGAATAACCGGCTAAGTCTTGAGCAATTTTCATAATTTGTTCTTGGTATACCATTATTCCATAGGTTTCAGTAAGAATTGACTTAATAAAAGGATGAGGGAAATCAACCTTTTCGTTTCCATTCTTTCGATTTATGAATTTAGGTATAAGGCCAGCATCAAGAGGACCAGGCCTATAAAGAGCCAGGATAGATGAAATGTCCTCAAGAGAATTGGGTTTAAAGTCCTTTACAACCTGTTTCATACCAGAAGACTCAAGTTGGAATATACCTTCAAGATCTCCTCTTCCAATAAGTTCAAATGTTTTATCATCATTTTGAGGTAACTCATCAATATTTATTGTCTTTCCAGTGGATTGATTAATAAGAGAAACTGTCTTTTCTATCATCGTAAGATTCTTAAGACCCAAGAAATCCATTTTCAATAATCCAAGTGATTCAATATCATCCATAGAATATTGGGTTATTATTTGTCCTTCATTATTCCTTTGAAGAGGTACAAGTTCGTCGAGAGGATCTGATGCAATAACAACTCCTGCCGCATGAACTCCATATGTTTTATTCGTTCCTTCAATTCTTAAAGCCAAATCGATCCATCTTTTAACCCTATTGTCATTAATATATTTATCTCTAAATTCTTGGCTAGGAGAATTCTTATCAATCATTTCATTAAGTTTATAAGGTTTCCCTCTTACAACCGGTATTAACTTAGCTAACTTATCCGCCTCTCCATAAGGAATATCTAAAACCCTTGCAACATCTTTTAAAACAGCCTTAGAAGTCATCTTATTGAAAGTAATTATTTGTGCAACTTTATCCTCTCCATATCGATTAGTAACATAATCAATAACTTCATTTCTCCTATCAATACAAAAGTCGGTATCAATATCTGGCATAGACTTTCTTGCAGGATTTAAAAATCTCTCAAACAATAATCCATGCTCAACAGGATCTATATTTGTGATTTGAAGAGCATAGGCTACTAGAGAACCTGCCGCAGAACCTCTACCTGGTCCTACTGGGATAGAGTTATCTCTAGCAAATTTGATGTAATCCCAAACAACCAAAAAATAATCTGGGAAACCCATATCTTTTATAATTTTCAATTCCGAAGATAGTCTTTTTTTATAAATCTCATCAACTTCTGTAAGACTGCTTTTTTTAAGTCTTTTTAAAAGACCTTCATTAGATAATTGTGTTAGTAGAAAAAAAGAATCATTGTCTTCCTTAAGAGGAAATTTTGGCATTCTATATTTACCAAACAAATCAAATACTTCAATTTTTTGAGAAATTTCTACTGTATTGTTAACTGCATCTTTAATTGATTCATCATCAATATGATCTTTAAAAAGTTCAAGCATTTCATTTTCACTTTTAATATATTCTGTACCTGTATATCTCAATCTTTTTTCATCGCTTATTAGTTTTCCCGTTAATATACAAAGCAAAGCATCATGTGATTCAACATCCATATTTGATATGTAATGAGCATCGTTGGTAGCGATGACTTTTATTTGATGCTTCTTCCCAATTTTCAATAATTCGACGTTCACAGTTCTATCCTCAATAGAGCCGTGATCTTGTATTTCCAGATAAAAATCATCTGCAAATAATTTTTTATACCAAAGGGCTGTATCCTCTGCTACATCTAATCTTCCTTTCAAGATGGCCTGAGGTATCTCTCCACCAAGGCAAGCTGTAGAAATGATAAGACCATCCTTATATTTATTTAAAAGAAATTTATCAATACATGGTCTAGAAAAAATGCCTCGACCTCTCATTCCATTTAAGTGACTAATAGTTGTTAACTTTACGAGATTTTTATAACCAGTATGATTTTTTGCTAACACCACCAAATGATATCTTTTTTCTTTTTTAGGTTGAGGATCATCAATAGAACCATTAATCACATACATTTCATTCCCAATAATTGGTTTTATTCCTTTCTCTTTACACTTCTTTACTAAATCAAGAACTCCATACATAACTCCATGATCGGTAAGAGCAATAGAATCCATTCCAAGAACAGAAGCTCTATCTACAATTTTTGAAATTTGACTTGCTCCATCAAGCAGACTATAGTCACTATGATTATGAAGCGAAACGAAACCCATATTCAATAAATTTATATATATAAAATAGAGAAAATTTTAAAAAAATCTATACTTTGTGATTACAAATTAATTATTAATACAATTTTAGAATAAAGGCCTCTTCTTAATTACCTGAGCATCAATTTCGAAAATATTTGCGGCATTCAATATTCTATCCTCTTCCAATACATTTCCTATTAGTTGAAGACCTATAGGTAATCCTTTATTATCAAAACCACAAGGAATACTGATAGCTGGGAGTCCTGCTAAATTAGCTGGAACAGTTAATAGATCAGATAAATACATAGCAAGCGGATCATTAATAAAATCACCCTTCAAAAAAGCGGTAGTTGGGCAAGTCGGAGTTAATAGAATATCTACTTTCTTAAAAGCGTTATCAAAATCTTTTCTTATTAGTGTTCTAACTTTTTGTGCTTTCTTGTAATAAGCTTCACTGTATCCAGCTGACAAGGCATAAGTGCCTATCAAAATTCTTCTTTGCACTTCATCTCCAAATCCTTCAGCTCTGCTTTTTGATGTCATATCTAAAAGATTAGAACCTTCATTAGATCTATAACCATATTTAACTCCATCGTATCTAGCTAAATTTGCTGATGCTTCAGATGGTGCGATTACATAATATGTAGCAATTCCGTCGTTAAACCTAGGACATTCAACTTCAATGATTTCGGCTCCTAAAGTTTTGAATCTCTCAACTCCAGAAAGCACAGATTCCTTAACTTCTGGGTTAAGGCCAGGATGATCAAAGCATTCTTTGATGATTCCAATTTTTAAATCCTTAATAGATTTATTTAAATCACTCAAATAATTTGGTACAGGTTTATCAAGACAAGTTGAATCTAAGGGATCTTTACCAGATATTGAATAAAGAATTTCAGCAGCATCTGAAACAGTATTTGTAATTGGGCCAATTTGATCAAGAGAGCTAGCAAATGCTACAAGACCCCATCTACTTACTCTGCCATAAGTAGGCTTAAGCCCTACAACACCACAAAAAGAAGCTGGTTGTCTTATTGATCCTCCCGTATCAGAACCTATAGCGGCCGCACATAATCCAGCAGCAACTGAAGCAGCACTGCCTCCAGAACTTCCTCCTGGTACTCTATTAATATCCCAAGGATTTGAAGTAACGCCAAAAACAGACGTTTCTGTTGAACTACCCATCGCAAATTCATCCAAATTTGTTTTACCCAAACAAATACCACCTGAAGACCATAATTTACTTGAAGCTGTTGATTCATAAGGTGCAACAAAGTTTTTGAGCATTTCACTTGCGCAAGTGGTTAAAACTCCCTTAGTGCAAATATTATCTTTAATTGCTATTGGAATTCCTGCGAGAGGAGGAAGTATTTCATCATTTTGAATTAATTTATCTATATTTTCAGCCTGTGCTATTGCATTATCTTTTGTAGTACTAATATATGAATTAATTTGAGTATCTTTGGAATCAATTTTTAAAAAAAAATCATTAACTAATTCCTTAACGGAAGCATTTTTACTATTAATATCCTTTCTTAAAGAGTTAAAATCCATTCCTCAACCTGTTTCTTGTTAGTTAACGATTGTCAAACTGTTAATGGTTCTTCTTTTTTGCAACGAACAAAAGAATGTTTGATATTGGTAGAACCTTCATCGGAGAGATCTTTAATAAAAGATGACATATTGGCTTTTAAGCTACGTTTTGTAATAAATGGACCATACCAGTAAGTAGTATTAGGTTGTTTCGTTTCGATTTTAGCCCACCAAGCTAATCCGAGTTTGTTTCCAAAATGTCTAATCAATTTTATTGGTCTCAATAGACCATTAATTCTTGTTAAATTCTATACAATTTTGTAGTAAAAATTCAATAAATTTTCATTAATTATCTAAATGTATTGAAACAACAATATTTCAGGCAACATTAGATAAAGAGATTAATAACAAAAACCTTATTAACTTGTCAAGTAAAATAGTGATATTGCTGCTGCCACAGAGGCATTTAAACTAGAAGTCTTACCCTTAAGCGGAATACTTAATAGAAAATCGCATTTTTTTTGAGTTAACAAAGAAATGCCTTTATCTTCAGCCCCTATTATCACAACAATGGGTGTTTTTTCATCAAAGTTTGAAATAGATAATTGACCCTCTCCAGATAATCCGACAACAAGAAAACCATTTTTCTTTAGCTCCTCTAGTGCCCTATTTAAATTAACAACTCTACTTACTGGCAAGTGTTCCAAGGCCCCTGCAGCCACCTTGGCAACTGTTCCAGTTAAACCCGCCGACCTTCTTTGAGGGATAATGATACCCTTACAACCAAATGCCTCTGCTGATCTAATAATTGCGCCAACATTATGTGGATCAGTTATTCCGTCTAAGGCCAAAATAATCGGATTTGCAGAGTTCTTTTTAGAAGAATCGATTAATTTTTCAAGGGATATTGTTTTCGAGCATGCTAACTGCAGCGCGACGCCTTGATGTGAAGCGCCAAAAGTCAATTGTGAAAGCCTGTTCCAAGAAACTTCTTCGATGAGGACTCCTTTTGATTTAAGGTCCTTGAGTAAAATATAGAATTTCTCTGAAGAAAAGATTTCTGATGTACACCAAATTCTATTAATAGCTCTATTACTAGTAAGAGCTTCAAAAACTGAATGTTTTCCCCATATCCAATCATCAAAATTTTTTTTGTTAGAAAGATCTTGATAAATATTCGGAGATTTATTAGAAAATTCTAAATTTGATATAGCTATTGGCTTTCTTCTTTTTAAGGATGAATAGTTACTTTTATTTTTATCACTTTTGCTTAAATTGTTAGAACTATTATTTTTTGAAGAATTTGTATTTTTAGAGAAAAAATTAGAATTAGAATTTTTTTTATATTGTTTACTATTTTTTTCAAAATAATTTTTTTTAGATGAGTTTTTCATAGATTCTTTAAATTTTAATTTTCAAGATATTCAAAAATAGTTGATAATCTTTTAGGATCTTTTAAAAATAACCAACCGATAAGAGTTTCAAAACCAGTTGCTCTTGAATATATAGTGGGGTCTGAGGACTTTGGGTATCTCTTTATTTTATTTCTAGCACGTCTAATTAAATCTATTTCATTCTCATTTAGTAAATGTTCAATTTCACTTAAACATTTAGATTGAGATTTAGCTTTTACTTCGTTCACTACTGATAAATGGAGTTCTTTAGATTTCAAAGGGAAATGAACATATCTTAGTCTTTGATGAAGTTCCCATACCGAATCACCAAGCCAAGCAAGTTGAATAACACCTATTTCTTTAGGCGATCCATTTGGAACCAAGTTTTGAATCCAATAATTCAATCTTTTAAATAAGTTAATGCCTCTTCAAGACAAGACTTTAAGTTAAGAAAATCGCCTAAACGAACAAGTTTAATTGTTTGAGCAACTCTCGAATTACCAACAACTGAGAAACCTAACTTTAACTTTTTACATTCTTTAGCAGTCTGAACAAGAGCTCCAAGACCTGAAGAATCTAGAAAATCAATTTTTGTAAGATCAATAACGAATGGAAGTTCATTTTTTAAATTATTTTTAACAAAAGTCTTAAATTGTTTTTCTGAGAAAGCATCAAGCTGTCCTTTAAAAGTAAAAACAATAATATTTGTTTTTACCTCTAGGGTTCCTCTTAAAGAAACCGTTAGCTTCTGGAAATCTTCTATGATCTAATCCCTCCAAAGAATTAATGTTTCAAATGTAATAATCAAATCAAATCAAAAGAAAACAATATGTCAACATCTTTCTAACATTAGAGAAACAAATTTTCCAAATAAATAATCTGAGTCATGTGGTCCAGGTGCTGCTTCTGGATGATATTGAACACTAAATATTGGCTTATTATTAACTTCTAATCCTGCGACAGTATTATCGTTAAGGTTGTAATGAGTTATTTTGACTATGTCCTCTGATAGAGAATTAGGGTCAAGAGCAAAACCATGATTCTGACTAGTTATCTCAATCTGATTATTCATTCCACAAGGATGATTTAGACCACGATGACCAAAAGGTAGCTTATAAGTTGAACCTCCTAATGCCAATCCAAATATTTGATGGCCAAGACAAATTCCAAACATAGGTATTTCACCATGTTCAATAAGTGATCTAGCTAAATCTATACCTTCAGTCACAGAAGAAGGATCGCCTGGACCATTTGAGAAGAATATCCCATCAGGCTTATAAGATAGGACATCATTTAAAGAAGATTGGGAAGGTAAAACTAAAATTTCACAACCATGGGAGACTAGTCTATTTAAAATTGATTTTTTTATACCAAAATCAATTGCTATTACTTTTAATTTATTAGGATTTTCAGAGCATCCTTTTCCGACATTAAAATCTGTTTCTGTAGGATTTCTCCATAAATATTTTTGCTTTGTTGAAACTAATTTAGATAAATTTAATCCTTCCATTATTGGCGTTTCATGTACCATTTTTAAACAACTTTCTACAGTTCTATTTTCAGAATCAAGAACTCCATTCATAGAGCCATTAGATCTTAAAATTTTAACAAGAGCCCTTGTATCAATTCCATAAAGTCCTATGATATTTTTTTTCACTAACCACTGATTAAGATTCTCTAGAGATCTCCAATTACTATTATTGGTTGAATAATTTCTAACAATTATTCCTTTAACACAAATACTTGATTCTGAATCTTCAAGATTAATACCAGTATTTCCAATTTCTGGATAAGTGAATGTTAATATTTGGCCATAGTAACTTGGATCAGTAATGACCTCCTGATATCCGGTCATTCCAGTATTAAAGACTATTTCCCCAACAGCAGTACCCGGAGCTCCAAAAGAAAATCCAGGAAATATAATCCCATTACTTAAAACTAATTTTGCGTTTTTCTTATATGGATTACTCATCAATTTAAATTTAATTCATCTGAGGATAAATAAGTTTTTAATAGTAAAAATTTTTTCCAAGGAGTTCCTTGATTAATTGAAAATAAAGCTTTATTAAAGCCTTCATGCAAATCATCCTCAATTCCTGCTGCCCAGAGGACTAATGCAGCATTTAAAGCAACAACCTCTTTATGCGATTTTGTCCCAGAACCATTTAAAACAGATTTTAATATGTCCTCGTTAGAGTCTTCATCGGATACAACAAGCTTATCGTTTGAAATATTTTCATGATTAAAATCTGAGATATTTATTTTTGAAAAACGTAATTTTCCTTTTTCAACAAATACCAATTTATTATCTCCTTGAAGTGAAGCTTCATCAAGCCCGCCAGAACCATGAACTACTATTACTCTATTCATTCCCATATTCAATAGTGCACTTCCCATTGGCTCCAAAAGATCCTCAGAAGCGACACCTAATACTTGAGCATTAGGTCTTAAAGGATTTACCAATGGTCCAAGTTGATTAAATACAGTTCTTATTCCAAGGGCCTTTCTCAATGGAGCAAGTTTAATTAAAGATTTATGCCACACAGGAGCAAACAAAAAAGTTATTCCAATTTCATTAACGGCAGAGATTATTTTTTCTAGTGAACAATTTAAATTTAAACCAAGATTCAATAAAACATCAGCAGATCCAACTTTCCCACTAGCACTTTTATTCCCGTGCTTAGCAATTTTTACACCACAAGATGCCGCTACAAATGCTACTGCAGTTGAAATATTAAAGGTATTAGCCCCATCACCTCCAGTTCCACAAGTATCAACCATATACAAATTCGGTCTTGCTACTGGCAATTGGCAAACATTTAAGAGTTCCTCAGCCATAGAAGACAATTCAACTCCTGTACAACCCTTAGCTCTTAAAGCGCTCAAAAAAGCTCCTGTTTGAACATCAGATATTTCATCATTAAGCCATCTTTTCATTAACAATCTAGAAGTTAAATCACTAAGGTTTCCTCCATCCAACAAAATATTTAGGATCTCGGGGTTCGAAAGGTTAGAAGGCATTTATTTATTTATTTGTTTATTTATAAAAGAATAATTTCGAGATAACATTCAATTTGAAGCATCAAAACCTGAACCAACTAAATCTTTATTTGTATTAGAAGGTCTAAAGCTTTTTGACCAAATTATTTTTGTTTTTGAAAAAAGTTGATTTTTAGTAATATTCCAAAATTTTAAAATTTTTTCAATATCATTTTTAATGTCAATTTCACCAGGGAAATCATTATAACGATTTATCAATCTAGCCAAATTAATAAAGTCAAGATCTTCTGGTTTTTCTTTAGTGATAAGAGAATCTATAATATTCTTGTCTATTGCATGTAAAGGATGAGTTTGTTCTTTACTCATAAAAAAAATCTGAATCATTTATAAAATTAGCTCACATATTTAAAAATGAAACATTATCTTAATCATATCAGCAAAATTAAATGAAAAATTTAAAATTTAAAGTTATATCTAAATATCTCAGACCATACAAAAAAGAATTTCTATATGGGGCTTTAGCTCTATTAATAGTCAATATATTGAGCGTTGTAATACCCCTAGAAGTAAAAAATATAATTGACCAATTACAGAATGGTTTCTCTTCAGATTTTGTTATTTCTAAATCTTTGTGGTTAATCTTATTAGCAACTTGTATGGGTTTAATCAGACTATTTTCCAGACAAGTAGTTTTTGGAATAGGTAGAAAGGTTGAGGTTAATCTTCGTCAGAAACTTTTCGATCATTTGCTGATACAAGACCCAGAATGGATACAAAAGAAAGGAAGCGGAGACATTATCAGTAGAGCCACAAGCGATATTGAAAACATAAGAAGGCTTTTGGGTTTTACGGTTTTAAGCTTGTGCAACATTGTCTTAGCTTATTCATTAACTATTCCATCGATGTTTT
Organism: Prochlorococcus marinus CUG1415; assembly: GCF_017696015.1. Lineage (NCBI taxonomy): Bacteria > Bacillati > Cyanobacteriota > Cyanophyceae > Synechococcales > Prochlorococcaceae > Prochlorococcus > Prochlorococcus marinus. The sequence goes on along the minus strand of NZ_JAAORL010000001.1, from coordinate 798,806 downwards.
CAATTAACAAGATATTAACAATATCTGCTTTGATGATATTCCCATTAATCCTTGTAATAGTAAGCTTATTCGGCGGTAGAATGGTGAACCAAAGAAAAATTCAACAAGAATCACTGTCAAAACTAAGTGATCTGATACAAGAAGATCTTTCTGGCATAAGCGCTATCAAAATTTATGCACAAGAAAATGCTGAGAAGAAAGAATTTAATATATATAATAATGCTTATCGAAATTCAGCGATAAAACTTGCAAGAACAGCAAGTACCCTATTCCCATTGCTACAAGGTATTTCATCAATTTCATTATTGATTTTATTGGGATTAGGAACTATTCAACTAGAGAGTGGATTTATTTCAATAGGTGGTTTAGTAGCCTTAATTCTTTACGTAGAAAGACTTGTTTTCCCTACTGCTCTTTTAGGGTTTACATTGAATACTTTTCAACTTGGTCAAGTAAGTTTAGACCGTGTAGAAGAAATCTTTCAGAACAAACCAAGTATTGTAGATGGAGCAAACACTAAATATTTAAAGAGAAAGATAAATGGATTTTTAGAAGCCAAAGACTTAACCATCAAATATCCCGGATCAAAGTTTAATTCATTAAATGGTCTCAATTTTAAAATTTATCCCGGAGAACTTATAGCAATAGTTGGCCCAGTAGGTTGTGGCAAAACAACACTAGCAAAGTCTCTTGGAAGAACAATTGAAATTCCTGAGGGTCAATTATTTTTAGATGAAATTGATGTAAAAAATATTAAATTAGCAGATCTAAGAAAAAATATTGCAATTGTTCCCCAAGAAGCATTCTTATTTACCTCTACAATCTCGCAAAACATAAGTTTTGGAGAACCAAAAGCTTCTAAAGGATTAGTCAAAAAAAGTGCTATAAAGGCTGGATTAATGGATGATATTAATAATTTCCCTCAAAAATTGAAAACAATTGTTGGTGAAAGAGGAATTACACTAAGTGGTGGGCAGAGACAAAGAACAGCACTGGGAAGAGCATTACTTGTAAATTCACCTATTGTCGTTCTTGATGATGCTTTAGCAAGCGTCGATAATAAAACAGCAGCTAAAATAATAGATGAAATGCGAGAAAGAAGTAAAAAAACAATTTTAATGATTAGTCACCAACTATCTGTGGCTGCAACCTGTGACAGGGTTTTAGTAATGGACAAAGGAGAAATTGTACAAGAAGGTCATCATAAAGATTTAGTAAAAGAGAACGGGCTTTACAAACAACTGTGGGAAAGAGAACTAGCAACTAACATCGTTAAGGGCAAAAAGTAATTTTTTAATTTATGATATAAAAATTGAAGTTATGTTCAAATTTCTAAAAAAAATCATGAAGAATATAGAGCCAACTTTAACTAATGATTTTAATTCAGTTCATAGAATATTAAAAACAGATATTAAAAGAGATCCTAATCCTCAAGAAGATGAAATAATATTTGGTTGTGGTTGTTTCTGGGGAGCTGAAAAATGTTTTTGGAAACTACCAGGTGTGTTAACAACATCCGTAGGGTATGCTGGCGGAGAAAGAAGCAACCCAACTTATTATGAAGTATGTTCAGGCTTAACTGGTCATTCAGAAGTTGTAAGAGTTATCTGGGATAAAAGAGAAATAGACATAAGTGATTTATTAAAAATGTTTTGGGAATGCCATGACCCAACACAAAAAAATAGACAAGGTAATGATATTGGAACTCAATATAGATCAGCTATATTTTTCAAAAATGAGAATAATAAAAATATTATATTAGCCAGTAAAGAACAATATCAAAAAGAACTAAATAAACAAAATCTTGGTTTAATTGAAACAGAAATAAAAATGATTGATACCTATTATTATGCAGAACAGTACCATCAACAATATCTTGCATCCCCTGGTAGCAGGCAGTATTGTTCTTCTTCTCCTACAAAAGTTAAGTTAGGAGGTTTTACTGGAAGTAATTACAAATTAAAAGATCATATATGGGAAAACTTTAATTGGGAAGTTGACAAATGTGTATTGAGATCTGATAACAATCCTATAAAGAATAACATTTAAATCAATCTTATCTTTATAGTAATAATACGGGGCGTAGCGCAGTTTGGTAGCGCACCACTTTGGGGTAGTGGGGGTCGTGGGTTCAAATCCCGCCGTTCCGATTACTTTTCTTCATCATTAATAAGAGATTTATATAGTTTATATGAGCTTATGCCGACAGCCATGAAAGTAAAAGATGAAAAAAAAGCTAATATTAATACGGTTAAGTTTGAGACTTCAACCTCACCTAGCTGGAAAGATATAAAAATATTCATTGACCACTAAATTAATTAAAGATTAACATAATTACAAAAATTTATTCAAAACGAATTATAAATTCAGAAGAATTACTACACCAAATACAATCCTATAAATAATAAATAATTTCAAACCATTTGAAGAAAAATACTTTAATAAGAAATCGATAGCAAATAAAGAAGATACAAATGTAGTAATAAGTGCAACAATTAGAGGTAGAAAACTAAATGAAGAAAATTCATTAAAAGAAGAGATGAACTCAACAATAGCAGCAATTGAGATGGCAGGTATGCCTAAAAGAAAGGAGAATTTTGCAGCATCACTTCTTTCCCAACCTGATATTAGAGCGGTAGAAATAGTAACACCAGATCTTGAGACACCAGGAAAAATAGCAAAGGCCTGGGAAAAACCTATTACAAAACTATCTGAATAATGATGATTTTTTAAATTTTTAGAACCTTTTTTCGAACTATCAGCTATGTACATAAAAATAGCCATAACGAAAGAAACTAATGCAATTGATAAATTTGAACGAAGAATCTTTTCAAAAAAATAAGGAATAAATAATTTTATGGTCCCACCTAGCAAAATAATTGGGATAGTACCAATCAAAATTGACATCAAAAAACTTTCAGATAATAGATAATTAAAAAACTTTTTTGAAGAGTTACTTCTTAATTTAAAAATTTCAATCCTAAAATACCAAACTATTGCGAAAACACTTCCAAGTTGAATAATTGCTGACAAAGAGGGACCTGGATCATCAATTCCTAAGAAAAGAGATATAACTTTTAAATGAGCAGTACTACTTACGGGAATAAATTCTGTTAAACCTTGAATTAAGCCATAAAAAATAAATTCTAAATATTCCAAAAACTCATAATAATTACCTAATTTATTAATAGCAATTTAAAAATTACAATTTACATTTAATAATTAAAAGCTAATATAAATTAATGAAAAAAAATCTTTTCTTAATTCCATTTTTTCTTTTTTATTTATTCTTTTTTTCTGATTCTGTAAAGGCTAATTATTGGTTAATAATAGGAACTTATAGACAAGGACCAGGTGGAAGACCAGAGGTTAGTGGAATAACAAGTCCTTCGTTATATTCTATTCCTATGAAAGATTTCGATACATGTAAAAAAGCAGGGGAAAAAATTACCAATGAAATATATAAACCTGTTTGGCAATTTGATAGTAAATGGACTTGTGTATTTAGTGGTGAAAATAAATAAAGTTACCTTTTCACATCGTGGGCACAACCATCACCTTTATAATTTTCACTTTCATAAAAATCATTTTTTGTGCCAAAATAAATAGTTAACAAAACAAATGGCAAACTTAATATAAATAAAATAGTTGTTAAATCCATGATTAAATTGTTGAATTAATAATGAGGTTATAAGAAATTAAAAAACTATTTGTAAATTTAACTAAGCTTTAATAATCTGTAGGACCGTTGATAAAAAGGGGAAAAGAAGTGTCCTAAAGCAATTAAAAGTGAAACTCCAGAAATAGCAGCAAAGGTAACTAAACCTTCAATTTCAAAAGAAGAAAAATAAAACATCCTTAAGAAACTAAAACTAGTTTGATAATATCAACAAAAAATAGGTATTTGTAAAAAATTTTGACTCGAAGACAATTTAAAGATTTTTGTTCTAAGCCACTAAGGTTGAATCTTCATTATCAGATGAAACTCTTATTCTCTCTTCCAACTTAGGGCCATATAATTCATTTCCCCAGATTTCAACTCTTGAATCGTTTGGGGCCATAAAAGTAAGAATATCCGTGGGGAATAAAACTCTTTCTAAAAAAAAATTTGATGGGCCAATACATCTCAAAACAACCATTCTACAGCCTTCATTTTTGTAAGAAAACTCAACCATCCTAAAGCAACAAAGTAAAGACCATTAAACATCATTTAGCTCTACAAATAATGTATAAAAAATTACTGAAAATAAAGAAACTTAGAAAATATTATATATTTAATCCTGCCTCAATTAAATTTCTTTCTTGATCAATTAATAACAAAGCGTACGAATTCATAACATCAAAACTTTTATATGGGATAGAGACATTAAGCATTCTCAAGAAACTGGATAATTTTTCATCTTGAAGAGCGTTTCCTTTTTCTAAAAACATTTCTTTTTCTTGATTAGACTTCCACATATTCATATATTCAAACTTCAAGGGCTTTAAGTGCCAAATATTGTCTATTAAACTCCAAACATCTAAATATTTACTTAGGTTATTCTGAATTTTTAATCTATAAGAAGATTCTTGAGGACTCAACTCTGCTGAATTTATTGGTAAATCATTAACGTCATCAATAGAGAAAGGTTCTATTCCCAAAAACCATCCCTCAAGTATTAATAAATCAGGATTATCTGATCTCCAATGTGATCTATCTCCTAAGCCATTTCTTAAGGATTTATCGTAAACTGGTACATTTAATTTTCCATTAATTTTCCAATTTAATAATTTTTCATGCATTAATTTTACAGAGTGACTCCCTGGGAAACCTCTTGATACATTCCAAGGGTTGTCCTTAATTGCTAATTTCATTTCATCTGACGGGAGATAAAAATCGTCAATTGAAATAACAGCAATTTTGAAATCTAATTTTAACGATATTGCTTCAAGCCATTTACCTAAAGTTGTTTTGCCTGTCCCAGGAAGAGCTGAGATCCCAATTGTTTTTCGTTCAGCAAAATTATTTTGAAATTTAAAAGCCTGAGATAAAAGAGGTAAAGCTAAACCCCATATCCAATCATCATTAACTTTATTATTCCAAAATTGATCAATTGAAAGAATATTTTTTTGATTGTTCCAAAAATTGAACCAATCATCCAAAGATTCCCAGCCAATATCAATAATTAATTTTTCAAATTTATCAAGTGGAAACTTAATATCTAAATCTTTCATATTTCTAAATTAGTACCAGCTTATTTATTAATTTATTGATTTCATTTTTCCAACCATATCCATTCGGTTCAGAAGCTAAAGTAAATTCCAAATCTTTTAATTGATCTATTAAATTTAAGTTAGGTCCATCTATTCCTGGAATAACTATTCTAAAATCTGAGTTTAAAAGTAAAGGTAAATCATTTGGAGAATCACCCAAACCTATAATTTGAATATTTGAAATATTTGAATATTTTTTAAGAGCATTTATTGCTTTACCTTTATTAGAGTTTGTAGATAATAAGTGACTCATTCTATTTCCTTTAAAAATATCTACCTGGTACTTTTTACAACAGATATAAATTTTCTCTTCTAAAAAGCTGGGCGGATTTAAAAAAGGCATACTCCAATGTCTATCTCGCATTAAGTTCAATGAGTTGCCTTTTAAGCCTGTAAGCTGAGTTGCTTCTTGATCAGTGAGATTATTAAGAGGAATAAGTTTATAGTCAATTTCTTTAGAAATACAATTTAAGATTTCTTCAAGAAATTCGTATGTTTTTCCAAGAATAATTTTTCCATTAACCTTTATAAGAGATTCACCATATATTGCCGCACCATTTTCAACAATATAGGGATCCTTCAAATTTAGTTCATTCCTAATAACTTTTACTTCAGATGCTGTCTTGCTTGTACATAGAATTACAGGTATGGATAATTTTTGAAGTGTTTTTATAGTTTCCTTAGCAGGCGTTAAATCATATGAATGATCCATTAAAGTGCCATCTACATCACTAACTACCCAAAGAGAAGAATTTTCAAACATTTATAAAGAACCAAGCCAAATAACTTGAAAAGGATCGAGACTAATATTTTTCCAATTGTATTTGTTGGATGTTAAAAAATCTCTCATATTAAAATCATTATCTATTATTTGAGGTAGATCATTATCATTTAATTGATAATTAATCTTATTTCCTGTCATGTTATGGATCGCAAAAATAGATTCTTGATCTTTACCTCTTTTAATAACAACAATATCACTTCTACCTTTTGACAAACATTTCATTTCTGAACAAGGATGAAATTGCTTTAGAACTGATCTGACATCCATAGCTTTGCGAAGATATTTTAAGTTTTTATTTGCATTAGATTCAGGATTATTTAAAACAGATAAAAGATTGTCTGATTTAAATTTCTCTCTATTGAGGTCTCTTCTTTGACCAGTCATAGAGAAACTTTTGATATCATTTTCGGAAGCAAGTAATGCTGGCAAATAAAATGCAGGAACTCCTTTAAGAGCCATGACTAATAATTGAGTCAAGATAAATCGCTCAAATTGGTATCTATTTGAATCTCTACTGGAGTCTTCCATTGCACTCCACCAACTAATGTTCAATTCATATGGTTTATCCTCCCCATTTGATAAACGTCTATGACTTACTAATCCCCCTCTTTTTTCACAATTAACTAATAGATTTTTAATTCTCTGTTCATTCATTAAGCCCTCAAGAGCTCTTAGCCCAACACCATCATGCGATGCAGTGAAATTAAATAAAGTAGTATCTTCAGGTAATATGGGCCAATCAAAAATCCATGAGTTTAGAATATCAGCTCTTGAAGTAATAATTGCCTCTAGAAGAAGAGGAGGTAATGGGAAATTATATGCCATGTGGGCTTCATCATCAGGAATCAGATAAGAGAGATTTTCCTTCTGAGGAACATTAGTTTCAGTTATTAAAACTCCCTCATCAAGAAGATTATTTAAAAGAACTCTTAAGAGTTTCACAATTGAATGTGCTTTTGGTAAATGCAAGCACGTTGTCCCTGATTCCTTCCAAATAAAACCTACAGCATCAAGCCTTAACCATTTAATTCCATTAGATAAATAAGTAATAATTAAATTCAAGAACTCAAGAGTCATTTTTGGATTATGCCAATTCAAATCAATTTGATCTGGACCAAAAGTTGTCCAAACTTGTTTAGGGCCATCTTCAGTATTTATTTGAGAAAACAAAGAGGAACTTCTTGGCCTAACTACATTTGACCAGTCAAGATTTTGTTTCGGCGAAAAAACATTTGATATGCCCGGTTCTTGGGATTTAATAAATTGTTGAACCCATGGGTGAGATGATGAGACATGGTTTAGTACTAAATCAGCCATCAAATCATGATTTTTAGAAATAATTTTGAGATCATCCCAACCACCAAATTTTTCTTCTAAGGATTCATAACTTGAGACGGCAAAACCTCCATCACTTGTAGATTTCAAAAAAGGAAGAATATGTACAACTTTAGAAAGACTACCAAAATGTTTACTTAACAACTCACTAAGAGTTATTAATGTTGCCTCTTCATTTTTATAAATACTATCTGCATAAGTTATCAAAACAGAATGTGCTTCATTCCACCTTTCCTTGTCTCTTATTTCTTCATAAGCAGATTTCTCTGAGAAATCATCTAAAATCTGTAATAATTGATTTGAAATAAAATTAATTTCTTCTGTAGTATTATTTGAATAAATTGTTTTTAACAATTTATCAATCTTTAATCTATCTAATTTTTTCTCTGAATCAATTTGCTTCACTTTGAAAAAATCAACGAAGTATTAATACTATTCTGCACATCAATTAGAAAATGGACTTTCAACAAGGTTTAATCACAACAATTCATGAATATGGAGTTACAAGAAATTTACTTAAAGAATTAAACAAAAGTCTTAAAAAAAGATCAACTAGCATTCTAATACCTTGCTTATATGAAGAGTTTGAGCGTCCAGCATTAAAAGATATAAGAGAAGTTTTAAAAAACCTTACAGGCTTAAATGAATTAGTTATTGCTCTCTCTGCAAAAACTGTTGAGCAAGTTAAAGCAGCAAAATCATTTTTCAACTCAATGCCATTCCCAGTTCACGTTCAATGGACTAATTCTCCCTTTGTAATAGAGCTGTTAAAAAGCCAAGAGAAAAATGGGTTAGAACTTTTAGGAACTCCTGGTAAAGGATGGGCTGTATGGCAAGGCATAGGAGTTGCGACGCGAAAATCAGAAGTTGTTGCTCTTTTTGATGCTGATATAAGAACTTTTAGTCCTTTGTATCCTTCAAGAATGATACTTCCACTTCTGGATGAATCATATGGAATATCATATGTAAAGGCTTTTTACAGCAGGTTATCCTTAGAGACCAATCAATTGCAAGGTCGAGCAACAAGATTATTTGTGGGTCCCTTATTGGCAAGTCTTGAGCAGTTAGTTGGGAAGGGTCCCTTTTTACAATATCTTCAATCATTTAGATATCCATTAGCAGGTGAGTTTGCTTTTACTAAAGACCTTGCTATGAATTTACGAATTCCTTGTGACTGGGGTTTAGAGATAGGCTTATTATCAGAGGTTTATAGAAACGTAAGAACCTCCAAGATAGCCCAAGTTGACCTAGGTTTGTTTGATCATAAACATAAGAATATTGGTGATTCATCTAAAGAAGGATTGCAAAAAATGTGTACAGAAATACTTTCAAGTGTTTTAAGGGGTCTCATGGAGCATCAAGCAGAGACCTTAACAAGTACTCAACTAGCAACCTTAGAAGTTCTTTACAAAAGAGTTGGGGAAGATAGGGTAAAACAATTTGGACTAGATTCAGCAGTTAATCAACTTCCATACGATAGGCATGAAGAAGAGCTATCAGTACAAAAATTTGCGAAACTATTGAGACCGGCTACAGAAGGTTACTTAGCTTGCCCTACGACACAGCAGTTACCAAGTTGGTCAAGAGTTCTATCTTGTGAGAACAAACTTCAAGATGATTTAGCAATTGCTGGGTCACAAGATATAAAGACAACTGAAAAAGAATTAATTAAAAACTTCTAAAGTAAAAAGTACCTTTGAGCCATTGGGACTTCATCAAGAGGTTCACAAGTAAGGAGTTCACCATCAGAAAAAACTTCATAAGTTTGAGGATCAACTGAAATATTTGGTAGTTTACTATTAAGTTTTAAGAGTGATTTATTGATATTTCTGGTATTTTCTACGGCAAAACATTTCTTTTGTAAGCCTAATTTATTTGGAATATTTTGATCAATTGAATTTTTACTTAAAAAGGTAAAAGAACTCTTAATTAGAGATTGGCCGAAACTTGCAAACATAGGTCGACCATGCACAGGACCTGGAGTAGGAATTGAAGCATTTGCATCACCCATTTGAGACCAAACTATAGATCCTCCTTTAATAACTAATTCAGGCTTTACCGCAAAAAATGAAGGTTTCCACAATACTAAGTCTGAAATTTTTCCCTTTTCTATGGATCCAACATATTTATTAATACCATGAGCTATTGCAGGATTAATTGTAACTTTAGAGATATATCGCTTTACTCTGTAATTATCGTTCCTATCAGAATCCTGTGATAGAGGTCCTCTTTGTACTTTCATTTTGTGGGCAGTTTGAAAAGTTCTTGTTATTACTTCACCAACTCTTCCCATAGCTTGAGAGTCACTAGCGATAATTGAGAAGGCACCCATATCATGTAGGATGTCCTCTGCAGCAATAGTCTCTCTTCTTATCCTTGATTCCGCGAATGCAATATCTTCTGGAATTTTAGAATCTAAATGATGACACACCATTAACATATCAAGATGTTCTTCAAGTGTGTTTCTCGTATAAGGTCTTGTTGGATTAGTACTACTTGGGAGAACATTTTTTTCTCCACAAATTTTAATAATATCTGGGGCATGACCTCCACCTGCTCCTTCGGTATGAAAAGTATGAATTGTTCTTCCTGCAATAGCATTGATGGTATCTTCAACAAAGCCTGCCTCATTTAAAGTATCAGTATGAATACAAACTTGAACATCAAAGTTATCTGCAACATTTAAACAAGAATTTATCGTAGATGGAGTCGTTCCCCAATCCTCATGAAGCTTCAATCCACATGCACCAGCTTCGACTTGATCAATAAGATTTCTTTCGTTTGTTGAATTTCCTTTACCGAAAAAACCTAGATTCATGGGGAATGCTTCTGCCGATTGAAGCATTCGAGAAATATGAAAAGAACCAGGAGTACAGGTAGTGGCATTTGTGCCGGTTGCGGGTCCAGTTCCTCCTCCCAACATAGTTGTAATTCCTGAAGCTAGTGCCGTCTCAATTTGTTGGGGACAGATAAAGTGAATGTGGGTATCTATTGACCCTGCAGTAAGAATATGTCCTTCTCCAGCTATTACTTCTGTTGAAGCACCAATAACAATATCGACTTTATCCTGGATGTCAGGATTACCAGCCTTACCGATTTCAAAAATCATTCCATCTTTAATACCCACATCAGCCTTAATGATTCCCCACCAATCCATGATCAATGCATTAGTTATTACGGTATCTACAGCTCCATCTCCTCTTGTTACTTGAGACTGTCCCATCCCATCTCGAATAACTTTGCCGCCTCCGAATTTAACTTCATCTCCGTAAGTAGTTAAATCCTTTTCTACTTCAATAAATAGTTCGGTATCAGCAAGCCTTACTCTATCCCCGGTAGTGGGTCCATAAGTTTGAGCATAAGTATTTCTGTCAATTTTATAGGACATAATTTTAGGTGTCTAAAGAACCGTTAACTAATGAATTAAAACCATACGCATTTCTTAAACCTGAATATGAAACTAATTTGACATCAGTTGTATCTCCAGGTTCAAATCTAATTGCTGTACCTGCGGGAATGTCAAGACGCATGCCAAATGTTAAATCACGATCAAAAATTAAGGCCTTATTAGCTTCAAAAAAATGATAATGAGATCCAACTTGCACAGGTCTATCTCCAGAATTCGAAACTGTTACAGTTTTAACTTCCTTACCAAGATTTAATTCGATTTCACCTTGTTCAGGAGTTATTTCTCCAGGGATTAAATTACTCATAACTAATTAATCGGATTGTGAATAGTAACTAATTTAGTCCCATCAGGAAAAACTGCTTCTATTTGAACTTCATCAACCATTTCAGGAATGCCCTCCATAACTTGTGATTTAGAAAGCCAAGTAGTCCCCTCTGACATTAATTGACTAACACTTTTACCATCTCTAGCTCCCTCAAGAACTTGAAAACTTAAAAAAGCAATTGTTTCAGGATAATTCAACTTCAAGCCTCGATTAAGTCTTCTTTCAGCTAAGAGAGCAGCTGAAAAAATCAATAATTTATCCTTTTCTTGAGGTGAAAGATGCATAATAAAAAATTAATCTATAAAATCTTAAAAAAAGTTCTCTCTGAACATAATTAATAATTCATAGAATCTTGTAAAGGCCATACACCTTGATATTTTGGCTCACAAAATCCACAAACAGACCTTATTTGTTTCCAAATACAAAAAAAACATTTCCTAGCATCTTGAGAAGAACTCCCGAGGAATCTTACAGAGATTCCATTCTCAAGAATTCCAATAGATAAATTATTATCACATTCATTGAAAATCTTTTTTATTTTTTCCACTAAATTATTAATTTTTGATTTGGGAAAATCTTTTTTGCAAATCCAAATTAAGGATCCGAAAACGGGCATGTAATCCATGCCTGACTTAGCTTCATAACTTGATTTAGATAATTCAATTTGATCAACATATTCCCAATCATCATATAAATCATTATTTCTCAAAATTTCTAATTTTGACCTAAAAACTCCATTTTCAATAGATTCTCCAGAAGAAGATCTTCCAAGTCTTATTAAATCAGTAAATAAAAAACTTGAAGTTTCTGAAATAGATACTTTAAACTTTTGATCATATAAACCATTTGAAAAAATAATTGTTTCTTGAGGGAGATATTCCAAATGAGAATTCTCAAGAATGTTTATGAGATTTTTTTGCTTTGAAAAACTTCCCTTCGGATTAATTTTAGATATTCCAACTGATCCATATACTTTCTGAGCGGAAGAAGTAGTCAACAATACTTTAGAGTTTTTTTCCAGATTTACTTCAAACCCCAATAAATCTCCTCCAACCAATCCCCCTGCAGTATGAAGAACAGGTAAAATACATCTACCTTCCTGATCATGAGTAGACTTTAATAACTTATAAGGAGAAGTTGATTTAGATTTAAAGATTGTTTTACCAACATTTCCTAAACTTGGATTATTATTGAAAAAATTTAAGAAACAATTACCTTCCCATGAAGTTTTTATCATAAATTATTTTCTTTAATTACTAAATTAAAGTAACCAAAAATTTTGATTATGAGAATGAATAAACAAATAGTTGTAACTGATTGGATTAAGGAAAAACCTCGAGGAGGTTCATTTCTAAAACTTACCTTAAGTTCAGAGGAAAGAAGAATCTTACGAGGTAAAAGATTAACTGACTGTGATCAAGAAATAATTTTACAATTACCTAGAGAGAGAAAATTAAATGATGGAGATATTCTTTCAACGAATGAATCCAATTTTTATGTAGAGATAATTGCCAAAACAGAAAATTTAATTGAAATAAGTTCAAAATCTAAAATTGAACTTATTAAAACTGCTTATCATCTAGGGAATAGGCACGTAGAAGTAGAAATTGAAAAAGATATTCTTCTAACAAAAAGTGATTACGTTATTGAAAATATGCTTAAAAATTTTAATGTTGATATCGTAAATACCCAGAAAAAATTTTTTCCTGAAAGAGGTGCCCATAGTCATGAGTAAAAGTCACTTATTAAAATATTTATTAATAAGCCCTAATTTACCAGTTGGTGGATTTTGTTATTCCGAGGGAATGGAGAGTTATCTTCATAATAAAAACTTAAAAGACTCAAATTCGGTAAAAGAATTAATCATAAGTGAACTTAAATTTGGCCAGATCAGACTAGATGCAAAACTCTTACTAGAATTTTTTGATATTTTCAAAGAAATAGAAAACGATAAAAATTTAAAAAGTAATTTGCAAAAGCTATTGAGTTTTGATAAGTGGATCCTCTCATCAAAGGACTCTGTCGAAATTAGAGAACAACAAACGCAAATGGCAAAATCTCTCTTTGATTTAACCAAAGAATTTGGATTTGAATATCTATATAAAAAAGATAGTAAAAGCTCTTGGCCTTTAGCGTGGAGTTGGGCTTGTTATTGTTTTGAAATTACTAAGTTAGAAATGGTTGAGAATTATTTTTACGCGTGGAGTGCAAATCAACTAAGTGCAGCATTAAGGATTATTCCTATTGGTTCAACAAAAGCACAATTAATTCAGCGAGACTTATTAGCAATAATTTCAAAAGTTTCTAGAGAAATTATGGACAAAGAAATTGATGACATCTATTTTGGCAATGTAGGTTTAGCTATGGCACAACAAAATCATAATGACCTATATACAAAACTTTTTAGAAATTAATTTATGAGCAGTAAATTGAGAGTTGGAGTTGCTGGGCCTGTAGGTTCTGGAAAAACTGCATTAGTAGAGACTCTATGCTTAAGCCTGAAAAAGAATTATGAGATAGCAGTTGTCACCAATGATATCTACACCAAAGAAGATGCTAACTTTCTTATAAATAAAAAAGTTTTAGAGGAAGGAAGGATTATTGGTGTAGAAACAGGAGGTTGTCCTCATACAGCGATCAGAGAGGATTGTTCCTTAAATAAAAATGCAGTTTTAGATTTAGAAAATAAATATAATCCTTTAGATTTTATTTTTGTAGAAAGTGGAGGTGATAATTTAGCATCTAGTTTTAGTCCAGAACTTGTAGATTTATCAATTTATGTGATTGATGTATCTGCTGGAGACAAAATCCCTAGAAAAGGAGGGCCAGGGATAACAAGGTCAGACTTATTATTAATAAATAAAATTGACTTAGCAGATATGGTTGGTGCAGATTTAAAAATTATGAAAAGTGATACGGAATTCATGAGAAAAGGGAAACCTTGGTTTTTTACCAACCTAAGTACCGGCAAAGGAGTTGAAGAAATAACTCAATTTTTAGAATCACATATCCCCAACAATCGAAACTAGAAAAATAATTATTTTTTATATATTGGATTCAACAAAAAGTTACGACTGATACAAAAGGATTCGCCACTCGTTAATAATTTTACTTTATCCCCTTAATGAGGGTCACTTACCTAATTTAAACGAATTCATGAGAATTTCAAGGCGTATTTTGGCAGGTTTAGCTACTGCCTCACTAGCCGTTACAGTCACTTCCTGCGGAGGAGGTTCAGACACATCCGGATCCTTCGATGATGTAAAAACAGTTGGAATTTTGCATTCCTTAACTGGTACTATGGCAATTTCAGAAAAGACACTTGTTGATACTGAAATAATGGCTATTGAAGAAATTAATGCTGCTGGCGGTGTAGTAGTAAATGGCAAAAGCTACAAAATCGACTACATAGTTGAAGATGGAGCATCTGATTGGCCAACTTTTGCTGAAAAATCCAAGAAACTTATAGACCAAGACGGTGTTCCTGTCGTATTTGGTGGTTGGACATCTGCGAGTAGAAAAGCAATGTTACCAGTATACGAATCAAAGGATGCATTCCTTTATTACCCAATTCAATACGAAGCTCAGGAATGCTCTAATAACATTTTCTATACAGGAGCCACACCAAACCAACAGTCAGAACCTGCCACAGATTTCATGTACTTAAGATCACCTGCAGCTGGTGGTGATTTCTTCTTAGTTGGATCTGACTATGTTTTCCCAAGAACTTCAAACACAATTACAAAAGCCCAAGTAAAACAATTGGGTGGAAAAGTTGTTGGAGAAGATTATCTTCCATTAGGAAATACTGAAGTAGCTCCAATCATCTCAAAAATCAGTAAAGCTCTTCCAGATGGTGGAATAATTATTAATACACTTAATGGTGACCAAAACGTTGCATTCTTCAAACAAATTCAAGATGCGGGCATTACTCCATCTAATGGTTACTATGTGATGAACTATTCCATAGCAGAAGAAGAAATTCAATCAATCGGTCCTGAATTCCTTGAGGGTCATTATGGTGCATGGAATTATATGATGTCTATTGATTCTGCTGCATCTAAAAAGTTTGCTAAGAGCTTTAAGAAGAGATGGGGTTCAGATCGTGTTGTTGCAGATCCACAAGAATCCGCATACAACATGGTTTACCTATGGAAACAAGCAGTTGAAGAAGCCGGAACATTCGACGACAACGCAGTAAGGGAAGCATTAATAGGTCAAAAATTTGATGCTCCTCAAGGACCTGTTGAAGTCATGCCAAATCATCACTTATCCCAAACAGTAAGAATTGGGGAAATCAATGCAGAAGGTGGATTTACTATTCTTGAAGAAACAGGAGTAGTTACACCTCAAGCATGGAACCAAAAACACCCAAGCTCTAAAGGTTATGCTTGTGATTGGACAGATCCAAAAAAAGGAGAGAAATATAAGCTTTAATTTATTTTAAACTTATTCTTCTCAAATCAAAGAGGAGGCGATAGCCTCCTCTTCTTTTATTCTTTAAAATAATTTCTATAAAAAATTGGAATTACTTCTTGATATTCTTTTTAACGGAGTAGCGATAGGTTCAGTCCTCTTGGTCGCAGCTTTAGGTCTTGCAATTGTATTTGGCCTAATGGGAGTGATCAATTTAGCTCATGGAGAATTGATGATGGTAGGTGCTTACACCACTTATGTTACTCAGTTAGTTTTCAAACTTCCTTTGTTAAAACCTTATTACAATAGCTATTTAATAATCTCTATTTTCCTTGCATTTATAGTAAGTGGTGTAGTTGGAATAATTCTAGAGAAGACCATAATAAGAAAATTATATGGTAGTCCATTAGAAACTTTGTTAGCAACTTGGGGAGTTAGTTTAATTCTTCAACAATTCGTAAGAAGCGTGCCTCTAGCGTATGGTGCTGGTTTAATTCTAAGTCTTGTTTTAGCATTGTTTATACCAACATTATTTCCATTAAAAATAAAAGATTCCATAAATGTTAAATATTATAATCTAAGCGCATGGATTTTTTCTGCCTTCTCTGGAGTTTTAACTGCAAGTTGGATCTCTTCATCAATTAGCAGATTAAGTAGACCAGATTCTAGAAATGTAGATGTAACAGCACCCGCCTGGATGAGAGGTCAAATAGAAATTTTAGGTACTAATTTTCCTAAGACCAGATTAATAATCATATTAATTACTCTGATATCGGTAATTGCAATAACGTTATTTTTAAATCAAAGTGCTTGGGGTTTAAGAATAAGAGCAGTTACACAAAACAGACAAATGAGTGATTGCTTAGGTATATCAACAGAAAAAGTTGATATATTAACTTTTGGTATAGGATCTGGCTTGGCTGGAGTTGCAGGTGTTGCTGTTTCCCTTCTGGGTTCAGTAGGTCCAAATGTAGGAGGCAACTACATTGTGGGTTGTTTTATGGTGGTGGTTTTAGGGGGGGTAGGTAACTTGTTGGGTACAATTATCGCTTCGTTTGGGATTGGTATAATGACAGATTTAATTGGAGCTGGGAGACTTTTAACTATATGGCCAGAAATGCCTTTACCTTTAGCTACTACTATTGATTTTTTTGCAACTACAAGTATGGCAAGAGTTATGATTTTTACCCTAATAGTTATTTTCCTACAATTCAAGCCAACAGGTTTATTTCCTCAAAAAGGCAGGATGGTTGAAAACTGATGATTTTAAATAGATTAAATCTTAAAAAAATAACAACCCTATCAATATGGATAATATTGATTGCAGTAATAATAGCGGCCCCAACAATATTGCCTGTTTTTAGATTGAATCTTCTTGGAAGATATTTATCATTGGCAATAGTAGCATTAGGAGTAGATCTTATTTGGGGGTTTACTGGTTTACTAAGTCTTGGTCAGGGTATATTTTTTGCTCTTGGAGGATACTGTGCAGCAATGTATTTACAGATTACCAGCTCTTCTGAATTTCCAAATAATATTCCAGAATTTTTTGCCTTATATGGGGTAAATAATTTACCTTTTTTCTGGGAACCTTTCAAATCTCCATTATTTACTTTGATTGCAATTTGGTTAGTCCCTGCTTTAATTGCAGGGATGTTAGGATTTCTAGTCTTTAGGAATAGGATAAAAGGAGTATATTTTTCAATACTAACTCAAGCGGCACTACTAGTATTCTTTAATTTATTTAATGGTCAACAAAAACTAATTAATGGGACAAATGGATTAAAAACTGATGTAACACAACTATTTGGACAAATGGTGGGATCTGAATCTATTCAACGTTTATTTTTTTGGATAACAGCAATACTAGTAATAGCCGCATGGTTTTTTTCAAAGTGGGTAGTCAAAGGAAGATTTGGCAATATTCTTATAGGAATACGTGATGACGAACCAAGAGTAAGGTTTACAGGATACAATCCAGTAATATTCAAGACAATAATATTTTCAATTGCTGGAGGTCTTGCAGGAATTTCGGGAGCTTTATATACTGTTCAATCTGGAATAGTATCACCTCAATTCATGACTGTTCCCTTTTCAATAGAAATGGTTATTTGGGTTGCAGTTGGAGGTAGAGGAACTTTATTGGGAGCAATATTAGGAGCGGTTTTCATTAACTATGCAAAAAGTCTAGTGAGCGAAGCTTTACCTGCTAGTTGGATGTTTATCCAAGGAGGATTGTTTATTTTAGTTGTAACAGCTTTGCCAGAAGGCGTTTTAGGATGGATTAAAGGAGATGGTCCTAGAAATCTTCTTCAAAGATTTGGTTTTAAAAGAAAAATTGAAACCTATCCAAGCTTGGAAGTTAATAATAAGGAGGAAAATTAATGAATAATAAATCTCTCCTAAATTTAATTGATATTACTGTTAGTTTTGAAGGTTTTTTAGCACTGAACAAGCTTAATTTGAATTTACTTAAAGGAGAATTAAGAGCTGTAATTGGACCCAATGGCGCCGGTAAAACAACATTCCTTGATGTAATAACTGGAAAAGTTAAACCAACAAATGGCGAAGTGATTTTCAAAGGAAAATCATTAATAGGTCGAAAGGAGCATAAGATTGCTCGACTTGGAGTAGGTAGAAAGTTTCAAAGTCCAAGAATCTTTGAAAATCTAACGGTTAAAGAAAATCTTGAAATATCTGTAACAACTCCTAAAAGTCCCTTAAACCTCATAAATAAAAAGATTAAAAATGAGCAGCTTGATGAGATAGAACGTCTTATGAAAATAGTTAATTTATCTCAAAGAGTCAATTCAAAAGCTGGTTCTTTGTCTCATGGCCAAAAACAATGGCTTGAAATAGCCATGTTAGTAGGACAGAAGCCAGACTTAATGCTTGTAGATGAACCGGTTGCTGGCTTAACTGATGAAGAGACTGATCTAACGGCTGATTTATTAAAATCATTATCAGGAGAAAATACTGTAGTTGTAATAGATCACGATATGGAATTTATTAGAAGACTTGATAGTAATGTTTCAGTATTAAATCAGGGAACAGTATTATGCGAGGGGACAATGGAAACTATACAAAAGGACCAAAAAGTTATTGACGTTTATCTAGGAAGGCCTGAGGATTAGTTATGGAAAATTTACTGGAAGTTAAATCATTAAATACATATTATGGTGAGAGTCATATTCTTAGAGATGTAGATTTAAATGTTCAATCAGGAGAAATGGTTTGTTTGATTGGAAGAAATGGAGTTGGCAAAACAACTTTATTGAAATCACTTATTGGTTTAATAAAAAACAAAAAAGGTGATATTTATCTGATTGGCGAAAATATCAATAGAAAAGCACCTCATCAGAGGGCTAGAAAAGGGATGGCTTACGTTCCTCAAGGGAGAGAAATTATTCCTTATCTATCAGTTGAAGAGAATCTTATGTTAGGAATGGAGTCTCTGCAAGGGGGGTTATCTAAGAACAAGAAAATAGATCCATTTATTTATGAACTCTTCCCAATCCTAAAAGATTTTCTTCAAAGGAAAGGAGGGGATCTTAGTGGAGGACAACAACAGCAACTAGCTATTGCAAGAGCATTGCTAGGCAAACCTCAACTTCTATTACTTGACGAACCAACGGAAGGTATTCAGCCGAATATAGTTTTAGACATTGAAAATGCAATCAATCAGATAATTAAAGAGAGAGGAATTGGTGTTTTATTAGTTGAACAACACTTACATTTTGTAAGACAAGCCAATAGATATTATGCGATGCAACGCGGAGGTATTGTTGCTAGCGGAAATACTAGTGAGTTGAGTCAAGCAGTTATTGATAACTTCTTAAGTGTTTAAAAAGATTATTATTTTAAATTAATTAAAAAATTTATTCATTCTTCGCATCTTATTAGGTCTATACTGTTTGGATGTTCATTAATATATTTATTCAATTCCATTGCTAGTGTTCTAGCTTCGTAAGCATCAGAAGCATAAAAACAATTTTCTAATCTAATATTTTGAAAGTTACGATAATGAACGGTATATGGCTTCAAGGTATTATTTTTGTTCATTTTTAATAAGCTAAAAAGCAATCAGTATATATCTCAAAAATGCATATGTTTATAAATAAAAAGTATATCTTTTGTTGTTATCAAAATAATTTGACTTTAATTATGTATATAAAGACACTTTATTAAGCCAAAAAGTAATTAATGTTTTTCTTTTTTATTTTTAGAATCTTGCTTATTACCTTCTATTAAAAAAACAAATTTAGATAAAATATAACCAAATATAGGAACCCAAATCTTATCATATAAAAATTTCATAAAAAAATTAAGCCGCTAATGAATCGTTATCTCCAAATTCATTTGTTTTAATACACTTTAAATCAATTGAATTAAATAAATGTTGCATAAGTAAAAAATCAAGTTCACCTTTCAATAAATGAGCATCCGAAGAAATTAGATCGTCAACAAAATCATCAAAAGTATCTGAAAGAATATTCAAAGTTAAAAAATTTAGTTAAGTAATTATTATCTGAGCAACAATAAAAGTCAACAAAATAAACAAATGAAAATAATTTCTCAAAAAAGATAAATTGATGGATTTCATTATTAAAAGAAATTTAAATAATCATCGTTAATGCATTTAATTTATTTATAGTAGGATTTTTGATGTATCAATTCTAAAAGAATCACTAAAAAGGCTTTTATAAACAACAAATATCAAAATAGAAATCTTATGTGAGATATAGAGAATTAATTATAAAAATTATTTTTTTATTAGTTCGAAGTAACCATTTTTATTCAACAAGTACTTATCAAACCAAAGGCTTAATAGATTGTCTAATCCAATTCCATTCATTTTATTTATTTGTGAAGTCTTATAGTCAGATAGTGCTAGTAATAAATAGGGAAAAATCATATCAGAAACACCTTTAGGGAGTCTTTCTAAAGGGACCCCATGGGCCCTCTCCCACAAAATCTGCATGTCCTGAGAAAACAATGAACTCCAATAACTAAAGTTGCAATATAACTTTTCTGGAGGGAGAAGATTTGCAGATAAAATTGGGAAAGATGATTTCATATCAAATTAATAATTTCAGGGTTTTGAAATGGTAATAAATAATTTCTAATTAGTAAAGCTACCAAAATACATACAAATACATTTTACCGCACAGTGCAGCACTTAACAATGCTTATCGAGTATTGTATTTGTCCATCATTTCCTGGAATTTAAGGAATGATAAGAACTTTTTATAAGTTTGCAAGTCAAAAGAATCCTGATTTGCTTGCCTTAAAAGGGTTGTTTTACTAGAATTATTATGATTACCTGAGTTAGCACTGATTTTAAATGTTTCACTCCCTGAAGAGTCATTAATATCAAGATATGATTGAGTTACTTTGCCCGTTATTTTGTTAAATATTCCTCTTACGGAAAGTGCTTCCTCTACTAAAATACTTATTATTTTTGAATTACTTAAATTATTCTCTGTGCTCAATTTATCAATTATTTTCATAACATCTTCTCTTGGTATAAAACCAACTCTTTTTTTCTTTGTAGGCATTTAAAAACGAATAAAGTTCAGCACTTGACTGTAATTAGTGTTGCACTATATTCAAAATAAGTCAATTAAATACTGATGGTTTTACCGACAGCCTTACTTCTTGGTGCACTTGGATATCTTTTTTATACTTCAAAAAAAGAACTTTCACTAGATTATGATTACCCTTTAGAAAACTCAAAAGAAAATGATGATTTGTATAAAGACTTGGAAGATTTATTTATTTAAATTACTAAAATAATATCTTAGAACTAATATCTAAGAACTTTATTTCTTAACTAAAGATATACAAAAACTAAACCATAATTAGAATCAAAACAAAGCTATAAAATCTATGACTGTTCATCAAGATTACGAAATAAAAATCAATTTAAATGAATTGATCGAGAAGAGAATTCCTTGCTGTGATTTTCTTCATCCAAATCATTGTTTAACTGAAAAACAAGTATCTGAAATTGCTCATGATATTCGTATGGATATAAATTTGCATGATCTTTATAAACAAGTAGATCAACATATTATGAACTATGTAAATGCAGCTGGTATTGATAACAAAGAGCATTGGGTTGAACCCCATCTTCCAGATTTGGATAGGGATTTAAAAGAAGAAGTCGGTATAGAATTTGATTAATCTTTTTCCTTCTAAAAAACTATTAATATATGTATTTTTTTTCTAAATCATCTATTAATTTATAAATACTTTTAGCTGATCTCTTTCTTTTCCTTAAAATCGTAAAAACTGTAAATCCAATCAATACTAAAAAGAATGGAGTGAAAATTATAATTTCAGAATTAATAGGCATTAAATTAACATTCATCTATATATTTAAACTATTAAAAAGTGTGATTAGAAAAAATAGGTACTTTATACAAAAAACTTTCACAATAAACGATTAAGATATTTTATCAATAGAAGAATGAGTAAATAATATTTTATAAATTAAGTATTAAGCAAACTTCAATTCTATAAGGTAATGATTAATTATTTCGCCTTAACTATAAAAGAAATGGGTATAGGTAAAATAGAGTTAGCAGTTATTGGAGTAGTAATTTTATTATTTCCAATATTGTTTGTTTATACATCAAAAAACCTTGATGCTAAGGGAGTTTTCGAGTGGATGCTGGAGAAACCTAATGATTGGATAGGAAGAAAATAACACTTTAACAATTTCATATTTCTAATCAAATTCTAATTTTTCTAAACTACTAATAGGAAAATCATAAATTTGGCAATTATTTTCTAAACCATCAACTATTGAATTTTTTAGTAGAGAATAGTCTATTAGGTTATTGAGTTTATTATTTTTAAATTCCTTATTAGTTTCTCCAATCGCGAATGCCAAAGCCCCTTCATAAGAGATCCCAAATTTGGAAGTATTGCAGTAAGTTCTAGTGAATTTATTAGAAATCTTTTTAGTATATTGTTCAAGAGTTTTAGAAGAAATATCTAAAGAGTAAACTGGCTTAAAAAAGACAAAGCACAAAGTTAAAAAAAAGATCGTAAAAATTCTTTTTATCATAATTTTCATAAATTTAAAATTTACTATAATTTATATTTAAAAAACATAACTGATTATTTATTTATAAAAAATTATAGAAATCAATAATCTTAATATTATGAAAAAAGGTATTTCTTATTTTTGAAGTGAGAAACTATCTAAATTAATATCTTAAAGTGTGAGTTCTTTTATTATTAAAAAAAAATACGCCTAAAAGCTTTTTGCATAATTAAAAATTCTTATCCATAATCAATAAATACCAAATACTTTTTAGGAATTTAATAAAAATTTATGAAAAAACAAGTAAATTAATTATTAAAAATATGACTTGAGCTATGGAAATGTATTTGCACTTGAATTATTGTTTAATTTAAGAATTAAAAACAAAATATGGCATTACCAGAATTAATATATGCTCCTATAGAGGGAGGAACAATACATAAATATGAAATTAGTGGTGGAAAGAGAAAGTTCTTAAGATTTATAGGTTGTTATCTTGGCCAGTGTAATTTCCACAACAATATAGATGATGCAATTGATTACATAAAAAATTTGAAAGAATTACAAAATATACAATAAAACCGAAATAAAGATACATAAATATCCCCCGAACTCATTATTTATTTAATATCGATATAATTATTGCTACAAATAATAGAGAATTTTATTTTTAAGAGAAATTCATTATTTACTTGAGTTATAGTCTGAAAAGATAAGTAGTAAATTAAAAAAAGAAATTAATTTATGGAAAACAGACAAATTAATTTTTTTAAATCTAAAGACTTAAATACAGTTAATAAGCCATTTAAAAAAGTATCAGCAGTTGAAATTGACTCCTTTGATATAAGAGAAACACAAAAGAAATTAAATGTAGGTTTATTTGGTTGGTATGCAATTTGTCCTTCAAAAGAACTTAAAAAAAATACACTACATTATTTCTCACTCTATGATGAGCCTCTTATAATTTATAGAGATAAGAATGAAAATGTAAGATGTATTAAGAATATTTGTCCGCACAGAGGTGCCTCCTTCTTTGGAGGAACATTATCAAATGGTGTAATAACATGTCCATATCATGGCGCTGAATTCTCTTCAGGGGGAAGTTGCCAAAATCTAGACCGAATAACTTGTAGTCACATAGTAGATAATAACTATGATAACTATGCCAAAAGAATACATTTATCTCAATACAAAGCATTAGAAAAAGATGAATATATATTTGTACATTTTTCTAAAAAATCTGAGACTGATCTAAAAAATATAATTGAAGATTCACCTATAAGTAACTACGAATTATCTAATAATGGTTTTTCATATGAGGATTATGTCTCTGAGGAGGTATTAGTTGACTTCAAATGTGATTGGTCAAGGATAATTGAAAATCACTTAGATATACTTCATCTTTTTTGGGTTCACGGAGACACAATTCCTGATAAAGATGTTAATAAAAACGTACTTGTTAGTTTTAATCAGAAAATTAATGTTACTCCTAAATACATTGAAAGTATTTATTTCTATAAGAATGACCCTAAAAAAGAATTTATCAGAATAAAATTCATGCCACCTGGAAGGATATTAATTTATAAAGGAGATCCTTCTGTATCACGATATTTACAAGTTTTAGATCATATTCCACTAGGAAATAATAAAGCAAGAGTAATAGTAAGACACTACAGGAAATTTTTAAAAAATAAACTACTTAATAACCTAATATTATTTAAAGAGACTCAAAGAAAGATTTTTTATAAAATATTTGATGAGGATTATATAATTTTAAAGACACAAACATTTAATAACAATTTGGGTTTTATTAACAAAGATGAAATAAAATTATTAGGAGAAGATAGAATAATAAATTACTTTTGGAAATGGTATAAAAAGTCTGAAGATAAAGATAACCCATGGAAAAATATTAATAAAACTGAGAATCTTTCTGTATACGACAAATTCATATTGAAATATCCACCAGAGATAAAGAGGTTGGAAGTTATCAATAATATAGATATTATTAGAAAAACATTTACAAGATTTGTTGCTCCACTACTAATTCTCATGTTAATCATATAATCTTATGTTAATCATATAATTTATGAAGAAAGTAAATAGACCTTCATGGTTGAATTGGCTTTATCTTTTTATATTTATTTTAAGCTCAATTCAATTAATTATATTTTGGAGCAATAAGTTTTAGTGGTTAATAAATTTTGGTTTGAAGCAAAAAATATAAATTGTTATAAGAACGGTATTAGAGTAATCAAAGATTTAAATTTAAAGATATCATTTTCAGAGAACGTAATATTAATCGGACCAAATGGTTCAGGTAAATCATCATTAATAGAAGTAATTAATAGAAACATATACCCAGTAGTGGCTAATGATTCGATACTAAAAATATTCAACAAAGAAGTTATAAATTTATGGGAACTAAGACAAAGAATAAGTACTGTTAATAATGATATTAAAGATAGAATAAATCCAAATCTACAAGTTTTCGATTTAATTTTAAGTGGACTATATGGAAGATATTGTTATGTATCAACTAAATCTAAAAGCGACCATTATAAAGTTGAAAGTATTATGAAAAATATGAATATAACAAGTTTATCTAAAAAATATTTTTCATATTTATCAGATGGAGAAAAACAAATTTCTCTCATTGCCAGAGCGTTAATTAAAAAACCAGATATATTAATCTTAGATGAGCCAACTGCAAATCTAGATTATAAATCAAAGTTTTTTATAATTGATAAGATTAATGAATTATCAAAATTAAATACCAAAATTTTATGCGTAACTCATGAAATCTCAATGATAACATCAATTTATGACCGAATCATAATGCTAAAAAATGGCGAGGTATTAGCTGAGGGGGATCAAAATAAGATTATAAAAAGTGAAAATCTTAATAAGTTATATGGTATTGATGTAGAAGTGATTAAAAATAATGGATTTTGGACTATCAACAGATTGCCTAAATAATAATCAAAAAAATAACAATACCAATAGCAAGGAAAATTAATTTTTTATTCTTAAAAAATGAAGAGGATTCTATTCTAAAAGAAGAAGATCCACATTTAGAGCAAATTATCTTACCTCCTAAAGATCGATCTGAAACGAATGAAGAACTTCCACAATTAAAACAAACTCTATTTCCGCTCATTACTAAATAAAATTTTTAAGAATTCTATTTAAATTATAATCTTTAAAACATATGTAAAGAAAAAACACAAAAAACATGTTGATAATGAGAATCTATTGCAATAAATAATTTTCTAATGCATAATTGATAATAATTCTCATTATCATATTTTATTAAATGAATTTCCATTCTTATGGAGAGTTCCCATCAAAATCAGTACGAATAATAACTGGACAATCTGTTCTAATAGATCCAACATCAAGGCCGAAAGGCACATGCCTAGAAGTTGAAAGTGGAATTGCTAGAGTTTATTGTCCTTGCGAAGAAACTGAAGGAATGACTCTTGCCTTTTTACAATCAGGTGATCAATTAAGAACAGACCTTTTATGTAGCGAGGGTGTCTGCGTTGAAGCATTAACAGATTTATCTTTTCATAGCAATGTAAATATTGATGAGAATATTGGTTTCGATGCAGTAAATGAATGGACTTTGCAACTTCTCAGAATTAGACACTTGGGGAATGCAGAACAAAGATTACAAGCTTTATTTTCAATACTAGTAAATCGTTTAGGAAGAAGATGTGGTCAATGGTGTGAGCTACCTTTTAGGTTGACTCATGAAAGGATAGGAGAATTAATAGGTTCAACACGCGTCACATCAACGAGATTAATTTCTAAATTAAGATCATCTGAGTTATTAATAGCTCCAATTGGCACCCAAACAGTAAGTGTTGCGCCTTCTTTTATTGAATCATCACTGTTATAGAAACATGAAGGAATCACAATCAATAACTAACAATCTGTTAATAGAAGTAGATGTATTGTCGAATAGACTCAGAAATATAAAGCAATCATTCAAAACGACTTATAATAAAGGATTGAAAGAAAGGTTATTTTCCGAAAACAAAAATATTCATAAAAGAGTTAATGAGATTCACAAAATAGCTGAGCTCTTAAATAAAGAAAATAATGAGAAAATCAATTTTTCAAAATTACTTGTAGAAAAAACCAAAAGGACATTAAATGAAAATAAATTTGAAAGTAATTTATTTTTTCTCTAAATCACTATCTATCAATAAGATTGCTGAGGGTTGATTACATGCAAATTTAACTTTCCCAAGTATGTTTGCAAATTCATCTTCGGATTTTGTTTGAGCATCAATAATAGGATCTAAAAATACGTTGGTCCTTGTATCTGAAGTTCTTTCAGCAATCGAATAAAGTTGTTGTAGAGAGGAGGTTAAATCAGACTCCATATTGAAAGAATAAGAAATTAAATCCTCTATTGAATCCCATGTTTGAACTGGTTCAGGAAGTTCATTAAGTTTGACAGATTGTCCTCTAGCAATTAAGTAATCTGCAAATTTCTGAGCATGTTCCATTTCACCTTGTGATTCACTGAGAAAATGAGAGGCAAATCCATTTAAATCTCTCTCTTGAAACCAGAGGTAAATAGAAAAATATTGAACGTTAGCAAATCTTTCCATTGTTAGATGATCAAAAAAATTATCCAATAAGCTATTGTCCATTGGTTGTGCAATAGCTCTCCCAGAAGGGCCAAAATTAATTAATTTCTTTGTTTTTAAATTATTTTCATTCATTATTCAAAATATGAACTATATAAATAATACAACATATTGTATAAATTAGTAATTAATTAATCCTTTAAATTAAATTAAATAATATGATAATGAATATCAATAGCAATATTATAAATGAATTTAGAGTACGATTTTTCTGAGCTACTTTTAACTAATAAAATATATATAAGTAAAAAAAAGAAATGTAAAAAGAAAAAATGCTCTAATTGGAAGGGGGGGAAGTGTAATTGCCTATAAAAGAGTTTAGATATATACCTTATGTGCCCCAGGATATAAAAAATAATAACTATTTTTATTAATAGAAATAGAACATTTATCACCATTATTTAGAAGAGTATTAATATTAGTTCTGACCCTCAATATATCGTTATTAATAGATACTTTATAGATAAGAAATTCACCAAGAAATTCTTTAGATATTACAATTGCATTACCAGATTTAGATCTTTTAATTGAAATAAATTTAGGAGAAATTGACATGCTTTTAATATTTGTATTCTTTAATGACCCTGAACTATTTATTTCACCTAAACAAGAAAAATATGAATTTCCATTTTTTTTGAGATTAAGAATATTATTTCCCAATATAAAACTACTAACAAAAATAGTCTTGGGATTATTTAGAAGATTAATTGGAGTATCAATTTGGTGTATTTTACCTTCATTCATAACGGCAACTTTATCGCAAATTGACATCGCCTCTTCAGGATCATGAGTAACCATTAATCCACTGGCATCACAGCCTCTTAGAATATTTGGGAGTTCACTTCTCAATTTAAGCTTGACATGCATATCAAGACTACAAAAAGGTTCATCTAATAAAATAAAATTTGTACCTGGAGCAAGAGCCCTTACAATTGCAAGTCTTTGTTTTTGACCTCCAGACAATTCATGTGGGTACCTTCCAACAAAACCATCAAGACCTACAACATTTAATAAGTAGTCAACTCTAGATCTATCTTTTTTGTTTTTCAAACCAAACATTGCATTTTCAAAAACAGTTAAGTGAGGAAAAAGTGCATAATCCTGAAAAACCATCCCAATATTTCTTTTCTCTGGACTAAGAATTCTTTTTCTAGTTGAAATTTCCATATCATTTAAAGAAATACTTCCTTTACAAGGGTATTCAAACCCTGCAATCAACCTCAAAAGAGTAGTCTTCCCACACCCAGAAGGACCAAGCAGACCCAACAATTCACCATTTTTAATTTTTAGGTTAATTTCATTTAATATCCATTTTGAATATTCTTGTTTATTATATTTATGATGCAGATCATCAATTATTAAAGCATCATTTTTCACAAAACCTTTCTATTTTAAATATTTTAAATTAGCAGAAAATATGCATCTAAAATATCTCTTGTATAATTTTATACACCGGTTATTCTATCAAATTTAATGAGAAAGGCTGAAAGAGCAGAAATAATACGACAAGAACTTAAGGAGCTATATCCATCGCCTCCAATCCCTCTAGATCATACAAGTGCCTATACACTTCTTGTAGCTGTAGTTTTAAGTGCTCAATCAACAGATAAGAAAGTTAATGAATTAACAAAGAGCTTATTTAAGGTTGCAGATAATCCAATAAAGATGGTAGAGCTAGGTATAACTGGCATATATGAATACATAAAATATTTAGGTCTATCTAATCAAAAATCAAAGAACATCTATAACCTATCTAAACTATTGATTGAGAAGCATAAAGGTGAAGTCCCAGATTCTTTTGAAAAGCTTGAATCTCTTCCAGGGGTGGGGCATAAAACAGCATCAGTCGTAATGTCCCAAGTTTTTAATATCCCCTCATTCCCCGTTGATACCCACATACACAGGTTGTCACAAAGATGGGGTCTATCGAATGGAGATAGTGTAATTCAAACGGAAAAAGACCTAAAAAAAATCTTTCCTATTAATGAATGGAATACCTTACATTTGCAAATAATCTTCTATGGAAGAGAATATTGCACCGCAAGAGGTTGTGATGGAACAAAATGTTATTTATGTCGTAAACTTTATCCCAAAAGAAAAAAGAAATTTATATGTAAAAAGCCCTAAAAAATTAATATAATTATTAAATTAGTTTTTAAATCATGAAAATTGCAATTACTGGTGCATCTGGGAAAACAGGTTTTAGAATTGCCGAAGAGGCCATTAAAAAAGGGTATAAAGTTAGGCAAATTATTAGAAAGAATTCAAAAGTTTCAGAAGGGCTAGAGAGTTTAGAAACAATTAGAGTTTCATTAGACAACAAAGAAGAACTAGATAAAGCTTTAAAAGATATTGATGCTTTGGTAATTGCTACTGGTGCGAGAGCATCTATAGATTTAACTGGTCCCGCAAAGGTTGATGCTTTAGGAGTATTCAGACAATTAGAGAGTTGCAAAAGAGTTGGGATTAAGAGGGTTATCTTAGTTAGTTCACTTTGTACTGGGAAATTATTTCACCCATTAAACTTGTTTGGATTGATTCTGATTTGGAAGAAAATAGGTGAAAATTTTCTCATAAATTCAAGTTTCGAATGGACTATTATTAGGCCTGGCGGATTAAAGGAAAATGAAGATATTAAATTAGAAAATATAAATTATTCAAAGGAGGATACTCAAACCAATGGATCTATACCAAGAAGATTAGTAGCAAAATGTTGTATAGAATCTTTAAAAAACAAAGATTGCATAAATAAAATAGTAGAAGTAACGAGTTCAAATGATAATAAAAAAATATCTTTTAAAAAAGCTATGCAAATGATTTAAAAGATGTAAATATATAAAATAAAAACATGAAAATAAATCCCAAAATTGACGCATTACAGTTAATGCTTACTGATTTAAGAACTAGAAATGAGCCAATAAGACATAAAGCTGCATTTAAAGGCTGTCAACCAGAATTTCAAAGTCTTGTATCAAGGTTAATAAAGCAGTTAGAGGAAGAATTAGTTGCTGAAAAACTTACTAATCGTGATAGTTAAAAAATTTAGATTACTTAAATGAACTTAAGTTATCGAATTTTGCTTGTTCTGAAAGTTCATCATATCCTCCAAAAAATTTATTATCCAAAAATATTTGAGGGAAAGTATTATGACTACTTTGAGACATTATTTTTCGAAAGCTATCATCATTATCTATTAAAGTAACTTCATGAGGGATAGATAAAGAATTAAGCAACCTAATTGCTCTTTTAGACCAAGGACAATCCTTTAAAATATATGCTTTTACACGTGATTCATTTTTTAATAAATCATTACTTGAGATATTAATAATTTTTTGTTCAAAAGATACTAATAATATATCAGTACCTTTTTTTACAATACATCCCTCCTCAAGATGCCCGCCAAAGACATTACATCCCTCATCTGCAAAACTCAAATGTAAATGAACATCTCCTTTATTAAAATGTCCATTTAAGGAAACTATCTCTAGATTTCCCTCGAATTTATTTATCTCTTGATTTCCTGGGCATTGAATACAAACTGCTCTAAGATTACCAACTACTCCAGAAACATACCCGTATAAATTATTCGATAAAGAATATTCTTTAATTGAATTTATCAAATCAGATTCTGGAGATAGCTTTAGGCTATGAGGCTGCATTAAATATAAGGAATAATTTTTTAATATAAAACATCATGAAGAATAAAGAGAAGTTGAGTTTATAATCTTTATGATTCAGATTTAAATTAAATTTTAGAATATAGCATTAAAAACCATTTAAAATTTTTACTAAAAATTTAAGCTTGTTGAGGGTGTAATATATTTTTTATATACAAAAACTAATTTGTTATTAAGAAAAAATCTTAAAAATTTGGCATTGAATATTCCCAACTTATTATCGATATCTCGCCTTTTCCTTGTATTCCCATTAATACTTTTTTTAGAAATTAACAGACCATTTTATGTCTTTATATTGATTATTATTGGAGGTTTAACTGATTTTTTTGACGGGTTTATCGCAAGGAAATTTAATCTTAAAACCAGATCAGGAGCTATCCTTGATCCCTTAAGCGATAAAGTATTCTATTTAATTCCTTTAACCTTCCTTTGTAAAAATAATTTAATACCTTTCTGGTCATTGTCATTAATTTTATTTAGAGAATTAATTATCTCTAGCCTGAGGAACTCTACAAAAGATGGTTTACCAGCATCTATATTGGGTAAATTTAAAACATTTTTCTTTTTTATTTCAGTAATTACCTTCTTTACACCATTAAAAATAAGCTTATTGAATAATTTGGCTTTAATTTTTTATTGGTTAGGATTCATCCTGACTTTCGTGACTTTAGTAGGATATTTAAGAATTAAAAAGAATATGATCTGAATTTTCATCAAACTCCTCTCTCTTTTTATTATTAAAATCTTTCACAAAACTATCCTTTAAACCATTAAGTAAATCAAAAGTTGGCACCCACTCTAAATCACGTTTAATCTTAGAAATATCAGTCTGATAATGATTTAATCTAATTGGAAATCCCTTTCGAGATTTAGGATCTAATTTTTGATAATCAAATGTTCTTAAAGAAATCTCATTTTGGTTTAATCCAAGAACATTCGCACAGAAATAAATTAAACCCTTGATTGTTACTCCTTTTTCACCAGAACAGTTGTAAATATTATTTTTAGAATTATCAAAATTCATGCACCTAATCATTACATCAGTTAGATCAGAAACATGGCCTAGCTGAGTAATTAAAGACCCGTCACCAGGGATTGGAATAGATTTTTTAGTAAATAACCTTTCAAAAAACCAATTTTCAATTTTATTATAATTTCCTGGTCCATAAATATAAGTAGGTCTAAAACTTGTAAAAGGAATTTTTTGTTTTTTTAACCAATTTTCTGTCTCAAATTTTCCTTTGTGTCTACTATCTGGATCAATAGGATCAACTTCGGATAAGGGTAGTTCACAATTATCTTTATAAACACCTGCAGAGCTGACATATATATATCTTTGGAAAGAGTTATCTAAATTTTCTATAAGAAGTTTTGTTTGTTCTAACTCTCGTCCAGAAATATCATAAACAACATCATACTTTTTATTTCTTAGCCTGAAGATATCTTCTGAAATATTTCTATCACCCTTAATTAAATTTGTTTTTTCAGGATTACATTTATTACCTCTCGTGAAAATATCAATATCATAATTTTTACTTAATAACTTTCCAACCAAAGACTTGCCAACAAATCTAGTGCCACCCATTACAAGAATTTTCATATTCAAAAAATATTTAACTGAAGTAGTAATCTTAAATAGAATTACATATTGAATAGTACTACTAATAAGTAATTAATGAAAAGGATGATTCTATGAACCTAATACCAGCAATTGATTTAATGAATGGTAAGTGTGTAAGGCTTTTTAAAGGCGACTTTAATAAAAGAAAAGACTTTACCAAAGAGCCTCATGAACAAGCTAAATTTTGGGAAAGTGAAGGGGCAAAATATATACATATAGTTGATTTGGATGCTGCAAAAACTGGATCGCCAACAAACGATAAATCAATAAAAAAGATTGCAAAAACAGTTAACATACCTATTCAAATAGGTGGAGGGATAAGGTCACAAGAAAGGATAGAACAATTATTTTCTTATGGTATTGAGAAAGTTATCATGGGAACCTCTGCAATAGAAAATAAAGAATTAGTTAAAAACTTATCAAATAAATTTCCTGGAAGGATAATTGTTGGTATAGATGCAAAAGATGGAAAAGTTAGTACAAGGGGGTGGCTTGAGCAATCTAATATTTTTGCCACAGATCTAGTAAAGGAGTTTTCTTCATTTAAAATTGCTAGTTTTATTGTTACAGATATAAATACAGATGGTACGTTAGAAGGAACGAATGAAGAATTCATAAAAAGCATACTTGAAATTACAGATATTCCAGTAATAGCCTCAGGAGGTGTTGGTTCAATTTCTGATTTATTATCGTTAGTAAAATTTGAAAATTCTGGACTCTTTGGAGTAATTGTAGGTAAAGCTCTATATGAAAATAAATTCACGATAAACGAAGCGAATAATGTATTGTCATCAGAGAGATTAAATGACTTTGATTTAAACAGAAATTACTACGCTTAAAAGAGTATAAAAAATGATTTAAGGCTGGTATTTGAAGTAATTGTTAGTTAATTTTGTATAAGAGATAAGAAATCTAGTCTTGGAATTAATTTCAAAAAAATCGATATTGATTATTGCTCCAAGCTTAATAGCAGAATCTTTATCGCTTAAGTTAACATCACTAGACCAAAATTTAGACATTAATTTTAATAATGGAACAGGTGATAAAACTCCGGATTTAGTTATATGGAATGTTCTTAATTTCCAATCAGAAGATCTTATAAGGTTAGAATTATTAAAATTAAGAGAAAGATATGATGAGTCAAATTTTCTTATAATTCTCTCTGGCGAACTTGTTTATGAAGCAAATACCCCTCCATCGTTAAATGCTGAAGGTTTTCTTTTAAATCCCAGTGTAGAAAAAGTTCTTGAATCTATTGATACCATTTTAAATGGAGGAAGGGTATTTGATATTGAAAATAATTCCCGAGTTCAATTAAACAAAAATAGGGCTCTCTCTTTTAGTCAAAAAATTCTAACTTCAGGTCTTAAACAAATAGATTCTGAAATTAATTACATATTCAAATATGTCAACTCTGATTCAACACCAGAATTTTATAAATTCATTTTAAAAGGAAGATTAAGAGAACTTATTACTGCAAAATCTTTTCTAATTTTCTTATGGGGTAATTCACTAGAACTTTATACAGAGGCAGTTTACACTGAAAATAAAATTAATCTTGAAAATAAGAACACTGTATTCATTAAAGATAAAAAAACTACAGAAATATGGAATTTAATTTTAGATAGACTAAAAGAAAGGTATAGCTCAACTAACTTACAGGTTGAATTTAATAATTCATCAATAATTCTCTCTGGGATAAAGAAAGAATTCATTTCACGACTAATTTGCAAAATGTTAGATGAGTTAGATAATTTAGTAAAAAATATTAAGGAAAACTATAAGGAGAAAGATTTTAAAGATGATTTAAATTCTCTCATAAAAGAACTTAAAGTTAATACAATTTCAAATATCACAGACAGCTATTTTCGTTTAAGAAAAGGAAGCGAATCTATTTCAATAAATGATTTTATTTATAGTGAGGTAAGTTGCGAAGAGATAGATAGAGAATCACATGAATCAATAATGTTTATTGAACCAATTATTAAAAATGAAGCTCTTGACTATGATGGGAAATTACTCCCTCTATATGAAACAGAATCGTTTTTGATCCTTGAAAATATAATTTCAAATTGGACAATAAGGAACTGTAATTTATTAGCTTCTGAAATCTTTAATATTTGTTCTTCTTGGCCTGAATTAAGAACTGTACTTATAAACCCCGAATTACAATCGACAAGAAATTTTGAAAGATTCAGGAATAATATTAATAACTATAATCGCTGGCATGACTACATTTATATGCCTATCTACTTATATGAGAGTAAACGAGAATATATTGATATTATCGATAAAAAATTCACCCGATACTTTAAAAACGAAAATAGAGAGAAAGAACTGCAGAATCTAGAATGGCTTCAAAAACAAGTTACATTATTAGTTGAGATAAGAGATGCATTAGCACCTCAGTTAGAAGTTGCGGTAAAGTATATCGGTAATCTTTTCGTAACTTTCCTAACAAAAATCGTAGGCAAAGCTATCGGTTTAATTGGGAAAGGAATCCTGCAAGGATTAGGAAGATCAAGTTCCAAGTAAGTTTTAAATCTTTAATGAAAATATTTCAGTGGTTCTTAATAGCATTAATTTTCTTAAGTCCATTTAAAGCAAATGCCTATAGAGATACTAATAGTTATGATGGCAACATCTTTCCTATATATGCAGGTAATGGAGCAATAGTTCCTCCAAAGACAACACTCAAGGATTCATTAAAGAATAAAAGGGTCTCAATTCTATTTTTCTACCTTGACGATAGTTCTGACAGCAAAGCAATGGCTCCAGTGATTTCAGGACTCGATTTAATATGGAGGGAAAATATAGATATTATTGCATTAACCACAGATGAATTACAAAATGAAGATAAGTCTAATCTGCCAACCGAGCCAAGTTTTTATTGGAATGGATTAATTCCTCAAACTATCATTCTTGATAGTAATGGCGAAGTTAAATTTGATAGCAATGGAATGGCTGACTTTGGTGATATTAACAAAATAATTAGTCAATCAACAGGAATCGAAACTGAAAATAATTCCTCATTTACAGTAGAAGCCTTTAATGAATACAACAGTACAATTTCTGAATCAAAAGAGGTAGAGGTTAAAGCAAAGAAACCAAAACAAAGTAAAGTTAAAGAAGAAAAAATTCAGCCAGATGTAAACTCAGAGGAACCAGAAGAAACCGAATTTAAAGAAGAAAAAATTCAGCCAGATGTAAACTCAGAGGAACCAGAAGAAACCGAATTTAAAGAAGAAAAAATTCAGCCAGATGTAAACTCAGAGGAACCAGAAGAAACCGAATTTAAAGAAGAAACAAAAGAAACTAACAATAATTAAATATTTAAGAAAAAATGTTATTTGTAAATATCCTTTTATTTTTACTGATTTTTTTAATTCTTTCAGATTTATATATTAAATACTCACCCAAATCAGATTTGAAACTTATACCTATAAATTACAAAATCAAAAAAAAGGATGGTTTAAACGAATTAATTATTGATTTTAAAATAACTAATACAAGTAAAACCAAAGAGACTATGGTATCTAATATAAATTTTGAATTAGATTTTTTTAAAAGTAAAGGTAACGAATATTGCCAAAATTTAAACTATCAAGAAGATATATATATATATGATAATAATAAAATTAAGAATTTAAATAATTATTGGCCAACAACAATTATCAAGTCAAATTCAGAATTATTTGT
The DNA here is from genome assembly GCF_017696015.1 of Prochlorococcus marinus CUG1415. Taxonomy (NCBI): domain Bacteria; kingdom Bacillati; phylum Cyanobacteriota; class Cyanophyceae; order Synechococcales; family Prochlorococcaceae; genus Prochlorococcus; species Prochlorococcus marinus. The sequence goes on along the minus strand of NZ_JAAORL010000001.1, from coordinate 762,569 downwards.
AAGAAGCATATATAAATTTAACAATAATAATTTTAGGGAAAAAATAAAATATCTATGGATAAAAGTATTTTGGGATAACTATGGACATTTTGGTATTTCAAAAAATAAGGATTGTTTATTAATTAATTTAGATTGTCAAAAAAAACGGCCGAAAGAAGTTTTTGAAATTTCAATAAATAATAAATATAATGCTTTTGCTATTAAAACTGATTTACTTGGTTGCTTTGATGACCCAGTAAATACTCTCATTGCATACTGTAAAGGAATTGTAGAAAAAAATGATATTTTAACAATCGGTGAGAGTCCACTTGCGATTATGCAAAATAGATATATTGACCCTCAAAATTTAGAGTATAGTTTATTTTCGAAAACATTATGTTATTTTTTTCACCCTACAAGCAGTCTCGCAACAGCTTGCGGCATGCAATTATTAATAAATAGAATTGGAATCACAAGAATAACTTTTGCATTAATTATTGGATTTCTCTTTAAATTAGTTGGTATTAAGGGGATGTTTTATAGATTAACTGGTTCAGAATCATCTCTAATTGATGATATAAGTGGCACAGTCACACCTTACGACAAAAGTATAGTTATGGGTCCTCTAAATGCAGATTTATTTTGTAAGGAGGTCTCGCAATATCTAAATATAGATGTTGCTGTAGTTGATGTTAACGATCTTGGAGGTGTAAAAGTATTAGCCAGTTCAAATAAAGCAGTTAATGAAATACTCAAAAGAAACTTAATATCTAATCCGGCTGGCAATGGTGATGAAAAAACTCCTATAGTGATAGTAAGAGAAAAAAGTAAATGAAAAAAGATACCTCTAATTCTTTTAAGACGGATAAAGGAATTGAAGTAACTTTTGAAGAACTACATATCCGTCACATTAACCTTTTAATAGATATTAAAAATAAAAAATTGAATAATTGGTTTTTAAAGATGGCAATTATTAATACCTTTGATGATTTAAAAATATTTCTAAATAATCTTAAGAAAAATAAAAACAAATGTATAATTGCCATTTGCGGAAATGAAATCATTGGTTATTTGAACATTTTTCCTTTGAATAAAAAAGAGACTTGCCTAAAAATATCTAAACCAAAGTTGATTAACAAAAACTTTTCTTTAACTGAGAAGCAATTAACTTTAGGATTAATAAAAAAATCTATCTCCATAACAGACATAAAGACTTCAAGTTGGATAATTAACGCGGATATAAACAATATTGACCTTATATCAACATCAAGAGAATTAGGCTTTCAACCTTTAGGTGAGATAATACTTTGGGATGGTTGCGATCTTAATAAATCAATAAAGCAAAATACCCAAGGCTATGAATCAATTAATGAATTTCAAAACATTAGTAATCAAAATATATTGAAAATAGTAAATTTTATAAGATCAAATCAATCTCCTTTAATAAGAAATATTTTAGATTTTGATCAAGACGATATTCTTAAAAGAAACAACTCTAAAAGTGGTTCTTTAATATATGAAAATTCTGTTTTATGTACAATTTTAAAAGATATTAATTATCAAGACAAAGAAATTTATACTTTAACCATAAGTAAATATTGGGATAATAGATTCAATACTATTTTAAAAGAATTTATAAAAAGATTTTTTTTAAAATCTCCCATATCTAATTTAAAAACATATAAAGAGAATTCTCAAGTGAATACTTTTCTCGAAGAATGTAACCTAAAAGAAACAAATCAAGAAATTATTCTTATCAGAAACACAATAGTTAAGAATAAAGCCAAACAAGTAAATAAAATAAATCAATCCTTGGAATCAATCTTAGAAAAATTAAATCCACAAGGTAATCCATATCCGTCTCCTTTCCCATTAAAAACAAAGTGAAATTTTGTAAACCTAAACCAAGGGCAATTTTAAGTTTTGATGTAGGTAAAAAACGAATAGGATTGGCTTATTGTGATCCCCTATGCATAACATCAAATATCCTTCCAGCAGTAAAAAGGTTTGAAAATAATCAAGAAATTAAAATCATTAGAACTTATATAGATGAATTTTGTTTGACTGGTTTTATTGTTGGCCTTCCACTTGATGAAGAAGGTAAAATGACCCCTCAAGCTATTGACTGTAAAAATTACGGTCAATTACTTTCAAATAAATTAAAGCTTCCATTCTCTTACGTCAATGAACATAGTTCAACATGGGAATCTACAAATAGATTTGGAATTAAAAAAGATAAATCCGGATTGATTGATAGTTTGTCAGCAAAAGTAATACTTGAACAATGGATCCAAGAAGGTCCTGAATTAAGAGAATTAGCTGGTAAAGATCAGATAAAATATTACTATTAAAAAGAATTAGATAAGTTTTAAATGAAAGAAACTAACTCAAATGATAATTATGAAGCGCAGACACTATTATTAAATGACTCAAATGGAAACGAGCTATTTTGTTATCTTGAACAATTAGTAAGTGTTCAGGGAGAAGAATATGCTTTATTAACACCAGTTGATACTCCTGTAAGTCTTTTTAAGATGAATGAGAAAGATGAACCTGAATTAATTGAAAAAATAGATAAAAATGAACAAATCTTAAAAAACGCTGAAGCAGTTCTTCAAGAACATGATTTAAGGCTTATCAGATCAGCAGTAACATTAACAGTATCAGGTGAGCTTGAAGAACCAATTTATGATGAATTGGAAGAAGATTTCATTGATGATGATAGCGAGAGTTATGAATTACTAGTTAACTTTAATCTTTTTGACCAAGAATATGGCTTATATATTCCACTAGATCCTTTTTTTATTGTTGGTAAATTAAAAGACAAAGGGGCCTTATTAATTGAAGATGATGAGTTTGATAAAATTCAACCTTTGATTGAATCTGAGATTGAAAAAAGTAGTTCTTAAAATAAATGAGATCTATCCTGAAAGCCAATTGGGATTCAAATTTACCCATATATGAAATTTCTCAATATGAATTACAAAAAGAAGGAATACATTGTTTATTACTTGACGTCGATGGGACTCTCATAAATAGAAAGTCAACTAAGATCCCAAAAGCTGTAAAAAATTGGATAACTGATTCTAAAAAACTTTTCTCCTTATATCTAATAAGTAACAATCCATCAAAAAAAAGGATCGCGAAAATAGCCAACGAATTAAAATTAAAATACAAATACAATGCTTCAAAACCAAGAAAAAAAGTTATTTTGAATGCTATCAAAGAAGTTAATTATGAGGTAAAAAGCATTGCCATTATTGGGGATCGGATTTTTACAGATATTCTCGTTGGAAATAGATGTAATATAAAAACAATATTAGTTAAGCGATTAAAGAGAGATGGCTTACCTATTAAATTTAATTTAACTTTGACAATAGAAAAATTAATTTCTCTTTTTATAAAATGAAAACTTGGGTCATAAAAATTGGTACTAGTATTTTAAGAGGTACAGAGGAAAAATCTACTGAAGAAGTTATTGATACCCTTTGTAGATCCTTTACAACTTTTCTTTCAAAAGGGAATAAATTGATTTTAGTAACTAGTGGAGCGGTTGGATTAGGTTGCCAAAAATTAAATATTAAAACGAGACCCAATGATTTAAGTACTCTTCAAGCTACTGCTGCAGTAGGTCAAGTTAATTTAATGTCTTTGTACGATAAAATATTTAATAAATTAGGTCACAATATTGCTCAAATTTTAATCACTAAAGCTGACTTTAATTCGCGAGAATCTTTCAATAATGCTTCTAAAACATTAAAAAAATTAATTGATTTGAATGTTATTCCAATAGTAAATGAAAATGATACCGTTGCAAATGAAGAGCTTAAATATGGAGACAATGATACCCTTTCTGCCTTAGTTGCCTTAGCTATAAATGCTAATAAGCTTATTTTATTAACCGACATTGAAAATCTATATTCAAAAGATCCACGGAAGAATAAAGATGCTCATCCTATTAAAGAGGTTTATAATAGTGAATTAAAAGAAATCAAAGATAGAAACACTAAAAACTCAAACAATGAATGGGGGACAGGAGGAATTTCTACAAAACTAATTTCTGCAGAAATAGCAACAAAGGGGGGGGTTGAAGTACAACTAGTTGATGGAACGAATAAAAAAAATTTAATTGAAATTTTTAATGATAATAAAATTGGAACTTTATTTTATCCAGTTGAAAAACCTATAGGAAATAAGAAAAGTTGGCTTTCTCATGCAATTCATACAGTAGGAAAAATCACTTTAGATGATGGAGCTTTTTTGGCAATTAAAAGAAAAGGTGCCTCACTTTTAGCGGTTGGTGTTAAAAATGTAGAGGGAAACTTTACGGTTAATCAAGCAGTTAAAATCGTAAATACTGATGATAAAGAAGTTGCAAAAGGTTTAGTATCTATAAGTAGCGACAAATTAAGAATTATCTTAAATAACACAGAAAATAACAACTCCTCGATAATTGTAGTTCACAGAGATGTTCTAGCTCTCTCTTAGAAAAAAATCAAACCTGAACAAATGCTTTTAAGTGACTTAGTTGATCTAATTAAAAAAGGAAATTCAAATTTCATTAGTGCCAATATTGTTAAAGATTTAAATATAGAGGATGCTGCTTCTTTAGATGAAGCAAGTAATTATCAAATATCTTTTTTAGAAGAAAATAATATCCTTAAAGAAAAATTAGATCAAACCAAAGCATCAGCAATAATAACTTCCAACAATAATGAAATAGTTAGTGCTCTAAATAAACTAAATATTTCAAACATAATAGTTAAAAATCCAAGAATTGCATTTGCAGAAGTACTGAATTATTTATATAAAACTTGCAACTTTAAACCAGGAATTCATGCTTCAGCCGTTATAGATAAAACAGCAATAATTGGAGCAGATTGCCATATTGGACCTAATGTTTACATAGGAGAAAATACTGTAATTGGTGACAATAATCATATTTTCCCTGGATCATCAATTTTAGGCAATGTTCGAATAGGAGATAATAATATAATTCATCCAAATTGTGTAATTTACGAAAACACCACTCTAAAAAATAATTGTGTAATTAATTCAAATTCGGTTATTGGATCAGAGGGATTTGGTTTTATTCCTAAAGATGGCAAATGGGTAAAGATGCCTCAAAAAGGTAGTGTAAAAATAATGAGTTTTGTAGAAATTGGAACGAATTGTTGCATTGATAGACCAGCAGTGGGGGTTACTTTTATTGATGAAGGAACAAAGTTGGATAATTTAGTACAAATAGGCCATGGAGTTAAAATTGGCAAGAATTGTGCATTTGCTGCTCAAGTTGGTATCGCTGGGGGAGCAAAAATTGGAGATGGGGTTATTTTAGCCGGACAAGTAGGAGTAAATAATAGAGTAAAAGTTGGAAATAATGTCATAGCGAGTTCAAAATGCGGGATCCATTGTGACATAGATGATGGCAAGGTAATTAGTGGTTTCCCCGCGATGGATAATAAATCATGGCTAAGGAGTTCAAGTATTTTTAAAAAATTACCCGAATTAGCAAAAAAACTTAGACAATTATACAAACAATAATTTATTGTTCTATTAAACAAAAATTTAAATGAAGAAATATAAGATTGTTTTATTGTCAGGTGACGGAATTGGACCAGAGATTTCAGAAGTTTCAAAAAAAGTTTTAATAAAGCTTTCAAAAAAACATAATTTCGATATTGAGATCATTGAAAATTTATTTGGAGGGATAGCTTATGAAAAATATGGGGATCCTGCTCCAGATGAAACGCTAGATCAATGCAAGAAAAGTGATGCAGTACTTTTAGCTTGTGTTGGAGATATTAAATATGACTCCCTTGCAAGAGAATTAAGACCAGAAAGTGGTTTACTTAAGTTAAGATCGGCCCTAAACCTTTTCGCAAATATCAGACCTGTCAAAATAAGAAAATCTCTTATAGATGCAAGTACATTAAAAAAAGAAATCGTTGAGAATGTAGATCTGATTGTTGTAAGAGAATTAATAGGCGGTATTTATTTCGGAAACCCAAGAGGACATATAACAAATACAAAAATCCCAAAAGCTTTCAACACGATGGTTTATGATTCGGCCGAAATAGAAAGAATAACTGAAATAGCAATAAAAATTGCTAACCAAAGAAATAAAAAAATATGTTCTGTGGATAAATCAAACGTTCTGGAGGTTAGTCAATTGTGGAGAGATACAGTTTTAAATATCACCTCAAAAGATAAAAATATATCTTTATGCAATATGTACGTTGATAATGCAGCAATGCAATTAGTCAGAGATCCCGGTCAATTTGATGTGATTTTAACAAGTAATTTATTTGGCGATATTTTAAGCGATTTAGCCGCAATGTTAACTGGTTCTATTGGTATGCTTCCATCTGCATCTCTAAACAATAATGGGCCAGGAGTTTTTGAACCTGTTCATGGTTCAGCTCCGGATATAGCTGGTAAGAACATAGCAAATCCTATTGCAATGCTTTTATCCGCTTCAATGATGTTAAAAATTGGATTAAATGAAGAAGAAGCCTCAGAAAATTTAGAAACTGCTATTGATAAAGTTTTATCAAAAGGATTTAGAACAGCAGATTTAGGTGATGGATCTTCCGAAGTATTATCTTGCAGTGAAATCGGAGATAAAATAATAGATGAAATTTAAAAAAATTAATAAATAAAAAAATATTTTTAAGTTGAACATAAAGATGGCATATGACCTGTCAGAATCATTAGATATTGTTTTTAAAAAATGTCAAAACGTCATCCAGTAGTCGCTGTAACAGGATCTTCAGGAGCAGGAACAAGTACAGTAAAAAGAGCCTTTGAGCATATTTTTGCCAGAGAAGATATTGTTCCCGCAGTTGTAGAAGGTGATAGTTACCATAGGTTTGAAAGAATGCCTATGAAAAAAGCTATGGCAGAGGCTCTTTCAAAAGGTGAAAATTTTTCTCACTTCGGTCCAGAGGCTAATCTTTTTGACAAGCTAGAAGAACTTTTTAAAATCTATGGTGAAACTGGAGGAGGGAAGAAAAGATATTATTTACATAGTCCGGAAGAAGCGGAAGAACATAATACAAGACTTGGTACATCCCTAGAACCAGGGCAATTTACTCCATGGGAAGATATTCCTGAGGGAACAGACGTACTTTTTTATGAAGGTTTACATGGCGGAGTAGAAGGTGATGGATACAATGTGGCATCTTATGCTGATTTGCTTGTTGGAGTTGTTCCGATAACAAATTTAGAGTGGATTCAAAAAATCCATAGAGATAATGCAGAAAGAGGTTACTCCGCTGAAACCATTGTTGATACTATATTGAGAAGAATGCCTGATTATATAAATCATATTTGTCCACAATTCAGTAAAACCGATATAAATTTCCAAAGAATTCCCACAATTGACACTTCCAATCCTTTCATATGCAGGAATATTCCAACTCCTGATGAAAGCTTTGTGATCATACATTTCAGAAAAGGGGCAAGAGAGAAATGGGGAATTGATTTTCAGTACTTGCTTGGAATGATTCACGATTCATTTATGTCAAGTCCAACAAGCATCGTTGTAAATGGTGGGAAAATGGGTTTCGCAATGGAACTTATTCTTACTCCAATAATTCATAAAATGATTGAGGAGAAAAACAAAGGATGATTAATTTTCGATAATCAACTCAAATCCTTATTTTTTTTTAAACTTAAAGGAGTTTCTAATCTACAAAATCTCAAATTTTTATATATCTTTCTTGATAAAAGTACCTTACTTAGATTTAAATAAGAAAAACAGGTAACGTTGTGTCATTAATCGACTGGTTTGCAGCAAAGCGTAAAGATCAATTTGTTGGGAAAGTTTCGCAAGATACTGACGAGGGAGATGGTTTGTGGGTTAAATGCTCAGAATGTTCGCAAGTAGCCTATAGAAAAGACCTAATTTCAAATTTCAATGTTTGTAGTAATTGTGGACACCACAATAGGATTAATAGCGATGAAAGGATAAATATAATTGCTGATAAAAATTCATTTAAAGAGTTTGATAGTTCACTAAGTCCTACAGATCCTTTAGGTTTTAAAGATAGAAGGTCATATGCTGATCGAATTAAAGAAAGTCAAGCAAGTACAGGTTTAAGAGATGGAGTCATAACAGGTTTCTGTTCTGTAAATTCAATGCCTTTAGCATTAGCTGTTATGGATTTTAGATTTATGGGAGGATCCATGGGTTCAGTAGTTGGTGAAAAAATTACAAGGATAATTGAGAGAGCAACTATAGAAAATTACCCAATTCTAATTGTTTGCGCATCAGGTGGGGCAAGAATGCAAGAAGGCATGTTAAGTCTCATGCAAATGGCGAAAATATCTGGAGCACTAAAAAAACATAAAGAAAGAAATCTTCTATATATGCCCTTACTAACTCATCCAACCACTGGAGGGGTAACAGCTAGCTTTGCGATGTTAGGTGATTTAATTTTGGCGGAACCTAAAGCACTTATTGGATTTGCTGGTAGAAGGGTTATTGAACAAACATTAAGGGAAAAATTACCCGATAATTTTCAAACAGCTGAATATCTTCTTGACCATGGTTTTGTTGATGTAATAGTTAAAAGGAAAGATCTCAAGGATACTTTGAACAAAATTTTAAAAATTCACGGTGTAAAAGAACTTACAGATGCAAATATATAAAATGAAAATTATTTATAATTTGTTTTATTTTTCATTAACTCTTTTATTTTTCATTTTAAGTTTTGCTTCCTATTCAAATGCAATAGGAAATGTTGATTGGATTCTCCTAAAAGAGAATAATGATGGGAAAGAATGGCTTGACAAAGGAAGTTTCAAGCTACTTCCAAATGGTGAAATAAGTGTCCTGACAAAGTTCTTTAAAAATCCAACCAATTCAGAGGATGATGGAGAGTTATCACTTTATGTAATGAGAATTAATTGCGATGATAAGAAGTTCAAAGATACTTCCATAAATGGAATTCCTCAATTTAATTCAAAATGGCAAACTTCTCATGATGATGAACTAATAGATGTTGTGATAGAAAATAGTTGTTCAGAGTTTATTAAGGGATAAGAATGAATACTAAAAATAAAAAATTAAAAATAGCCATCGCTGGACTAGGTTTTGGGAAAAAAGTTCATTTAGAGGCGTTAAAAGAATCTGGTTATTTAACGCCTGTAGCTATTTATCATTATGAGAAAAAACAAAAATCGATTTTAGAAAAACAAACGGGATTAGATTTTTTTCATAATTGGGAAGACTTAGTTAAATCTCCAGAAATTGATGGTATTATTATTGCTACCCCTCCTGAATCAAGATTTAAATTAGCAAAACAAGCTCTTGAGAATAATAAAAATTTGCTACTAGAAAAACCCGTTTCAATAACTTCCTCTGAAATTGAAGAGCTTCAGAGAATATCTTTGATTAATAACTTAAGCGTATGTGTTGATTTCGAATATAGAGCAGTACCCCTTTTCCTTCAGACAAAAAAACTTATTGATGAAAATATCCTAGGCGATATATATTTAGTCAAATTAGATTGGTTAATGGGCAGCAGATCCGACCCTAAAAGAGTTTGGAATTGGTATTCTTTGGAAGAAAAAGGTGGAGGAGTTATTGGCGCATTAGGTACTCATGCATTTGATATGTTGAATTGGTTTTTTGGAGAATCAATAAAAGTTTCTGGAAAGTTAGCCACATCAATAAAAAAAAGACCTTTAACAAATTCATCTGATTTACTTGATGTTACGAGCGAAGATATTTGTCTAGCCAATATAGAAATATCAAACTACAGTTCTAATCTTATTCCATGTCAGGTATCTTTATCATCGATTTCTAAAAACGGTAGAGGATTTAGTTTAGAAATATATGGCAGCGAAGGTTCACTTATTCTTAAAAGCGAAAACCAAAAGGATTATGTACATGGTTTTAATTTAAAATATTCGAATAATGACAATAAAATACAAAATCTAACTGCAGATTCAAGTTTTAATTTTGAAAAAACATGGACTGATGGGAGGATAGCTCCAATTTTGAGAATTCAAAATTTATGGGCCGAGAGTATTTTTAATAAAACACCCATCATTCCAGGTTTATGCGAGGGACTTGCCAGTCATAAAGTTTGCGAAGCCATAAAAGAATCATCGAAAAGTGGATTAACCATAAAAATTTAAGGCTATACATTTTTAAGTAGCAATTATCACCCAATAAAGTATTAGATTGATTTTATTTTTTATTCATATTCTGGAAAAATCAATTGAACTGAATTATTAAAGAATGGCTTTAAATTATTACAAAAATGAGCTTAAAGAAAATGCTCAATTACTAGCTTCTAAAGGGAAAGGGATATTAGCGGTAGATGAATCAACTAAAACAGTGGGGAAAAGACTCTCTGGAATTGGAGTTGAGAATACTGAAGAGAATAGGAAGGCATATAGAGGAATGCTTTTTACTACAGAAGGTCTCGGGAAATACATCAGTGGAGCAATTCTCTTCGAAGAAACTCTTTATCAGAATCACCAAGATGGTGAGTCAATGGTTAAGAAACTGAATGATTTAGGTATTATTCCAGGTATAAAGGTCGATAAAGGTTTAAATCCACTCCCTGGAGCAGGAGATGTAGAAACTTTTTGCTCTGGCCTAGATGGATTAGTTGAAAGAGCAGCAAAATATTATGAACAGGGTGCAAGATTTGCAAAGTGGAGAGCAGTTCTGCAGATTACAAATGATGGTTGTCCTTCAAAACTATCAATACAAGAGAATGCCTGGGGATTAGCAAGGTATGCAAGATCAGTTCAAGAATCTGGTTTGGTACCAATTATTGAACCTGAAATATTAATGGACGGCGACCATACTATTGAAAAAACTGCTGAAGTACAAGAAGAAGTAATAAAGCAAGTTTATATTGCCTGTCAAGCAAATGGAGTTTTTCTAGAAGGAACACTATTAAAACCTTCTATGACCGTTAATGGAGCAGATTGTCCAACAAAGGCTGATCCCATGAAGGTTGCTGAAATGACAATTAGAACTATGGAAAGATGTGTTCCTGCATCTGTCCCTGGAATAGTTTTCTTATCAGGAGGATTAAGCGAAGAGGCTGCTTCTGTTTATTTAAATAATATGAACACACTTTTCAGGAAAGCTTTATGGAATGTTTCATTCTCCTATGGAAGAGCATTACAGCACTCATGCCTAAAGGCCTGGAAGGGAAGTGATATAGAAGGAGGTCAAAATGCTTTAATAGCAAGAGCTCAAGCAAACTCTGAAGCTTCAAAAGGTGCCTATGTAGCAGGATCTCAACCTTCATCTGATGAACAATTGTTTGTAGCAGGCTACAAATACTAACTAAAAAATTCTAAAAATACACTCTAGGTCATAAAATTAGTTTCTTTAATTTAGTATTTTGTATATCTAATAACGTGACATTTGATACCTCTTTATACTAAACTCTCGGAAACATATGCTTTACATAGCATTTAACTTATTTTAATTATGGCCCTAGTTCCACTAAGACTACTTTTAGATCACGCTGCTGAGAATGGTTACGGTATTCCAGCTTTCAATGTTAATAACCTTGAGCAAGTTCAAGCAATCATGGAAGCAGCATATGAAACTGATAGTCCTGTAATCCTCCAAGCTTCAAGAGGAGCAAGAAATTATGCAGGAGAAATTTTCCTACGTCATCTAATCCTTGCTGCGACAGAAACATATCCTAATATTCCAGTGGTAATGCACCAAGACCATGGTAATGAGCCATCAACATGCTATTCAGCAGCAATAAATGGTTTCACATCAGTAATGATGGATGGTTCTCTAGAGGCAGATGCAAAAACACCTGCTAGTTACGAATATAACGTTGCAGTTACTAAAAAAGTAGTAGATTTTGCTCATTCAGTTGGAGTTAGTGTTGAAGGAGAGTTGGGTTGCTTAGGTTCATTAGAGACAGGAAAGGGTGAGGCAGAAGATGGTCATGGATTTGAAGGTGAACTTTCTACAGATATGCTTTTGACTGATCCTGAAGAAGCTGCAGATTTTGTTGCTAAAACAAAAGTTGATGCATTAGCAATTGCTATAGGTACAAGTCACGGTGCATATAAATTCACAAGGAAGCCTACAGGAGAAGTTCTTGCAATAAGCAGAATTGCTGAAATCCATAAAGCACTTCCGAATACACATCTTGTAATGCATGGATCTAGTTCAGTTCCTCAGGAATGGTTAGATATCATTAACAAATATGGTGGTGAAATTCCTCAAACATATGGTGTTCCTGTTGAAGAGATTCAAGAGGGAATAAGAAATGGAGTTAGGAAAGTCAACATTGATACCGATAACAGACTTGCTTTCACTGCCGCGGTAAGAGAGGCAGCATTTGCTGACAAGGCAAACTTTGACCCAAGACATTTCAACAAACCTGCTAGAAAATACATGAAGCAAGTTTGTCTTGACAGATACAAGCAGTTCTGGTGCGAAGGTCAAGCAAGTAAGATCAAACAAAACAGCACCAATTATTTTGCCGATCTTTACGCTAAAGGTGATTTAGATCCGAAAGTAAAAGCTACTGTTTAATTTCCTACCGAATTAAATAAAAAAGACCTCCAAAATTGGGGGTCTTTTTTTTATTTCAATATTAATGATTTTAATGTAAAGAGACCATCAGTCCCACCAATGGTCTCGTCACATGCTCGCTCAGGATGTGGCATTAAACCTAAAACATTTCCCTGTTCATTAGTTATTCCTGCTATATCGAATGAAGATCCATTAGGATTATTCTTATATCTCAAAGCGATCAATTCATTATCTAAAAGTTTTTTTAAGGTATCAGAATCACAATGATATCTTCCTTCCCCATGCGCTATTGGCAACTTAATAGTTTGTTTTTCATCTCCATTTTCAAACCAACCTCCATTCGAAGAAAAAATATCCAGTTCAACGTCATCACAGATAAAATTTAGATTCTTATTTGCAATAAGAGCACCAGGCAAAAAACCTGATTCTGTTAAAATTTGAAACCCATTACAAATTCCTAAAACTCTTTTTCCGCTTTTAACAAACTCATCCAAGGCATTTATTAATGGAGAGAATCTAGCAATTGCTCCGCATCTTAAATAATCACCATAGCTAAACCCTCCAGGTAAAACTATTGCATCTACATCGCTTAAATCTGACGACTCATGCCACAAATATTTTGTTCTTATGTCTAAACAACCTTCCAGTGCCCATGAAACATCACGATCACAATTAGAACCAGGGAAGACAACAACTCCTACAGTAAAATTATCCATCTTATAATTTTTCTAGTGAATACTCATAATCTTCGATAACAGTATTTGCGAATAACCTATCGCACAATAAATCAATTTTTTTTCTTACTTCGTTTTCACCATTACCTTCTAATTTTACTTCAATCATTTTTCCTATACGTATTGATTTTATTCCCTCGGCTCCAAGTTTTATAGAAGCAGATTTGGTGGCTTCCCCTGCTGGATCTAAAACTGAAGGTCTTAGTCTTACAAAAACTTTTACAGCAAATTGGTCCAATTAAAAAATAATTTCTACTAGAAGATTAGTTTAAATTCTAATAAAAAGTACTATTGATTAATAAACAAATATTTTTACCATCAGGTTTTCTGAATTTTTAAATGTTTATGTAGCCTTTACCAAAACAAACTAAGCAAGTTCTTCTTGAATTTTCAGCTGTTTTAAAATTTCCTGCCCCAGCACATTTTGAACATTTGATTTTATCAATTGATATTACATCGTCAGAGATTATTTGATTTAAAGCAATTTTTGGATTTTCCATTTCGGACTGTCTACTGTAGTAAGTATCCCGACAGCTAACTATAAAGTTAAATTGCTATTTTTGGGTCACTTAAAATCTTAAATTTCTCTTTAATTTTTCTATCAAGAGTTTTTATAGATTTTTCATCAAAGGAAATTATTACTAATTCAAGCCCAGCATTATCATTTGGTCTCCAACAATTGTCTGGAGCTTCTTCAAACCAAGTATTAATTTTTTTTCCAACAATTTGTATTTGTAAAGGTAATGATTTCTCTGGTATCCAAATACGTCCTTTTATTCTAAGAATGTTTAATTCATCCAAGATTTTTGACATCTCTTTTTCAAAGTGATTTTTTTCAAGGAAATAATTTAATTTAATTGAATCTGATACAAGCTCAACATGATTATGATCATGTTCTTCAGTTAAAAATTCTTTATAAGTCTCTTTCTTAAATTTAATATCAAATATGTAATTTAAATCAATTTTGCCATTTTTGGATTTAAGGACTGGCACAGATGAGTTTAGACTTCCCGTGATTTTGTTTTTTACAAAGTCAAATTGATCATCATTTAAGATGTCTGATCTAGAAACTAAAACGATATCAGAGACTTCGAGTTGATCCTCAAAAAGTTCTTCTATAGTGGCGTTGTGATCAATTTTATCTGTATCATTATATTGTTTTGTTATTTTATTTAGATCATTAATTGGTGAACCATTAAGCATTGATTCTCCATTAACGATACCAACAACAACATCAAGGTAGATGGAAGACCTAATTTCAGGCCAGTTAAGTGCTTGAATTAAGGGAATTGGTAGTGCCAAGCCGCTTGTTTCGATAATTATTGATTCTATAGGAGGATTAAATTCGAGGAGAGCTTTTATTGAGGGAACAAAATCATCTTGAACAGTACAACATAAACATCCATTATTTAATTCGATTACACAGTCCTCTTCTGTTTCATCGCATCTATCGCAACTTTTAATCAAATCACCGTCAATACCAACATCACCAAATTCATTGATTATTAAACCAAATTTTTTATTACTCTCCTTTAATAAATATCTAAGAAAAGTTGTTTTACCTGAGCCGAGAAAACCTGAAACTACTATTACTGGTATTTTCTTTTTCATACTTAATTATTAACATCCTAAACTATACTCTGTACTCTCTCCTGTAGAACTATTTGTGCCATTAGCAATTGCACATAATTGTTTTTGTTGTGTCCGACTAAGAACAGCATCAGTAAAATCTGCACCATCTATTTTTGCACCTTCAAAATTACTCTCCATTAGTAAAGCATTTGTAAAATTAACATCCGAAAGATCTGCATCTGTAAAGTCGGTTGCATAGGCAAGAGCGTCTCTCAAATTAGCCCCGGTAAACGTTGCATTTTGCAATTTACTATTATTAAATACCGCGCCTTCTAAATTACTTTCACTGAAATCAAACCCATTCAAATCAAACTTAACGTATTCGTTACCGCTTAAATCTTGACCGTGCATATCTGGCTCTAAATTAAGTTCTTGTTGGTTTCTAATCTCAGGAGGTCTTTTAGCCCATGCAGAATTTACAGAATTAAAAAATAAAATCCCAATGCATAACAAAGTAATTAATGAATTCTTTAGTGAGGGGAAAACAATTGATTTAATCATAATAAGACTGTATTTTAGAACTTAAGTATTTAAAGCTTGTAAGAGCATCTTAAAGGAAAATATATGGCAATGTCACTAAAGGTTATTGTTCCTCCTCATCCATTAATAAAACATTGGCTTTCTATATTACGAGAAAAAAACACTCCAAATATTTTGTACTCAACAGGATATGAACAATTGGGGAAATGGCTTACTTATGAAGCATTACGTAATTGGCTACCATATAAAAAAGAAATTATAAATACTGAAAATGGGGAAGCGGATGGATTTTTTATTAACAATGAATATCCAATAAAAGTTTTCGCAATGATGCCCGAAGGCTTATCTCTATGGTACGGATCTAAAGAGGTAATTCCTAATTCGACACTTTCATTAGGAGAACTACCTAAGAGTATTGAATCAAATGAAGGAGTTATATTTTATTCTGAACAAATAACGACAACATCAGCGACATTAGAAACTTTAATTAAATTAAAGAAATTAGGTGTTGATTCCAATAGGATTTTGTTAATAACTTCTATTTGCTCAAATAAAGGGTTAAATGAAATTGCGAAATTATTCCCTAATCAAGTAATCTATACATCTTGCATAGATGAGGAAGATGAAAACACAAAATTATTGTTACCCGGTATTGGGAATCCTTTATTGCGTTTGAGTACTATATTTCAAGATAAGAACTAATATAGAATATAGGAGTAAATATTTTACCAATGTCTGAATACAGAGATTCGTCTTCAAATAATCTTTTATCATTAATAAGCGGTGCTTTTATTGGGGCAGCAGGTCTAGCTTGGTGGTTAATATCCGAAGCAGACAAAAGAAAAGAGGAAAAAAAACAAAAAGCAATGATGTATTCCTCCAGAATTCAAGACGGCTCTGAAGCGATTGATTCAAATAAAAATATAAATGAAGTTGAAGGAGAGAATCTGGAGAAGAAAGTTGAGCAACTTAATTCTGCAATTGCTGATGTGAGGAAGCAACTTGAAGAGTTGGGGCAATAGAATAAAAATGGTTCTCAAATAATATGAATAAACTCAGATCATCTGCAATAACCCAAGGTGTGCAAAGATCCCCTAACAGATCGATGTTAAGAGCTGTTGGATTTAATGATGAAGATTTTAATAAACCTATTATTGGAGTTGCAAATGGATACAGCACCATAACACCATGCAATATAGGTTTAAATAAGTTAGCTCTCAAAGCTGAAGAGTCAATAAAAAGATCAGGTGGTATGCCTCAGATGTTTGGAACGATAACAGTAAGTGATGGCATTTCTATGGGAACAGAGGGCATGAAATATTCCCTAGTTTCAAGAGAAGTTATTGCTGATTCAATTGAAACAGCATGCAATGCTCAGAGCATGGATGGAGTGCTTGCTATAGGTGGATGTGACAAAAATATGCCGGGCGCCATGATAGCGATTGCGAGAATGAATATTCCCTCAATTTTCATTTATGGAGGGACAATAAAACCTGGAAAGTTGCATGGAGAAGATCTTACTGTTGTTAGTGCATTTGAAGCTGTTGGACAATTAACATCAGGCAAAATTAATGAAGAAAGACTAATCCAAGTTGAGAAAAATTGTATTCCTGGTGCTGGTAGCTGTGGAGGGATGTTTACAGCTAATACAATGTCTGCGGTTATTGAAGTATTAGGGTTAAGTCTTCCTCACAGTTCCACTATGGCTGCTGAAGATCTTGAAAAAGAACTAAGTGCAGATAAAAGTGCTGAGATATTAGTTTCTGCAATAGAAAAAGAGATAAGACCTCTAGACCTAATGACTAAGAAAGCATTTGAAAATGCAATATCAGTAATTATGGCAATTGGAGGATCAACAAATGCGGTATTGCACATCTTAGCCATCGCAAATACTGCAGGAATAGATATTAACATTAATGATTTTGAGAGAATCAGACAAAAAGTACCCGTTATTTGTGACCTTAAACCGAGTGGTAAATATGTAACGGTGGATCTTCATAATGCAGGTGGGATTCCACAAGTAATGAAAATACTTTTGAATGCAGGATTGATTCATGGCGATTGCAAAAATATTGAAGGCAAAACCATCTCAGAATACTTACAGAATATTCCAGATAAGCCTCCAACAAATCAAAATGTCATAAGAGACATAGATAACCCTCTTTATAAAAAAGGACACCTAGCGATATTAAAAGGTAACTTAGCGAACGAAGGTTCCGTAGCCAAAATTAGCGGAGTAAAAAACCCTGTATTAACAGGTCCAGCAAAGATTTTCGAAAGTGAAGAGGATTGTTTGAAATCGATATTGAATAATGATATAAAAGCTGGTGATGTTGTTGTCATTAGAAACGAAGGGCCTGTAGGAGGACCAGGTATGAGAGAGATGTTAGCTCCAACATCTGCAATTGTTGGTCAAGGCCTCGGAGAGAAGGTAGCTTTAATTACTGATGGCCGATTTAGCGGGGGTACTTATGGTCTGGTTGTGGGTCATATAGCCCCAGAGGCTGCTGTTGGTGGAAATATTGCTCTAATAAAACAAGGTGATTTAATAACAGTAGATGCTGTAAAACAACTAATTGAAGTTGATTTATCTGACGAAGAATTAGAAAAAAGAAAAAAAGATTGGGTAAAACCTACACCAAAATACAAAAGAGGGATACTTTCGAAATATTCGAAAATCGTAAGCACATCAAGTTTAGGAGCTGTTACTGATTTATAGATCAGCTTAAAGTTTATTTTCTCAATAAATAAAGCTTTTTATCCTATTTGCTAAGTTTTCCAATCTAGCGCTGTATTTTGGTGAATTGCATTTTTTCCCATTATTGCTATTCATCCACAATGTTTTAACTCCACACCATAATATTGGTTCATCAGGAAAATTAAGCTTAGAGATAACTAAAACTAACTCTTTATTTGATTTAAAAAGTTCTAATTCAAGATCGTAAATTTCTAATCTTTTACCTTCTTTATCTCGACATAAGATATTAACCGTCAAATCAATATCTTCTTCTTCGATTTCGTATTCACCATTTATTTTTACGACAGAATGCACAAAAGGTTTATTTGTTAAATCTGCTGACTTAGCGATTAAGCTCTCTATCTTTTTAGATGGATTTTCAAATAACACTTATTGATTTAATTAAAACTTTTATGGAACCCTGTTTAAACTCATTATTAAGTAATCCATCATCACCAAACTTAGAGTACAGTAGTTGCAATCTTTTGATTTTAGATGGCTTTAATTTAAATGAAAACCGTACCTTGTTAGCTCTTACTGAAGGTTTTAGCTCACTAAACGGAATTTGAACATTTGTTGTTCCGAATTTCTTTGTTGGGAATGATTTAATCCATCTAAGACCACCCGGAATAAATTCGGTTAGTCCAAGTAGATCATCTTCACAAGCTACAGCAAGTTTAAAAGTTCTTCCTTGTCCTTCAATATTTAATTCAAAGGATGAATATTCAGATACGTTCAAAGAGGGTTTATAAATAGGAGATCTACAACTAACAAATCCTCCTGCTTTCTCAACAATATTACCCTTTAATAGCAAGCCAGAATTTGAAATTTCACAAAAAGCTGAACTTGATCCGCCCATAACAGTATCATTTAATGTTTTCCAACCATCGAACTCCTTTTTCTGGAATAAAAATTTTTTCTTACTCATTAAATAATTTAAATTATTAATAGACTTTAACTAAATTTCTAATTCTTTTGATGATTCCTGATCACAAAATATTGAAATTTGATTAATAGATTTTATTAATTTTGATGGTGTTCTATCTGGTGGCTCTTTTTCCTCTAATAACCTCTGAAGAGCAATTCTTTTAGAAGCTCCACTAACCAAAAATACTATCTTTGAAGAGGCTGAAAGTACCTTTGGAGTTAATGAAATTCTTTTTAATCCTTTACCTTCATTAAAAATAACAAAATCATCTACATTATTATTTTCTTGATAAGGGAATAGTGAGGCTGTATGACCATCGTCTCCAAGACCTAATAATGTCAAATCAAAGGTTGGAGGGTTTGATCCGCATTTTTCAAATAATTTAGAAATAAACTGATTTTTTGTAGCTTCATCATCAGCATTTAAATCATTGAAAATTTCATAAAAAAAAGCTTTAGATCCAAAATTAGTTAACAATGAATTCTTCAACATTAACGAGTTACTTAATTCTGAATTTGGATCAACACATCTTTCATCTCCTAAAAAGACATCAACAGAATCCCATTTAAGATTGCTTTTAGAAAGCAGTTGATAAACAGACTTAGGAGTTGAACCTCCACTTACACAAAATTTGAATCTTTCTTTATTTTTTAATGTATGAACAATTTGGCTTTCAATAAACTTAAAAACCGCTTTTGATAGTTCTAACTTGTCTTTGTATATGTTTATGGTGTATCCATTTTTGACCTTTTCAATCATTTCATCCATTCAGTATGAAAACTACCTTCCTTATCAATTCTTTCATATGTATGAGATCCAAAACAGTCTCTCATTGCCTGAACAAGATTCTGAGGAAGTCTATTGGTTCTATAACTATTCAAATAATCTAAAGTACTGGATAGACATGGGACTGGTATACCAGCTTTTGTGGATAAAGAGACTACATTAGCTAAGTTATCTAATCTCATCGCAATTTCATTATTGAACCAATCATCAAAAATTAAATTTTTCAGATTAGGGTCTTTGTTATAAGCATCTTGAATTTTGCTTAATAATTTTGATCTAATTATGCAACCACCTTTCCATATCTGAGCAATTGATGGCATATTCAAACCATAGTTATATACTGCAGATGCTTCTCTTAAGATATCCATACCTTGGGCATAGCTAGCAATTGTGGCAAGGACTACAGCATCAAATAAAGGTTTCATTCCATCTGATATATTTCCTAAATCAAAATCCTCTATCTCTTTAGATGGAATAGTTTTTTCAATCTCACTACGTTGCTCTTTTAAAGAACTCATTACTCTTGCATTTAAAGATGCATAAATAGTTGGGACTGATACCCCCAGTTCTAAAGCACTTACAACAGTCCATAACCCAGTACCTTTCTGGCCAGCTTTATCTAATATTTTCTCCACGACATCATCTCCAGTTTTCTCATCTTTTGTATTTAGACAAATCTCTGTTATCTCAACAAGATAAGAAGCTAATTCATCAGTATTATTCCAAATACCAAATACCTCTGACATCTGTTGTCCATTCATACCTTTGACTCTCTTCATAAGGTCATAAGCTTCTGCGAGTATTTGCTCAATTCCATATTCAATTCCGTTATGAACAGTTTTCACAAAATGACCTGAGCCTCCGGGTCCAACATATGCAACACATGGTCCGTCTTCAACTTTGGCAGCCATTTTTGTTAATAAGCTTTCTATTGCATCATATGAAGCCTTAGTACCACCAGGCATCATACTTGGCCCTTCTAGAGCTCCTTTAGCGCCACCTGAGACTCCCATTCCAATGTATCCAAAACTTTTACTTTCAAGAGTATTTACCCTTCTTTCGGTATCTTTAAATTGAGAATTACCTCCATCTATTAATAAATCTCCTTCCTCGAGATATCCTGAAATATTGTCTATGACAGCATCTGTTGCGGGTCCAGCTTTTACCATCATTAGAATTCTTCTAGGTCTCTCTAGCTTATTAACAAATTCTTGAAGAGTTTCAGCTCCCTCTATATTCTTCCCAAGGCCACGACCTTGTAAAAATTCTTCAGTTTTTGAGTAAGTCCTATTAAAAACTACACTAGAAAATCCATTTCTCTCTGCGTTAAGAACTAAATTTTCGCCCATAACACCAAGACCTATTAAACCAAAATGTGCCTTGGACATAAAAAATTAAAAAACTCAATAAATATAGTGTGACTCCAACTCAACAAAATTGCTCAAAAAAATTACTTATGTCAGCGAAAAATGATCGAAAAGATTTAAATAACAGTTCCGTTTGCGATAGTTGCATTTTTAACTACTACAACAATTCCATTTCTTATATAGAAGCCCAATTCTGGCTTATCTGCTTCTTCTACTCGATCTTTATTAATGATTACGACATTATCACCAATCCTTGTATTCTTATCAAGAATTGCTCTTTTTACAGTAGTTCCTTCACCTACACCAAGGGGTGTTCCACCTCCTTTTCTTAATTCAATCCTCTCTTCAGGCGATTCAAAGAAATCTGCTCCCATAACTAGAGTATCCTCAAGAACAGAATCACTCTCGATCCTACTTCTTACACCTAAAACACAATGCAAAATACTGCATGACTTCAAGATGGTACCTTCACAGACTATTGAATCAGTAATTTGAGCATCTACAAGTTTAGAAGGGGGGAGAAACCTAGGTCTTGTATAAATTGGAAATTTTTCATCATAAAAACTGAATGGAGGTTTTGGTTGCTCAGTCAATGCAAGGTTTGACTCAAAGAATGCACCAATTGTTCCTATATCTTCCCAATAATCATCGAATACATAACTTTTAAGAGTATCGCCCCTATTAAGTGCTTCAGGAATTATGTCCTTACCAAAATCCGTATAACTAGGAAATTTATTTAGAAGATCGAAAAGAGTATTTCTGCTAAAAACATAAATACCCATGGAGGCTAGATAAGGTTTTTCGGCTGCTGAATCCTTACTTAATCCAAATTTTGAAGTATCTACTGCCATTGCCTTCAACGTCTCTCCAGTAGGCTTTTCACTGAATTCTTTTATATTTCCTAAGTCATCTGTTCTCATAAGGCCAAAACCTTCTGCTTGGGCTTCATCAACAGGTAAAGCTGCGACAGTTAAATCAGCTCCATTATCTCTATGATGTTGAACAAATAAACTGTAGTCCATTCTATACAGTTGATCACCAGACAATATTAAATACTCGTCAACATCCCATTCTTGAAATAACCATTGATATTTTCTTACAGCATCAGCAGTACCTTCAAACCACTTTGGGCTATCAGGAGTCTGTTGTGCGGCTAAAACCTCCACAAAACCCTGACCAAAAGGTCCATTTAAATTATAGGTTCTTCCTATATGTCTATTTAGAGATGCACTATTGAACTGAGTCAATACGTACATTTTTTCAATACCTGAATTAATACAATTACTGATTGGAATATCTATTAAACGATACTTACCTGCTAATGGAACAGCAGGTTTTGCCCTCATTTTTGTTAAAGGGTAAAGTCTAGAACCTTTTCCTCCTCCGAGGATGATGGCCAACACACGCTTCATTCAATCTAATGGAGGTAGAGATACAACTATTTAAAGTAACTGATTATGGGCAGATTTAGTAATAGTAATGGTCAGTTTATAAAGGTATTTCGATAAATTACTAGAAAAACTTAATATAAAAAAGAAAATTCAGCTATTTTCATCCTCTTCTACCAAAGAAAATAATTTTTCAACGATTTTTAAAGATGCCTGTCTTTCTTCCCTTGATTGGGGACTTCTCAACTTGGTAACAGGTGTGTGAAGTATTTTATTGATAATTCCTTTAGTTAAAGCTTCCACAACTTTTCTTTCTCGAGCAGAAAAATCTGGTCCCATCCTACTTAGTGCTTTTTGCAATTCCTCTTTTCTAATTAATTCCAAATCTGATCTAAGTTTATTAATTACCGGAACCGCCTCTAAACTTGCCCACCATTCTAGAAAAATGATTCTTTCTTCTTCCACTAAAGATTCTGCTTCCTTTGCAATTTTCTGTCTAAATTCTTGATTCCTTGAAACGACCTCTTGTAAGTCATCTACATCAAATGTTTTTACAAATTCATGATGTTTAACATCATTAGATATATTTCTCGGCACACCAATATCAATAAATTTAAGTTTATTGCTCAAACTTAATTTTTCAATTTTAGCGAGATCAATTATTGGTTTTTCGCAAGCTGTACTAGTGAAAATAAGAGAAGATATTGATATATTTTCATCTAATTCGTTTAACCCTTTACAAACAATCTCTAAGTCGGGAAAGTCCGCAGCAAGATTAAATGCTCTATCAATATTTCTATTGATAAGAATAAGTTTATGGCATCCTTTTGATTTTAAATGAGTTATTAAAAGCCTACTCATTCGTCCAGCCCCAACCACAAGAACCTTCTCAGATTCCAAGCTTACAAGAGTATCAAAACCCTTTTCTTGTCCAATTTTTAATTGGGCAAGTTCTACCGCTGCTGAACTTATTGATACAGCTCCAGTTCCTAAATTTGTTTCGGATCTAACTTTTTTACCTGTACTAACTGATTGAGTTAATAATCTATTGAGAATAGGCCCAGTAGATTGATTCTCTTGACCTAATCTCATCATTTTTTTTACCTGCGAAAGAATTTGTCCTTCGCCTAAAACGAGACTATCTAGTCCTGCCGATACTTTCATCAAATGCGAAACTGCTTCTTCTTGTCTAAAGCAAAAAAGATGTGGATTTAAATCTTCAAAAATAATTCCAGAATAATCTGATATAAATTCTTTAATAGATGAAATACCAGTATTTTTATCCTTTACTAGAGCATATATTTCTAGCCTATTACAAGTACTTAAAATTGACACCTCTAACACCTCAGAGAAAGCTTTTAATGCTTTCAATGATTCTGTTATGGATTGGTCAGGAATACTTAACTTCTCACGCACTTCGACAGGTGCCGTGCGATGACTTAGTCCGACGACAACAATATGCATAAAATCAAAAGTGAATTTTTAAAGACTGATATTCTTAGCACCATCTTTTATATGGACAGTATTTGTGAATCTTGCAGTGCTATCTAATGTACTAATTACTAGACTGCTTGTTCTAACACAATCCCTTTCAAATTTAACTCCGTCAAATAATAATCCATCAGTTATTCCACTTCCAGCGAACACAACATTTTCTCCCGATGCCAATTCATTAGCTTCATAAATTTTATCTATATCGGTTATGCCCATTTCATTTAGACGTTTTATATTTCCTTCTTTTGTATAATCAGCCCATTCAGAAGTTTGAGCAATTGCTGGATCATAAATTAGTTGTCCTTGAAAGTGTCCTCCTAGAGCTCTCATTGCAGCAGCTGAAATAACACCTTCTGGAGCTGCACCTATACCCATCAAGCAATGTGTCCCAGTCCCAGCAAAACCACATGCAATCGCAGCTTGAACATCACCATCAGAAATAGGTTGTACTTTTGCTCCACATCCTCGAATCTCTTTAATTAAATCTTTATGCCTAGTTCTATCCATTACAACAATAGTAAGTTCATCAATAGAAAGATCCAAACAATCACTAAGAATCTTTAAGTTTTCAGTAGCCGAATTTCTAATATCTACTTTCCCTTTAGCAGCAGGAGGAGCTGCTAATTTGTTCATGTAAAAATCAGGAGCATTAAAAAGACCGCCTGTATCAGAGGCTGCCAAAACCGCCATAGAACCTCTTTGATTATTCGCACAAAGATTAGTTCCTTCACAAGGATCTACTGCGAAGTCAACCCCTGGTCCACTTCCACTACCTACCTCTTCTCCTATATAAAGCATAGGTGCTTCATCTCTTTCACCTTCTCCAATAACAATTTTCCCTTTCATTTCAATTTTGCCCATTCGCAATCTCATTGCTTCGACAGCTGCGGCATCAGCTTCATCTTTTTGACCAAGTCCTGTTAGTTTTGCTGAGGCAATTGCTGCTTGCTCGACAACTTCGAGAATTTCTTGAATTAATGTTTGATTCACAATTAAATTTTTGAGGATTTTCTAAAAGGTTTTGAGTATGATCTCATAAAAAATGTCATTTTTTATGAGAATTATTATGCTAATTAAGCTTTTTTTAACTCTTTACAGCTGTTACTTTATCAGGCCGTGACTTGAAATTAGGAATAAACAACTAAATATAGTATCTTTATTAAATATTTTAAAAATTAAATGACTGAGTCAAAGCAAACAAATTTAGCTGGTGTTAATAGACCAATTCAAATAATTCCTTCTGTTTTACCAGCGGATTGGGCAAATATGGGGGCATGTGTGAAAGAGCTTGAGGAGGCTGGAGTAGATAGAATTCAATTTGATGTAATGGATGGGAATTTCGTGCCAAATCTTACATTTGGTCCTGAAATGATTTCTGCATGCAGGAAATATTGCAATGTACCTTTTGAAACTCAATTAATGGTGAGTCAATACAATTGTGAAACCATGCTGGAATCTTATGTAAACGCTACAAAAGGAGCAAATGGGGAACCAGGAGTAGTAATAGCTCATGCCGAAGCAAATATTCATTTGCATAGAGTTCTAGGAAGAATAAGAGACCTAGGAGGATCTCCTTCTGTTGCATTAAACCCTCATACTCCATTTGAAATGATTAAAAACATTATGGATATGGTTGATCATGTTTTGGTTATGACAGTTAATCCAGGCTTTGGAGGACAAGCTTATATACCAACAATGCTAAATAAAATCAGAAAAATAAGAAACTTTATTATCGAAAAAAACTTAAATGTGGACATAGAAGTTGATGGTGGCATAAAAGCAAATTGGACCATTTCACAATGTGCCGATGCTGGTGCTAATTGTTTTATTGCAGGCAGTGGAATGTTTGCTTATCCAACATTAAAAGAGGGATGTGATGACTTGAGAAAAGTTGCACAAGAAGCACAAAAAGGGAAGGTTCTTTCAGAACCGCAATGAGATTAACAAATTACCCAAATATCCATCCATAACTATGTAAACCTATTCCTAAGAAATTAACTCCTAAATAACAGACTAAAACCACTAGGAAGCCTGTAGTTGCCATTAATGCTGGTCTTCGTCCTTGCCAACCTTTACTTATTCTCATATGCAGATAAGCAGCATAAAACAACCATGAGATAAATGCCCACGTTTCTTTTGGATCCCAACTCCACCATGTGCCCCATGCCTCATTAGCCCAAACCGCACCTGAAATTAAACCGAGAGTCAAAAGAACAAAACCTATTAATATAGAACGATAACTTAATGTATCTAATTCTTCTGAATGAGAAAATTCAATAGAATCAACTAAATCATTTAAAGTATATTTATTAGAAATTTTGAACCCTCCTATACCTGTAGAACTACTTCTGATTTGAAGCGGTTTATTTTTATTAATGAACAAAACAGAAGCTGAAAGTAAAGAACCTATTATCAATGCCGCATAACTAAGCATTACGACACTAACATGCATCACTAACCAACTAGATCTTAAAGCTGGAACCAAGTTGGATGATAATTTCAAATCTTCTGGCAAAACAAAACAAGCAAAAGCAACAGTCAGCAACTGAATAGGTATAGCAATTGAGGGGATTATGGGAGATTGATATTCCCTCTCAATCAATAGTTGTCCTATTGAGATCCCCCAAGTAAGGAAATAAAGAGATTCATACAAATTGCTAATAGGAAAGTGTCCAGAAATTGACCACCTAAAAAGTAATTGTAATGTTATAAACAAATTCACTAGAATCGTAAGAAGTCTTACAGTAAAAGAAGACTTTTTTTTGAAAACTGCAATTAAAGATATTGGTAAATTAACTAATAAAATATAAAAGACTAAAATCCCTAGCAATGAAACCGGGTCATATATTAAATTTTTAAAAAGATTATCTATTATCATTTCTAGGAATTTATCAAGTTTTAATATTTAATGACATCCAAATAATAATTTAAATCATATTTATATGAGTAAATCTTTAATAAATAAGTTTTAATTTAATTTGCAAAAGGATTTCAAAGTTTAAAATTATCTCCCAAATAATACTTTTTGACTATTTGATTATCTGCTAATTCAATTGATGATCCGTAAGCCAAAATTTTTCCTTCACTTAATACATATGACTTATTGGTAATTAAAAGGGTTTCCCTCACATTATGGTCTGTAATAAGAATCCCTACCCCGTCACCACTTAATTTAAGAATTAGGTTCTTTAAATCATTAACAGCTAGAGGATCGATTCCAGCGAACGGTTCGTCTAGTAATAAATATTTAGGCCCTTTTCTACCTACAGTAAGAGCTCTCGCTATCTCACACCTCCTTCTCTCTCCACCTGAGAGTTGAAAACCATAGTTATCTACAAAATTATTCAAATTAAATTCATTAATTAATTGTTCTCTTCTATTTCTAATTGCCGCTCGACTATAAGATGAATTCTGCAAAGCCAAATCTATATTATCCTTAACGGTGAGATCTCTAAAAATACTCGCCTCCTGAGTTAAATAACCCAACCCAAGTCTTGATCTAATTGGGAGTGGAAAATTAGTTATATTTTTACCATTCATTATAATTTCACCTTTATCAGGTTTTATATTCCCAACTGCAAGATTAAAAGTGGTAGTTTTCCCTGCACCATTAGGTCCCATCAAACCTACAACTTCTCCTGGGTTTACAGTTATAGATACATCATTTACGATTAATCTTCCCTTAATTGAAAGGGATACATTTTGAATTTTTAAGTTCATCTTCTTTGAGATATATTAGTAATCTTATTTTCTTGAAAAAAAAATGAAATAGAAAACAATAATTTAATTAAACAGAAAGATCTATTCATTTTCATTAAAGAGGTTTCAAAAAAGGCTTATCATTCTCATTTAAAATCTCTTTGTATTGTAATTTCCTCAATAAATCTTCCAAACATCGGCAAAAGGATTCAAGATCAATACCTAAATTAATCGTGGTTCTGGTTTTAATTCTACCTAAACCTTCTCCAAGCAAAATAGTGGCCCCATTTAAATTACCCTTACTTAAGTGAAACTGCGAGACAGAAACTTGTAAGATACCCTGTATAACTTGTCTTTCATCACCATCAACAGAATTCCAAATTTCTTCAAAAGCATCATGGGCCTCATACCATTCATGATTGTTAAAAAGATTTAAAGCTATAAAAAGGGAATCTCTAAAACTTTTTGTACTTTCTTCATTCATGAAATTAATTATTAATATTTTTTCTTCTTATTTATTTTTCTCATTCGTATTGAATCCGGTGTCACCTCTAGCATTTCATCAGGACCAATATATTCAAGTGCTCGTTCGAGGGTAATATCAACAGGTGACTGCAAAGTATCAAGTTCTTCTGCCCCTGCAGACCTCATATTAGTCAACTGCTTAGTTTTACATATATTTAACTCAAGATCTTGAGGTCGATTATTCTCTCCAATTATCATTCCTTTATAAACTTTAACACCAGGTTTAATAAAATAGACCCCCCTATCTTCAGCATTCTTTAATGCATAAAATGTAGCCACTCCCTCCTCAAAAGCTATAAGGACTCCATTTCTCCTAGTTTCAAAATTTCCTGTTTTAGCTTTATATTCGTAAAAAGAGTGACTCATGATACCTTCACCTCGTGTTATACGAACAAATTCACCACGAAATCCAATTAGTCCTCTTGATGGGACAAGGAATTCTAATTGAGTTCTCCCATCTGAGCTTGTCTGCATATTTTTCATCTCTGCCTTTCTCGATCCAAGTTTCTCTATACATGAACCAACAGAAGCTTCAGGGACATCTAAAACCAAAGTCTCTATAGGCTCACATTGAACATTATCAATTTCTCTAAAAATTACCTGAGGTTGTGAGATTTGAAATTCAAACCCCTCTCTTCTCATGGTTTCAATCAAAATCCCTAGATGCAATTCTCCTCTCCCTGAAACTGAGAACCTGTCCGGAGAATCAGTTTCTTCCACCCTTAAGGCAACATTTGTTAAAAGTTCCCTCTCCAATCTATTTTTTAATTGTCTACTAGTAACGAATTTCCCTTCTTTCCCTGCAAAAGGGGAATCATTGACAACAAAAGTCATATTTAAGGTAGGTTCATCAACTTTGATTAATGGAAGAGGGTGAGGAGAATCGGGACATGCTATGGTCTCGCCAATATTAACGTCATCAAAACCAGCAACAGCAACAATATCACCTGCAAATGCTTCATTTATATCTATTCTTTGTAATCCTTCAAATCCTAATAATTTACTAACCTTACCTTTAATAGTTTTTCCATTTTCTTTAATTAAACTAGCTTGTTGACCATTTTTTACAGTTCCATTATGAATTTTTCCAATTACAATTCTCCCTAAGAAATCAGAATAGTCCAAAGTAGTTATTTGTAGCTGAAGAGGCTTATTTGAGTCGCCTACTGGAGGTGGAACGTGTCTGATAATAGCTTCAAAAAGAGGCATCATATTGTCACTATTAGATTCCATTTCTTCTTTTGCGAAACCAGATAGGCCGCTTCCAAAAAGATAAGGGAAATCACATTGATCATCATCAGCTCCTAATTCTAAGAACAAATCAAGAACCTTATCAATCGCTATTTCTGGTACTACTCTTGGTCTATCAATTTTATTTACAAAGACTATAGGTCTAAGTCCTTTTTCTAATGCTTTTTTTAAAACAAATCTTGTTTGAGGCATCGGTCCCTCATTTGCATCAACAATTAGCAAACAACCATCAACCATTCCCAAAACCCTTTCGACTTCTCCCCCAAAATCTGCATGTCCTGGTGTATCTATAATATTAATTCTGGTGTCTTTATAGTTAACTGCTGTATTTTTTGAGAGTATTGTTATTCCTCTTTCTCTTTCAAGATCATTTGAATCCATTACACATGTAGGAATAACCTCATTGTCTCTAAATATTCCCGATTGAGATAACAATGCATCCACAAGAGTTGTCTTCCCATGATCTACATGGGCAATAATTGCAACATTCCTAATTTCTTTTATTGAAGATGACATTTATAAAATTTATATAAATAATAGATTGACTAAATTAAGGCTAACTCAAAGAATGCTTATTATGAGAATTTTCTCTTGAAGACTTTGAAAAAAATAATCATATTGATTAATATTATAGATTAATTAAAATTATAATTCTCTATTTGAAGTTTCAAAAATTTTTAAAGCTTCAATTGAGCCTTCATACCTCCAATGCCAGGGTTCGTAATCTATATATTTATTATTTTTGTTGAACGACAGCTTAAAATGATACTTTGCTGCATTCTTTATTAACCATCTAAAGGCATCAGTATTTTCGAATTCGATCTCAAAGTCTGTTTCTCTTTGAGTACCATCACCAATATCAATTGCAAAACCAGTACTATGCTCAGAATATCCAGGCGGAGCTGAAACTCTTGCTCTCTCTGACGCTTCTTGATTTCTAATAGATTTTAAAGAATAAAAAATATCGTTTTGCAAATTTATTGATCTAAAACCGCTCAAGAAGACCAAATATATCCCATCCTTTATCGCCTCTTCTCTCATTTTCAATAGAGAATCACGCATATCAATATGAACTTCAATATTTGGCTCAATTAAAGCTAGTTTATTCTTGGGAATTTCGTTATAGGGTAGATGGCCCAAAATCCTATGATCGTGATTTCTCTCAGCCTGAACATTACGATTATTAAGAGGCTCTAGTTCTATATTCCTAATCATTCTAAATCCAGTGATAGAAAAGAGAATGAAAAGGAATGGAGACAATATAAATAATTTTTTGAAAAATATTGAATTAGATTTATATAAGTAAGTTCTCTTGGCGAGCGGTATATCAAGTTGATTTATATCTTTGTTTTGTTCCAATATTTATTATGAGGTGAATTTGGAAAACATATTTCGATATTAACTATTATTTTAAGAAATGCACTTTTATAAGCAAAAAAGATGTAGGTTTAAATATAGTATTATTTTTTTTTCATATGTTGAGGGTCGCTGTTATTGGAGGGGGTCCAAGTGGTTCATGTGCTGCAGAAATACTTGCTAAATCTGGAATAAAAACTTGGCTCTTCGAGAGAAAATTAGACAATGCAAAACCCTGCGGAGGAGCTATTCCTCTTTGTATGGTAGAGGAATTTGATTTGCCAGAGTCGATTATTGATAGAAAAGTAAGGCATATGCGAATGATCTCTCCTTCAAATAGAGAAGTAGATATAAGTTTAGATAAGGTTTATGGCAAAAGTGATAATGAATTTATAGGAATGTGCAGAAGAGAAGTCATGGATGCTTTCATGCGCAACAGAGCCTCAGATCTTGGTGCCACATTAATAAATGGATTAGTTACTTCAATAGAGACTGGAAATAACAACCAAGGTCCATATAAACTTACATATTCTGATTATTCATCTGGAGATAAAAAAGGAGAACTGAAGGAACTGACAGTAGACCTTTTAATTGGTGCAGACGGAGCTAATAGTAGAGTTGCTAAAGCTATGGATGCAGGCGATTACAAAGTAGCTATAGCGTTTCAGGAAAGAATTAAATTACCCAAAGAAGAAATGAGCTACTATGAAGATCTTGCTGAAATGTATGTAGGCACTGACGTCTCTCCTGACTTTTATGGTTGGGTATTCCCTAAATATGATCATGTTGCCGTTGGAACAGGGACAATGCAGAAGAATCAATCCTTAATAAAGGGGCTTCAGGAAGGAGTAAGGAATAGAGCAAAAAAAAGGCTTGTAAATGGGGAGGTTATCAAAGTAGAGGCTCATCCTATTCCTGAGCATCCTAGGCCTAGAAGAGTTGTTGGGAGAATGGCTTTAGTAGGAGATGCTGCTGGTTATGTTACTAAGAGTTCTGGAGAGGGAATATATTTTGCTGCAAAAAGTGGAAGAATGTGTGCAGAAGAAATTGTTGAAGCTTCAAAAAATGGAGAAATTATACCTTCAGAAAATGATTTAAAAAATTACTTAAAAAAATGGGATAAAAAGTATGGAGCCACATATAAGGTTCTAGAAATTCTACAAAACATATTTTATAGGAACGATTCTGCTAGAGAAGCTTTTGTAGAAATGTGTGATGATATGGACGTTCAAAGACTCACTTTTGATAGTTATTTATATAAAAAAGTTGTTGCAATGAAACCAATACAGCAAATTAAACTTACTTTGCTTACTCTTGGATCAATTTTAAGAGGTAAAGCACTTGCCCCATTAAACTACAAACCTGTTGATAGTGCTGTGAGAGAAGAGAAAGAAGTTGAAAAAATGCTTGAAAAATACTCAATTAAGGGTGGGATTAAAGTTAAGAGTTCAAAAGTGTAAAGTCAGCGATCTTTAAAGAATAATTTCTAATTAGGCTCAATAAATTGAGTCTATTATTTCTGATGTTTATATCCTCTGACATTATCAGAACTCCCTTTTCATTATCAAATAAATCCTCAATAGTGTTTATATTAATCTCGAATAAATTTAGAAGTTTCAAATAATTGCAATGACCTTCTGAAAAAAGTTTTTCTAATTCTCTAATAAATTCAAATACTTTCAATTCACATTCTTTTTCAAAAAGTTTAGTGTTTACGTAATCTCCTGTTGAAAGAACTTCTGTAGATAGATTACTGTTATTAGCTAATTTGCTTGCCCTGTTAATTACCTTCTGGATCACAAAAAAAGTTTCTTTTTCTTTAAAAGTGACAATAGATTTAATCCTATTCTTTAGATCAACAATATTCAATATTCTTTTTTGAGACAATTGATCGGAGGAGCAAACGGCCTTTATTAATTCTTTACTAAGTGATAATTCTTCGAGATGACTAACAATTCTTTGAACTAAGAATTCATTTAAATCATTTAAAACTTTCTCTTTTGAGAAGTTCAAATTAGGGAATCCGATTTCCCAAAATTCAATAAGTTCGTTAAACAAATTAACTAAAGGCAAATCAAATTCATAATCCCAAATTATTTTAATCACTCCATTCAAATTTCTTCTCAAAGCATATGGATCAGAAGATCCACTTGGGCGCTTCCCAGAAATAAATATACTTATTAAAGTTTCAATCTTATCTGAGATAGAAACTATTGCACCATATTTAGTAGAGGGCAAAGCATCTTTATAAAAAGAAGGTAAATAATGTTCAGCTACAGCCAAACAAACATCCTCACTAAATCCTTCATTCTTGAGATATTTACCACCCATTATTCCTTGCAAATCTGGGAATTCATAAACAATTTCGCTACACAAGTCGTTTTTACAGTATCTAGCCGCTTCTATTATTTTGTTATTTTCTAAAGACTTATCATTTAAAAATAGAAGAACTTTTTTAGTAACTTCTTTAATTCTCTCTACTCTCTGAAAAACATCACCCAGTCCTTCCAAATAAGAAACAGATTTAAGTTTTTCATTTCTTTCAATTGAAGCAACTTTCTTATCACTTTCTACAAAAAACTTTGCATCTGAAAACCTTGCTCTCAAAACTTTCTCATTACCCTTAGCAATATTATTATTTGATTCTTTAAGTCCATTTGAAATAACGAAAAAATTTGTACTAATGATTTTTTCAGAGCTTAAATCTAGTTTAGAAAAAGTATTATTTGTTAATAAAAGAGGAACATATCTCTGATGACATTTCATTACCTTTGAAAGAACCTCAACAGGCAGATCAAGAAATTCCTCACTAAATTTACCAATGATTAATTCTGGCCATTCAACTAAATCAGTTAATTCATTAAGCAATCCTTCAGATAAGTCAGGATTTAGATTTAGTGATTTAGATTCCTGATTTATAAGACTTTCAATTTTTTCTTTTCTTGCGTTTCGCTCAACTAATACCCTATTTTGTTTCATTAATTCAAAAAAATTATCAGGATTCTGAACTTCAAAAACTTTATTTAAGAGTCTATGGCTTTTTGATTTATTACTTATTTGGAAATTTGGATCACATTCATCAAATGAAAAATCAAGAATTTCATCATTGTAAAGAGAGGTAATCCACCTAATAGGTCTAGAAAATTTTATGTTCCCAGTACCCCATTTCATAAATCGAGGGCCTTGAAGACTATTCACTAATTTAGGAATAATTGAAGACAACGAAATTCTTGTTGATTGTCCCTTCTCAATTCTCTTTCCAAAAACAAAATCACCCTTTTCTGTATTTTTTATTTCTAGCTCACCTACATCTACACCTAGACTATTCGCAAAGCCCAAAGCAGCATTAGTAGGAGACCCATTCAAAAAAGCTGAATTTGCTTTAGGTCCTTTTCTCAATATAGTTTTGTCTTCTGCGTAATCGATTAAGCCTTCTACAAATAGAACTATCCTCCTTGGTGTAGAGGTAACAAGAATATTGTTATATTTAATAAGTTTTTTTTTCAATTCAAATTCTATTAGAGAATTAAATTGATCAAGAACAGATTGAGAAAATTCTGCTGGCAACTCTTCGGTTCCTATCTCAAGTAAATATTTAGACAAGAAAATAATATGATTTCTTTTACTATAATTTACTACCGGTTAAATAAGCTTTTCGCTAATGTATAAAAAGAGATATGTTTTGGTCCTTTGATCAAGGTTGAGAAAGTAAAAAAGAAAAAAGATTCTGCCAAAGAAGAAACTGTTTGCTTAGCAAATGGATTAGAAGTATCTAAATTTGAAAATTTCAAAAAAAGTAGCCACTTTCTTAGGGAGCCCCTTGCTACTGAATTAATTAATGATAGTGATCATTTTACTAATGATGCAGTTCAATTATTAAAATTTCATGGTAGCTATCAACAAGATAACAGGGAGAATAGAAAACCTGGGAAAAGTAAAGATTGGCAAATGATGCTTAGGTTAAGAAGTCCAGGAGGGGAAATTCCTGGGAAATTATTTTTAGCATTAGATGAATTATCTGACAAACTAGGTAATGGATCATTAAGAGCAACTACAAGACAAGCCTTTCAAATGCATGGCATTAGAAAGGAGAATCTAAAGGAAGTAATTAAAACAATTGTAAATTCAATGGGCTCAACATTAGCTGCATGTGGAGACATAAATAGAAACGTAATGGCCCCAGCGGCTCCATTTAATTCTCAGGATTACAATATTGCAAGAGCATTGGCTAAAAAAGTTGCAGACCTTCTTACCCCAATAGCTGGTCAAGGTACTTTTTTAGAGCTTTGGGCTGATGGGGATTTAGAATACACCATAAAGCCTGACAATGATATTGAAACTATTAGGAGACTACAATTCAAAGATAATGTTTTTAGTGGAATAAAAGATGAACCTCTCTATGGTTCATCTTATTTACCCAGGAAATTTAAATGCGCTGTTACAGTTCCTGGAGATAATTCTGTTGATCTTCTTACTAATGACATAGGATTAGTTGCTTTTACTTCTAAAGATGGAAAATTGGAGGGCTGCAACTTCTATGTTGGAGGTGGGATGGGTAGAACACATAATAATGAAGAAACTTTTGCCAGAATTGCAGATCCGCTTGGATATGTTGAAGAACAAGATATTTATGAATTAATACAAAGTATTGTGGCTATTCAAAGAGATTATGGTGATAGAAAATCAAGGAAAAATTCAAGAATGAAATACCTTCTCCACAGAAAAGGTATTAAATGGTTCAAAAAGTTACTTCTAGAGAAGTACTTCAAAAAAGAAATTAAAAAAATCAGAAAAGAACCCAAAAAAGTTCTTATTGATTATCTAGGTTGGCATAAACAAAATAATACCTCTTATTTCGTAGGATTACCTTTATTATCAGGGAGATTATTCGGAGAGAAGAAGAATACCATTACTAGTATCGTAAAAAAATATAATCTTGATTTAAGACTTACACCTAATCAAGATATTTTACTTTGTAATATCGCTAATAAAAACAAAAGTGCAATTAAAAAAGCTCTATCAAAAATTGGATACGACAATTTAGATGAAATTAATGAAATACAACGGCACGCTTTGGCATGCCCAGCTTTACCACTTTGTGGTCTTGCGATGACTGAAGCAGAAAGAATTTTACCGGATGTACTTAAAAGGATTGAAAAGTTACTATTAGATTTAAAAATAGAAAAAACAATTTTATTTAGAATGACAGGTTGTCCGAATGGATGTACAAGACCTTACATGGCAGAATTGGCACTTGTAGGGAGTGGACAAAATAAATACCAATTATGGTTAGGGGGTAGTAAAAATCTACAAAGGTTAGCCAAACCATTCTTACAAAAAATGGAACTAAACGATTTAGAAAAAACTCTTCAACCACTATTTGATTATTGGAAAAGCAGTTCAGATTCAGATTTTGGAGATTTTATAAATACGCAAGATGAAAGTTCTATTATGAATTTACTAAATAAAATTCAATAAAATTTAGATTTTTCCATAGAGGGCATTTTCTTTTTTGTTTTTCCAAGCCCATAATTGATCACCATAACTAAAATGCCACCATTCATTTGGATGTTGAGTGAAGCCAAATTTAGACATAATTTCTCTTAATAAATTTCTTCTACTATTCCAAATAATTGCTTCTTCACTATTAACTTTTTCATAAAAATTAGGAATTGAAGAATTATCCATTTGATCAACTTGGCTTCCCATTTCAACAAGATTTCCGTATTTATCTGATAAACAAACATCCAATGCTCCACCAGTTGAATGAGGAGGAGGACAATTAGAGTCGAAAGAAGGATATGCCCAAAATTTTTCAACTTTTTTTAAAATATATGGATAAGATTTCATATTTTCTATAGAAACATCAATATCCAATTTTTCACACTCTAAAGAAAAGGCTCTTTTAAACATAAATTCTTGTACTTCTAAAGGTCGCCAACCGTCATAAATTAAAAGGTAAAAACTATTCTTAGATATCAAATAATCATTTACTTTTACTAATCTATTTACGACCTCCTTTCTTAATTTCCAAAGAGCAGTTTTATCTTTATATGGTGCTCCTAAATTAAAGTAAGGGTGGGGATCAAAAAAATTGAAGTAGCTAGGTATAGATATTAATTTATCTCCATTCTCTTCAATTGGTATTTTATTCCAAATTTTCAATTAAAATTTGTAATTAATTTATATTTGCATATATTAAAAAAATGACAATAATATTTTTCAATTCAAGAAATCATGAATGAATTTATTATCAGAATTATCAATTAATATATTCCTTAAAACTATATTTTCTTTTAAATCAGGATCATTATTAATAACCCTAATAGCCTCTTCTCTTGCCTTTTCAATTAGGAATTTATTGTTAGGTAAATTGTCCAATACAAAATCAGGTAATCCAGATTGTCTATATCCTAAAATCTGACCTGGGCCTCTAAGCTCCAAGTCTTTCTCGGCGATATAAAAACCATCATTAGATGTTTGCAAAACACATAATCGCTTATTTTCTAATCCATTTTTATCCGAGGTTACTAGATAACAAAAAGACTTGGTTGATCCCCTACCAACTCTTCCCCTTAATTGATGTAGTTGAGACAATCCAAATCTTTCCGAGTTATAAATAATCATAATAGTGGCATTAGGCACATCAATCCCAACCTCAATTACTGTAGTTGAAACCAATATATTAATTTCATTTTTTAAAAAAGAATTAATCACTTCGTTCTTTTCTTGTGAATTTAATTTCCCATGTAATAATCCAACTTTTTTCTTAAAAAAAACCTCTTCTGATAAATGTTTAAATGTTTTCTTTGCAGACCTTAAATTCATTTTTTCTGAATCTTCTATCAGTGGCAAAATTACATAAGCTTGCCTTCCCTTAGTGATCTCATCTTCAACAATCTTGAACAAACTAGTCAAATCATCTTCTGAAATTATTTTTGTAGTTATAGGAATTCTTCCAGGAGGAAGTTCTGTAATTTGACTAACATCTAAATCTCCATAAATAGAAAGCGCAAGAGTTCTTGGAATTGGAGTTGCTGTCATTGATAACAAGTTAGTATTCTCGCCTTTTTTTAGCAATCTATTTCTTTGAGTCACGCCAAACCTATGTTGTTCATCAATTACTACCATCCCTAATGAATTAAAGATGACTTTATCTTCAAATAATGCATGAGTACCTACAAGGATATCAACTAGTCCATTGTTCAAATTAGAGAGAATTTCTTTTCTCTTTTTTTGAGGAGTATTCCCTGTAAGAAGCTCAATAGACACTAAAAGTGGGTTCAAATACTTTAATAAATTTTTATAATGTTGTTCTGCCAATACTTCAGTAGGGGCCATAAAAGCACCTTGTAAATTTTTTTCAATAACAATTAAAAGAGATGCTATTGCAATAATAGTTTTACCACTTCCCACATCTCCCTGAAGCAGTCTCGACATTGGAACGGGATTAGCTAAATCATTCTTGATTTCATTTAAAACTTTGACTTGAGATTTTGTTAATTCAAAAGGGAAAGTATTTAAAAATTCTTTTAGTAAAGATTTTTTTTGAGGAAATTGTTTGGCAACTATATTTTTTTTCGTCTTTCTTTTTCTAAGTAGGAACTTTAGTTGCAGAAGGAACAACTCATCAAAAACCAAACGTTTTTTTGACTCAATAAGTGCCTTTTGAGTTGGTGGTAAATGAATATTGATCAAAGAATCTCCTTTAGATAATAAAGACAATGCATCAAGTTGCTTTTTATTTAAAATTTCAGGATATTGCTTTGCATAGATTAGTACCTTTTTCATGAGTTTTATAAAACTCATATTTGTTAATGCTTCAGCTAATGAATATAAGGGTAATATTTTTCCAGAGAAATTAAAATTATCATTATTATCCTTAAGAATCTCAATCTGGGGATCTACAAAAGTTTTGCCATACTCTGTCAATTTAACCTTGCCGGATATCGCTAATTTAGTACCCAAAGTATACAAAGATTTTTGAGAAGCGAAGAAGGAATAAGATCGGAATCGCCTTCCTAAAAAAAATTTTGTAACCTTTATAGAAGAAGTTTCATCAGAAACTACAATGTTCATTATTGATAAATTACTATTCTTTTTACTTTTATAAATATAAAATCTTTTAATATTAGCGATGCAAGTATATAAATTATCTGGTTTTAGATTTATTATCTTAACTCTGTTCGTATAGTCTAAATATGTTCGTGGGAAATAATTAATTAGGTCTTTTATATTAAAAACACCTAATTCATTAAGCTTATTTTTATAAACTTTGCCAACATTTTTTATTAAAGCTATATCTGAATCAAGAGATAAACTTGAATCAATTTTATTCAAAATAAATGTATTAGAAATATTATTAGAATTTTCTATTTCTAAAGTTTTACCAAGTTTATAAAGACTTTTTCTTGTATCTATAATTAATCTTTTTCTTTGATTAACTTCTAATTTATTATATTCAATATATTTTTTGGAAAATTCATTAAATATCCTCAGATATTCGTCTGAGAGATTTAGATTTTCTAGTTTTGTCAATGATTCATACAAATAATCATTAAAATATTTTGTCCTTCCTAATGTATTAATAAATTTACTTTCCGTTTCAATGGTTAGAGACTTCTGAAGAGGTCTTATCCAATCCTTAATTAATTTATTGTTCCCGCTACTAGTCACATCTGAAAAAGATTTATTTTTTCAACGTATTTTATTCAAAGTTATTTCTTTTTGCCTCCAGTATCTTTCTTTTTTAATCAAACGCTGAAATTGATTTTTAAGCTCATTTATTTTATTCCTTTGGATAGAAAGATTTAAATTTTTAAATTCCAACTCAACAGTAGATATATTAAAGAAAATAATACTTGGAGGACTTTCGCTATTTGATGATGAATGATTTATATTGAATTCGAAATTGACTACAAAAGGATTTGGATATTTTATCATTAAATTTTTGCCTACTAAGTACTCAAAGGAATCTTGAGATATAATCCTTTTTATTAGATTGGCCTTAAATAATTCTAAGTTAATTTTGTATGAAAGATTTAATAATAGATTATTCAATGACTTGTCAATTAAATCTAAGTTTTTAAGACTCTGATGTTTGGGAGCAATATCCATTTGATTGATATTGTAGTTCTCAGCATGTCTTGGGTTTTTAACCTTAACTTCATCTATTAATTCTAATATGGAGGAAATAAATTGTTTTTCTACACCTATATTTTCAATAACATTGTTATTAGATAAATAATTAATATGGTCATTCTTATCTAAATCAAGTGATACGAATTTATCATGATTTTCAACTTGATAATATTCAGAGGTATTAGAAATATCTTCACTAATCTGAAACTGAAAATGTTCTTCAAATTGACAAACATCTTCATTTTGAAATTTCTCTTTTTGATCATGCTTTATTTTTGGGGACCTTCCTAAACTATTAAAATTAATCTCCTTGTTGATGTTTTTTTCAATTTTATTTATTTTTAATTGTTCTACTGTTATTAAAGGTAATTTTTTATAAATAAGTTTGCTTATTTTTTTTTCAAAGAGAGAAAAAAGTTCATTTGAATTTATGAAATCATCTTTAATTGATAGAGAAATAGATAATTCGTAAAGCCCTTTTTCTACAGAAATGCATAATAGATCTCTTACAAGATTAAGATAAAGTTCATATTCCATATATATATTACGAATTAATCTTCTTTTTTGTATATCTGCTCTCTCTAATTGAGAATTAATTTTATCTATTTCTTCGTAATTATTCAAATTATTCAAGTAACTAGTTTGATTTCATTGATGCAACTTCTTCAGCGAAGTCCATTTGATTTTTTTCGATACCTTCACCCAACGTATATCTTGTAAATCGTCTTACTTTGATATTTTCTCCAATTGTTGCGGCTGCTTGTTTAACAAGATCCTCAACAGTAAGAGAACTATCTTTAATATAAGGTTGTGAAAGCAAAACCATCTCATTAAGTCTTTTCGCTATTCTCCCTTCAACTATTTTTTCTTTAATTTGTTCTGGTTTTCCTGATAAATCATCTCTCCCCATTTCAATCTGCTTTTCTTTATCCACAACATCTTCTGGTATTTCATCAATTGAGACATACTCAACATTCGGGCAAGCTGCCACCTGCATTGAGACATCCTTCAACAGAGACTGAAATTTATCACCTCTAGCAACAAAATCAGTTTCACAATTTAATTCTAGTAGAACTCCAACTCTTGATCCTGTATGTATATAACTACCAATAGAGCCTTCAGCCGCAACTCTTCCGGACTTCTTTTCAGCACTAGCTATACCTTTCTTTCTTAACCATTCCAAAGCTTTATCAACATTTCCATCAGTTTCTTTAAGAGCTTTTTTGCAATCCATCATTCCTGCACCAGTCTTATCTCTAAGATCTTTTACGAGTTTTGCTGTAATGTTTGCCATTGAATTAATAAAAATAGTGATTAGTAAGTTTTAAATTAAAATTTAATTTTTTCTTTCGGCATTTGATCCCTTCCTGCCTTCATTAATGGCATCTGCAAGTCTTCCTAAAATAAGTTGAACAGATCTAACGGCATCGTCGTTACATGGAATTGGTACTTCACACAAATCTGGATCACAGTTAGTATCCAACATTGATACTAATGAGATATCTAATTTTCTAGCTTCTAGAACTGCGTTTGATTCTCTTCTCTGATCAACCAAAACCACTACGTCTGGTAATCTCCTCATACCCTTAAGTCCCCCCAAGTATTTTTGTAATCTTTCTAGTTCTCTCCTTAGAACTGCAGCTTCTTTTTTAGGCCTCATTGCAATCAAACCACTACTTTCCATTCTTTCTAGTTCCTTCAATCTTTCAATTCTAGCCTTCATGGTTGTCCAATTTGTCAGCATTCCCCCAAGCCATCTTTGATTTACATATGCAGCTCCGCATCGAGTTGCTTCTTGGGCAACTACGTCTGAAGCCTGTTTTTTTGTCCCAACAAATAGGAAACGTTTACCACTTTTTGCTGCGTTCCTTGTCCATTTGTATGCATTATTCATACATAATGCTGTTTTTACAAGATCAATAATATGTACTCCATTTCTCGCACAATATATATACTTAGACATTTTGGGATTCCAACGCCTAGTTTGATGCCCAAAATGAGCACCAGCTTCCATCATTTCAGATAGTGATACAACAGCCATAATTTAAAGGTTTCGGGTTAGCCTCCATCTGACGGGGAATTTAAATTAATAATTCACCCGAAACTGTCAGATGTGTGGATTTAATTTTAATAATTGT
Organism: Prochlorococcus marinus CUG1415; assembly: GCF_017696015.1. NCBI lineage: Bacteria > Bacillati > Cyanobacteriota > Cyanophyceae > Synechococcales > Prochlorococcaceae > Prochlorococcus > Prochlorococcus marinus. The sequence continues at coordinate 720,393 of NZ_JAAORL010000001.1, read as the reverse complement.
AGCAAGTGATGTGTATTTCTAAAAGTTTTTTATCTTGATTTGGTTAACTGCTTAATGTAAATCAAATTTAATGGGAGCCTAAGTATCTCAAGTGCAAGTCTATGTCTTCTTAAACTAACTAAAAATCTAAGTAATGGTAGGATTCTATCAACACTAATTATTCCTCCTAGGCAAAGGAACTGCCAAAGTAAAATATGAAGAGGAGTTAATTGAATCATAAATCTAACCCTCAAATTTGGATGTTTTTTATAAAAAATTAATGCCATCTTTGCCCTCTCTTTTTCTTGATTTATCAATGATTCTATTTGATCGCAATTAAAAGGTGGATGCCAATGAAAACCTACTGCATTAGGACATTTAATTAATTTTGTCCCTATTTTTTTTAATCTTTCTCCTAGTTCCAAATCCTCCCAACCATAAAGGCTAAAAGAAGTATCAAATAAGCCAACACTTAAAATCAATTCTTTTGATATCGCGACATTTCCAGTAGCGAAGTAGGCAAAAGAAGTATCTATGATTTTATGTTTTTCACTCTGAGGATATAGAAAATTAGATGTATTGATCACAGTACCATAGGTAAAACACTTCTTATTATTTTTCCTCCAAAAGGAAAGTAATTGATCTACATGGCAAGTTATAAAATTATCTAAAACAATTAGATCACTATCAATAAATATAATAATTTCATATTTTGATTTAATTACTCCAAGATTTCTTCCTAGTGCAGGTCCACTATGTTCTTGTTCAAATAGGACAACGTGTGGAAGATTAGCTTTATTTTTTTTTATCCACGAGCTTGTTCCATCAGTAGATCCATCATCAACTACTATAATTTCATAATTACTAGTATTTTTATTTAATTTCTGATTCTCTAGCGCAACAAGACATTTCTCTAAAATAGGTTTTCTATTGTAAGTCGGTATAACAATACTTACATTCATGATCACACTTTAAATATTCATTATAAAAGAACTCAGAAAGATAAAAATAAGAGATTTTTCCTAATCAGCTGCCCCGCCATTATTTGCTGTACCTGTAACATTTCCACCATCAGGTCTTCCGTCAGCTCTTAATTTCCTTTTTTTGAACTTTCTGGCATATGCTCGATTACGTTCTTGCTTTTCTTTTTTTAAATTCCTTCTCTTTGACATGAAATTTTTAACTTTTAACTATACTAGCTCACTATGGGCACTATATATTTTACCATCTTCCATATTTAATATCCTATCAGCCATATCAGAAATTCTTGGATCGTGAGTCACCATAAGTACAGAGCAATTTTGTTCTTTTGCTAATTTTCTTAAAAGGGTAACTATTTCCCTTCCTGTAATGCTATCTAAAGCAGAAGTCGGCTCATCAGCAAGTAAAAGTTTTGGATTAGCTGATAACGCTCGAGCAATTGCTACTCTCTGTTTTTGCCCTCCAGATAAGTCATTGGGCAACTTCTTGTAATGTTCTTCTAACCCTACTGCTGACAACCAATTTCTTGCAATTTCACGTCTTTGCAAATATGTTAGCCCTTTTATTAAATCGGCACCCATTTGAACATTTTGTTCGGCTGTTAAACATCTCAACAGATTGTGACCTTGAAAAATCATCCCAATACTTCTTCTAAGAATCTGACGCGTTTTTCTTGATGCTCCATTTAACTGATTATTTAATACAGTTAAATCTCCACTTTGACAGGTTCTCAAAGCACCAATTAAGGTTAAAAGAGTTGTTTTGCCACATCCAGAAGGTCCTTTTAAAAGAACCAATTCTCCTTTATCAATATTTAAATTAACATTATTAAGGACTTGTTTTTTATTTTCATTTTTTCCATAAAAATGACTCAAATTATTTATTGAAACAGTTTTTAAGATCTTAGTGTTATTTTTTGATTTATCAGCTTTAACCATTAATATTCTTAATTATTAAAAAATTTCAGCTGGATCAGCATCAACTAATTTACGCATAGCAATACCAGCAGAGCCCATACACATAACTAAAACTAATACAAAAATCAAAATCGTTTTATCTGCATCCATTATTATTGGGAGCTTAGTAGAGTTTCTTATAACTGAATAAAGTATTTGACCAGCGAAATAAGCAGGTAAATAACCAAAAAATGCCAACAAAAATCCCTCTCTTGCAACGACAAAAAATAAAGACTTCAGTCTATACCCCATCGCCAATAAGGTCGCATACTCTGCGAGGTGGTCAGTAACGTCACTATAAAGTATTTGATAAACAACCACACAACCTACAACAAAACCCATCAAAGCTCCCAAACTAAATATAAAACCTATTGCAGTACTATTTTTCCAATAATTCTTCTCAAATTCTATAAATTGATTTTTTGTTAAAACACGTACATCATTTGGGAGTGAGTTATTTAAAATTCTAGAAATTAATTCATGATCAGATCCTTTTCTAAGCTTTACTAAACCAATTTCTATACTCCCTGGAGGATTTGCAGGAAAAAGTCTTAAAAAAGTTTCTCTGCTAGTTATTAAATTACCATCTGCACCGAAAGATGGTCCCAATTCGACAAGACCTTCCACAATTACTCTTTTTCCTGCAACCTCAGTTTCAACTTTTTGATCTGATAAAAACCATTCTTCAATTGGTCCAAATTCGGGCCTAGAAAGTTTGTCAAATAGTACTCTTGATGGATTTCTTAATTTATAAGCTTTTTTTGAGAAACCATCATCTAATAGAAGTGAATCGGAGGGGTTAAAGCCTAAAGCAAGTATCGATCTAGTTTTAAGATTTTCGGGATTTCTCCATAGTAAATAATTTAAATTTACTGGAGCAGTTTTTTCTACATCTTCTACAGCTAGAGTTTGAATCAATCTTCTTTTTGGAAATCCACTCATGCTAATAGAACTTTTCGATCTGGGACTTATTAAAACTAGATCAGCATCTAAAAGTTTATGGATAGTTACGCTCGTATCAAATAAACCATCTCTGAAACCAAGTTGCATAAACATCAAAATTCCAGCAAAACTTATCCCTGCAATTGCGACCATCAACCTTAATGGTTGCCTTGTCAATAATAACCAAGCTAACGGTATTTTTCTGAATTTTAAAAGAGAAAAATGCATTAGGGAATAAATTTTGCTATCACTTTCATCCCTGAGAAATATTGCACAAGCTCCATAGATTCTTTATCTAGTTTTACAAGTACTTCGACAATACGAGAATCAGCATCCCCAGTTGGATCAGTTGATAAAACTTTTCTTTGTTTAACCTGAGGACTTATCCTTATAACCTTGCCTTTTAGAATTTCTTTGAAGCCACCATTCTCACTGCTCAATTCAACATTCTGAGACAAAAAGACTCTATCAATATCTGATTCATAAACCTCTATTAGAGCCTCCATCTTTTGACTAGAGCCAATATCCAAGATTCCTTTATTTGTTGGCCTCTCCCCAACTCTTGTATTTATTTCGAGTATAAAACCATCGATGGGGCTCCTTAATTCTGAGTTAAATAAATCTATCTCGATATTTTTTTTATCTCCGATGTAGGTTATTTTTTGTTTTTGCAATTTTAACAATTCGTCTTTTCTCTGCGACAACTGTACAAAAGAATATACATCTTTGCTCAAAGCTAATTCATACCTCTTAATTTGATCTTTCTTTAAGGAAATTTCATGGTTAACAGTATCGATTAATTTATTATGCATATCAAGATCTGAGATTAACTTTTCTCTGTTTTCGAAAATTGCAAGCACATCATCCTTCTTCACAAAATCTCCTTCATTTACTAAAAGTTCAGTTATTCGAGGAGACGAACCAAACTGACTTACGGGAGCTGCCAATTGCCTGACTTCTCCCGAAGGAGAAAGTTGACCCAGTGCCGCAACAGCTGTAATGGGGGGTATGAAATTTGCAGTTATTTCCTCTTTTAATCTAGGACTTGATTTATTATTGCCTGAGCAGGAAATAATCCCAAGAGATAATGGTGTTAATAAAAACACACTAATAAAAAACTTTTTGTATGTTTTTAGACGCATTAGAAATCAAATAGTACAGTTTTTATATAATTATTTACCCATTTTTCATCAAAATATTTTAAGAGAACCATACTCGTCTTTTCATTCTTCATCTGTTGCAAACAATAATTTTTTTGATAATTTTTTCTCTCTTGAATAATTTCCTTATTAAATTCGGGTCTGGCTTCTCTACTTAATTTGATTAAAATAGAGAGGTATTGATTAACTATCTTGCAAAAAGCATTTTTTTCTGAATCGTTTTTTAAAGAAGCAAAAAATACATTTTTAGAAAATATCTCCCCCCATTTAGGAATCTCCCGCAATAAGGTGAAAGAACTTTTATCTACTGCAGAAAGAAGATTTTCGTATTTGACATCTTGATTTTTAGATGCAGGCGATAAATCAACAATTGCAGCAGAAACAATATCATTTATTTTAACTAAATCCATACCAAAAATTGGGATATCAAACTTCGGATCAGGAAAAAAAACACAGTGTAAAATTTTAAGATTTCTTGAAAATTCTGCCACTTCGATATGTAACTTTCTAAATCCTTTCGCTTTATGAAATTCGTTTTCTATGAATAGTTCTTTACCTATTTCGTTGGAAACTATATTGGTAAGCTTTGGATCAATCTTTATACTCTTAAGGTTTTCAAGCATGGATCTGTGCTCTCTTATATTTTGTAACAAGTTCAAAATAAGAGGGTCTGTTAATTTAGTTTTAGTTAAAGATTCAGACAACAAGATTAAAAAGGATCAAAATAGAATTAAAGAGAGATTTTAAATGAATGTAGGGAACGTTAGCTACTACACCCATTCAAGCAAAACAAGATGTGTATTTGTGGATAATAAAGAATTGCCGCTTATAAGCATTGATATTTGGTGCAAAGCAGGTTCTTCATTTGAGGAGGTTGATAAAAACGGCACTGCTCATTTTCTAGAACATATGATTTTTAAAGGCTCTAACAAAATAATGCCAGGTGAATTTGATCATAAAATTGAATCACTTGGAGGTTTAAGCAATGCTTCAACAGGTTATGATGATGTACACTACCATGTCCTCATCCCCCCGAATAACTTTAGAGAATCACTTGTCCTTTTGACAAACATAATTGTTTCTCCAAATTTTAATATTGATGAATTCACAAAAGAAAAAGGCGTAGTCATTGATGAAATAAAACAACAAAATGATCAGCCTGAAGAAAAATTATTTAATTACTTTTTAAATAGGGTTTGGTTAAGTTCCAATTATGCCAATTCAATATTAGGAACTGAACAAAGTATTAAAAAATTAGAGATAAATGATCTTAAAAAATTTCATCGTAATCATTACACATGCGATAAAATTTGTATTGCCATTGCGGGAAATCTCTCAGAAGATATTTATAAGACATTTAAAAAAAGTGATTTATCTGGGATAAATAAAAGACCAATACTTAAGGATTCAAATTTTACAAATCTAAAAAAAAGTAAACCTGACTTGCAAATTAGAAAAGGAAGAGAGGTGATTAAGTTTGATAATTTAGAATTTTCAAGGATATTTATGGCTTGGTTTATCCCAAACCTCAATAATCAAAAATATATTATTGGATTAGAAATATTAGCATCAATACTTTCTGTAGGGAGAAATAGCAGGTTAGTAAAAATTTTAAAAGAAGATAAAAATATTGTTGAATCTATATATGTAGATGTAAATGCAGGAGAATTAGGCGGATTATTTATTATTGAAGCAAGTTTTGAAAACAAAGATACCTATTTAGTAGAGCAGCAAATAAATAAAACAATAGATGAAATATTTGACTATAAAACTTTGACTTTGAATGAAATAAGAAAATCCATAAATATTGTAAAAAGCAATTATGTCTTTAATTTAGAGACCTCAACACAGCTTTCTTCATTCTTTGGAAATGAGCTACTTTGGGGGAGGAAATCTTCGCTTAAAAAATTAGAAAGTCATTTAAACTATTGGAATGATTTAAATAATTTTAAAGAGATAACTAAATATATCCGAAGAGATAAATTTACTCTAATTGCATCTCCTAGTAAATGATAAAAAGATATTTCTTAAATTATAAAAAAAGAAATTTTTCGACTGCCTCTATTTGGATTAAAGGGGGTAGTGATATGGATAGTATCAGTAAAAGAGGAATAAACAGGATTCTTTGTTCATTACTTACACGGGGATGTGAAGGCTTTGATAATTTAGTCCTTTCTGAATATATTGAATCCTACGGAGCAGAATTAAATCAAGAAGTATTTGAAGATGGTATTTCTATAACTATTAAATCCCTAAATGAACATTTCAGCAAATTACTTCCTCTATTAGATTTAATAGTTAATAAGCCAATTCTTTCGGAAATTGAATTTCAAAAAGTAAAAAAATCCTCTATGGATTTAATTAAAAAAGATAAAGAGAATCCATTCAATAATTGTTTCGAGAAATGGAGAAAAATTGTTTACTCAACACATCCCTATGCTTTCAATACAATTGGTAATAAAAATGATGTCTCAAGTATTACTCATGAAGAGGTTTTAAGGGAATTTAAAAATTTCACAATGCGAGAAAAGTATATAATTTCAAACAATTTGGAAGTGAAGGGAGAAAATTTAGAGACAATCGATCAAAAAGACACAAATGAGATATCAAGCATTCAAAATCATGATTTAGACCATATGGAAAGATTTGATTACATTATTAATGAATCAAATCAAACAATCATAATGATAGGGAACCAAACTTGTTCTCGTAGAAGTAGTGAATACTTGCCACTTAAAGTTTTGGAGTCATATTTATCTTATGGAATGAGCTCTGCTTTATTTAAACTTTTCAGGGAAACAAATGGCATCACATACGATCTGGGAGTTTTTAATCCTGTCAGAAGTGGGAATGCGCCATTTTTAGTTTATTTATCAGTATCCAATAAAAATGCTCTTTTTGCTTTTGAACTTTTATCGTCTTTATGGGAAAATTTACTTTTAAACCCTTTAATTGATGCTGAACTATTTTTAGCTAAAGAAAAGTTAAAAGGTACTTTTCTTGTAAGTAATCAATCATTAGATGAGATTTTACAGCGGAACATACAATTAATTAGCTATGGATTATTTCCTTTTTCGGAAATCGATTTAAATTCAAAAATAGACGCTATCTCTTCATTAGATATTCTTAAATTGACTAACAAATATTTTTCGAAACCTTTTTTTTGTATTTCTGGGAATAAAAAATTATGTTTAGAAATTAATACTAGGTGGATGAAAAACTTTAGAAATTAGATTTTCTCAATTTTATTAATGTCGATCAAAAAGGCCCCTCTTCTAAACTTTACCTCAACTGTATTTAATGATTTTATTGATAGGATTTCTCCAATTTCATCAATCGCCACTAAATCTGGAGGTCTTAGCATTGGCATATTATCTGAAGTCTTTAAATAGGAAACTGGGGCAATCAACTTAACCTTATCTTTGATCTCAAATTTCATAAATAAATATAATACCTCCAAGAGTAATATAAGCATAAAGATAGAGAAAATATCAACGAAATGAGCTGAATCATTCTAGAATCTAAAAACAAATTTAACAAATTAATGAATCAGAAATTTAAAACATTAATTTTATGGGCTTTACCTATACTTTTAGTAATTGCACTTTCCTACCAACTTTTATCTTCTAATAATGTTGATTCACTTAAATCAAATGGTACAACCATTGCACCAAGAAATTCTGCGGTAGCAAGAGTTAGTTATGGAAGATTCTTAGATTACATTAATTCAGGAAGGGTTACATCAGTTGATATTTTTGAAGGAGGTAGAAATGCTGTTATAGAAACAATAGATTCGGATTTAGATAATAAGGTTCAAAGATTGAGAGTAGATCTTCCTGGCTTGACACCAGAACTTATAAACAAGTTAAAAAATGAGGGGATTAGTTTTGATGTTCATCCTGTTAAGACGGCTCCACCTGCATTAGGAATTTTGGGTAATTTACTTTTCCCAGCCATTTTGATTGGAGGTTTAATTTTATTAGCTAGAAGATCGAATGGCATGCCTGGAGGGCCTGGCCAGGCAATGCAATTTGGGAAAACAAAGGCTAGATTTGCAATGGAAGCTGAAACAGGAGTTGTTTTTGACGACGTTGCAGGTGTTAATGAAGCTAAAGAGGATTTACAAGAGGTTGTCACTTTTCTAAAGAAACCAGAAAAATTTACTTCCGTGGGAGCAAGAATTCCCAAAGGTGTTTTATTGGTGGGGCCTCCTGGAACTGGTAAAACCCTCTTAGCAAAAGCAATTGCAGGAGAAGCTGATGTACCATTTTTTTCATTATCAGGTTCTGAATTTGTTGAGATGTTTGTTGGTGTTGGTGCGAGTAGAGTAAGAGATCTTTTTAAAAGAGCCAAAGAAAATAGTCCTTGTCTAATTTTTATTGATGAAATTGATGCAGTTGGAAGGCAAAGAGGTGCAGGAATTGGAGGTGGAAATGATGAGAGAGAACAAACTCTCAACCAATTGCTCACTGAAATGGATGGATTTGAAGGGAATAGTGGCATAATAATCATCGCAGCCACAAATAGACCAGACGTTTTAGATTCAGCTCTTATGCGACCAGGTAGATTCGACAGGCAGGTAACTGTAGACGCGCCAGACATCAAGGGCAGACTATCAATACTTGAAGTACATGCGAGAAACAAGAGACTTCAAGATAATTTAACACTCGAAAGTATTGCAAGAAGAACCCCAGGTTTCACTGGAGCTGATTTAGCAAATTTATTAAATGAGGCTGCTATCTTAACCGCCAGGAGAAGAAAAGATTCTATTGGCATTACAGAAATTGATGACTCTGTAGATAGGATTGTTGCTGGGATGGAGGGTTCTCCTTTAACAGATGGCAGAAGCAAAAGATTAATTGCTTACCACGAAGTTGGTCATGCTCTTATTGGTTCTTTAGTCAAAGCTCATGATCCTGTTCAAAAAGTTACAGTCATTCCAAGAGGTCAAGCTAAGGGATTAACTTGGTTCACTCCAGATGATGAACAAACTCTCATTAGCAGGGCTCAACTCAAAGCTAGAATCATGGGCGCATTAGGAGGAAGAGCTGCTGAGGATGTTGTTTTTGGAAAAGGTGAAATTACAACAGGTGCCGGTGGTGATTTCCAACAAGTTGCTTCTATGGCGCGTCAAATGGTAACAAGATTTGGAATGAGTAATCTTGGTCCGATAGCTTTAGAAGGTGGTAATCAAGAAGTTTTTGTGGGTAGAGATTTGATGACTAGAAGTGAAATTTCTGATTCAATCTCCAAACAAATCGACGAAAGTGTAAGAGTAATGGTTAAGGAATGTTATGAAGAAACTTACTCTATAGTCAGCAAAAATAGAGAAGCTATGGATAAAATAGTTGATTT